>DYLF01000069.1 GCA_020722205.1 Desulfobacca acetoxidans
ACCCCAACTATCAAAGATTAAGGAGGCTATCGGTCTTTTTGGCGGCGAAATCTATAGATGTAGAGCACCTCCCCCCCCGCCTGCTCCTTGGGGGCTGCGAAACTTAATTTCTTGACTTTCGCCCCGCTGTCAGGTAAACATAATATAAGCACAGCATGTCAGACTGAAAAGCAGTTGGGTTGGGATCGCTGATCCCAAAGAAATCGGACGGGGATGCTGAGTGGCACCCCGTTTTTTTTACTTGGCTGCTCTTGGGCGCCTGACAGAGTGCGCCACCAAATGAGGAGGTTTTGTCGTACATGAAGGAAACAGGTAAGGTCAAATGGTTCAATGATGCAAAAGGGTATGGTTTTATTTCCCGTGAAAACGGCCCGGATGTCTTTGTGCATCACACTGCAATTCAGGGGGCTGGTTTCAAGACTTTGGCGGAAAATCAGGAAGTGGAGTTTGAGGTAACCCAGGGTCAGAAAGGCCTTCAGGCCCAAAACGTGGTCAAGCTATAAGCCACGGGCATCTGGCCGGCGGAACCCCGGAGTTTGCTGACTGCCGGGGTTCCGTCGGGCCAAGCTTGCTGGGTTCTAATTTGACAGCTCTTCGGCCGCCAGGATTAGGTTGCTGAGAGTGCTCAACTTAGGTGGAGGAGACCTGTGGCAAAAAACCGTTATGGCTGGGAAAAGCGTGCCAAGGAATTGGCACGGCAGGCAAAGCAGGCAGAGAAAATAAAGCGCCGCCAGAATAAAGCAAGGCCTGAGGGACCGGCAGAAACACCTGAGAATCGCGAAGAGGGAAGTTAACCCGAGTCCTCGCAGGAAGGAACTTTGGCAGCAAAACCAATGAGCAAAGGGATAGCAGAATGAAACTGTATGTGGGCAATATGCCGTACCAGTTAACGGAAGACGAGTTGAAAGAATTGTTTTCTGAGGCTGGAGAAGTGGTATCAGTCAAGATCATTACCGATCGGATGACGGGCCAGTCCAAGGGGTTTGGATTTATTGAGATGGGCAGCAAGCAGGAAGGACAACAAGCTATCTCCATGATTAACGGCCGGCTTGTGGAAGGCCGTCCCCTGACAGTCAATGAAGCCAAGCCGCCACAACAGAGAGGAGGGGGATCCTTTGGCCGCCGGGGAGGAGGCCGCGGTTATCGCTGAGGGATTATTGATTATACGAGGTTGAAGGGCGTGGTCAGCCATGCCCCTCAACATATTAGGTATCTTGCTAGAGGGGCGCAGCCGGCTGTGCCCCTTGTTTGCTTCACCCCGCGATTGTCTTCACCCCCTTCCTGTGGTAGCCATCTGATGCTAGTGGATTCAGCCCCCCGGGGGTGATATCATTATTACTGGGGAAAGAGCCTATTATTACCACGCAATCCATGAAAGCCAGCCGATCTTGCTATTATTTCCCTGTGCTTGTTATTCTCCTGCTTTCCTGCCTGCTGCCCGCCTGCTCCGGGGGGAAATCCGAGAGCCGGCCGCCGGCGCCTTCCGTCCCCGTGGCTGTGAGCCAGGCGGCACAGCAGAACGTGCCGGTTCTGATCAAGACCATCGGCAACGTGGAGGCTTATGCCACTGTGTCCATCCGCGCCCGGGTGGGGGGTGAACTCAAAGAGGTGCATTTCCAGGAAGGACAGGAGGTCAAAAAGGGAGAGCTTCTCTTCGTTATTGATCCCCGTCCTTTTGAGGCTGCGCTGAAGGAGGCCCGAGCCAAACTGGCTCGGGACCAGGCCTTGCTCAAGAAGGCCCGGGACGATGCCCAGCGCTACAGCCGTTTGATCCGAGACGATCTCATCAGTCGGGAGCAATATGATCAGGTGGTGGCCAACGCCGAGGCGCTGGCGGCCACGGTGAAGGCTGATGAAGCGGCGGTGGAGACCGCCCGTCTGCAGGTGTCGTACTGCTATATTTATGCACCGTTGAGCGGGCGCACCGGAAGTCTGTTGATTCATCCCGGCAACCTCATCAAGGCGGATGATGAGAAGAAGTTCATGGCGGTGATCCACCAGATACAGCCGATCTACGTCAGTTTCGCCCTGCCGGAGAAATACTTTCCGGACATCAAGAAGGCTATGGCGGCGGGGGAACCGGAGGTGGCGGCCGTCATCAGCGGCGAGCCTAAGCCGGCGGTGGGCCGTCTGACCTTTGTCGATAATGCGGTGGACACCACCACCGGCACCATTCGTCTGAAGGCCACTTTTGCCAATGAGGCCAAGCGCTTGTGGCCCGGGCAGTTTGTAGAGGCGGCTCTGAAGCTGGCGGACCAGCCGGGGGCTCTGACGGTTCCGGCCCAGGCCGTCCAGACCGGGCAGAACGAACAATACGTCTATGTGGTCCGCTCTGATCAGACAGTAGAGTATCGGCCGGTGGTGTCGGCTCGCACGGTGGACGGCCAAGCCGTCATTGAGCAGGGTCTTAACCCTGGGGAGACGGTGGTCACGGAGGGCCACCTGCGCCTGGCCCCAGGGGCGCGGGTGGTGATCAAAGGGGCGCCCGCTGGTGCTGACCGGTCTTCCTAACCGGCTTCCGGGTTCTTAGGGTGGCGGTCCGGGTTCACGAAAAAGACCTATGCTTCCTCACCCTAAACTTACAACCTGTTGCCCCCAGCCCAAATCCTCTAGTCCTTCTTTATGAACCTCTCTGAGAGCTGCATCCGACGGCCGGTGATGACCACTTTAGTCATGGCGGGCCTGTTGTTATTTGGGGTCATGGCTTACCACTATCTGCCGGTGGCCCAACTGCCCAATGTGGACTTCCCCACCATCCTGGTGTCCGCCAGCCTGCCCGGGGCCAACCCGGAAACCATGGCCTCGGCGGTGGCCACGCCCCTGGAGCGGGAGTTTTCCACCATCGCCGGGTTGGACAATATGAACTCGGTGAGCGCCTTGGGCCTGACCCAGATTACCTTGCAGTTCAGCCTGCACCGCGACCTGGATGCGGCGGCCCAAGACGTGCAGTCGGCCATTTCCCGGGCGATGCGGCTTTTGCCGCCGGACCTGCCCAATCCTCCCACCTTCAACAAAGTCAACCCGGCGGACCAGCCCATTCTTTATATCGCGCTGTATTCGGCCACCATGCCCTTGTCCGTAGTCAACGAATACGCCGACACCCTCATGGCCCAACGCATCTCCATGATCAACGGCGTGGCCCAAGTGCAGGTGTTTGGAGCGCAAAAGTATGCGGTGCGGGTGCAGGTGGACCCCCAGGCGCTGGCCAGCCGGGGGATCGGTATCGACGAGGTGGCCCAGGCCATTCAGAAGGCCAATGTCAATCTGCCCACGGGCACGCTGTTCGGAGCCCACCAGGCCTTCACGGTCATGGCTTCCGGGCAGCTCACCACGGGCCCGGCTTATGAACCGGTCATCGTGGCCTATCGCGGCGGCAATCCGGTGCGGCTGGGGGAGCTGGGGAGGGTCCTGGACAGCGTGGAAAACGATAAGGTGGCCGGTTGGTACAAGAACATCCGCGCCGTGGTGTTGGCCGTCCAGCGTCAGCCCGGCACCAACACCATCGAGGTGGCGGACGCGGTGCACCGGCTGCTGCCCACCTTTCGGGAGCAGATTCCGGCGGCCATCGATTTGGTGGTGCTGTATGACCGCTCCCAATCCATTCGGGAGTCGGTGGCCGACGTCAAGTTCACCCTGGTGCTGGCCATGGGTCTGGTGATCATGGTGATTTTTCTGTTCCTGCGCAACCTGTCCGCCACGGTCATCCCCAGTCTGGCCCTGCCCATGTCGGTGCTCGGCACCTTTGCCGTCATGTATCTGTTGGGCTTCAGCATTGACAACCTGTCGCTGATGGCCCTGACCCTGGCGGTGGGTTTTGTGGTGGACGACGCCATCGTAGTGCTGGAGAATATCGTTCGGCACCTGGAAATGGGCAAGTCCGTCTTGCAAGCATCCCTGGATGGCTCGACAGAGATCATCTTCACCATCATTTCCATGACCCTGTCGTTGGCGGCCGCCTTTATTCCGGTGCTTTTTTTGGGCGGTATTCTGGGGCGACTCCTGAATGAGTTTGCCGTCACCATCGGAGCGGCCATTTTGGTTTCCGGGTTGGTGTCGCTGACCCTTACCCCCATGTTGTGCAGCCGTTTTCTGCGGCCGCCCCGGGAAGAGCGGCACGGCCGGCTGTATGCCTTTAGCGAGCGCTTCTTCACCGGTATGCGTTGGCTTTATGAGGTCAGCCTGCAGAAGGTGTTGGCATACCGGCGGGCGACGCTGCTGGTCTCCGGGGTCATCCTGTTGGCCACCATCTATCTGTTCGCGGTTATCCACAAGGGCTTCATTCCCAATGAAGACCAAGGCACCATCTTTGTCTTCACCGAGGCGGTGCAGGGAGTTTCTTTTGAGGCCATGGCGGCCCACCAGAAGGCGGTGGGAGAGATCGTGCTTCAGGATCCCCGGGTCAAGTCCTTCTTCTCGGCGGTGGGCGCCAGCCCGCATAACCCTGCGGCGAACACCGGACGCATGTTCATGCAACTGATTCCCCGGCGGCAGCGCCAGTCGGTGGATGAGGTGATCCAGGATCTGCGGCCCAAACTTTCCCAGGTGCCGGGGCTGCGGGTCTTTCCTCAAAACCTGCCGATCATCCGCATCGGCGGCACTCTTACCAAGAGCCTGTACCAATTTACCTTGCAGAGCCCCGATCTGGGCGAGCTTTACCGCTATGCGCCGCAGCTGGAGGAAAAGATGCGCACCTTGGCAGAGTTGCAGGACGTCACCAGCGACCTGCAGATTACCAACCCGCAGGTGGACGTGCTTATCGACCGGGACAAGGCGGCGGCCCTGGGGATTACGGCCCACCAGGTGGAGGATGCGCTGTACAGCGCTTACGGTTCCCGCCAGGTATCCACCATCTTTGCGCCCAACAATCAATATCAGGTCATCCTGGAGCTGGAATCCCGCTGGCAGCGGGACCCTTCGGCCCTGCCCTGGCTGTATATCCGCAATAACAGCGGGCAACTGGTGCCGATCAACGTAGTGGCCCAACTGGGGCAGAGTTTGGGGCCGTTGATGATCAACCATGCGGGGCAACTGCCGGCGGTGACCATCTCTTTCAACCTCAAGCCGGGGGTGGCCTTGAGCCAAGGGGTGGAGGCGGTGACCAAAGCGGCCCGGGAGATGCTGCCGGCCTCCATCACCACCAACTTCCAGGGCACGGCCCAGGCTTATCAGGCCTCCCTGCGGGGGCTGTGGCTGCTTTTGTTTATGTCCATCCTGGTCATTTATATCATTTTGGGCATCCTGTACGAGAGCTTCGTGCACCCCCTGACCATCCTGTCGGGTCTGCCGGCAGCCGGCTTCGGGGCCCTGGTGACCCTCATGCTTTTCAAGATCGACCTCAACATCTACGCCTTCGTAGGGATCATCATGCTGGTGGGCATCGTCAAGAAGAACGCCATCATGATGATTGACTTCGCCCTGGAGGCGCAACGGACCGAGAACAAACCGCCGGCTGAGGCCATCCAGGCCGGGGCCTTGATCCGCTTTCGGCCCATCATGATGACCACCATGGCGGCCCTGATGGGGTCCTTGCCCATCGCCTTGGGCTTGGGGGCGGGCGGCGAGGCCCGGCAGCCTCTGGGCCTGGCGGTGGTGGGGGGGCTTTTGTTTTCCCAGTTGCTGACGCTGTATATCACGCCGGTGTATTACCTCTACCTGGAAAAGTTTCAGGCCTGGGTAGGGAAGGTCTGGAGACATAAGCCGTAAGTCGTTAAACGCTTAGATATGCAAAAGATTGTCTCGTTAGGGGGATGGTCGTCCCGCCATTGGTCCCGGTTTGGTCCCACATCTTTCCCGCTAGGGTCCCGGTTTTGCCCCGCCGCTGATCCCGCTTCAGTTTCGCCCCTCACCACTTTTTTCCGTTATTTTCCCGTTATCATCCCGTTATGTCCCGATTCCGTCCCGTTATTTTTCCGTCCCCCTCACCATACCCTCTCCCACAAGGGGGAGAGGGGATGAGAAGACAGTCGCTCCCCACACAAGGCGGAGAGGGGATAATTATCCTACCCGCTCCCTCCCCAGGGGAAAAGGGTTATACAAAAATATATAAACCACCGCCAGGGAAAGGGCCAGCACAGGTAAGACAGATGTCTCTGGAAGATTCCGGAAGGCAGGGAAAGGCGTTATTAGGCTGGGGAAGAATGATAATTATTTTTTTCCAGGTTGAAAAGGCGGGGGATTTTGTTTACAAACAGGCAGGCTTTTGCCTCTTTGATCAGGAGAATCCCTGACGGCATAATTTCGTCACCAAGGTCAGGCCGGTTGACCATAAAGGTTTCAAGTCCTGGGGAACTGCATGAGCAAACTGACAGCCATCCGCAACATCGGCATCATCGCCCATATTGACGCCGGCAAGACCACGCTGACGGAGCGCATCCTGTATTACACCGGGCGCACCCACAAGATGGGGGAGGTGCACGATGGGGAAGCGGTGATGGATTGGATGCCGGAGGAGCAGGAGCGGGGCATCACCATCACCGCGGCGGTGACCACCTGCCAGTGGCGAGGGGCGGTGATCAACCTGATAGACACGCCGGGACACGTGGATTTCACCATTGAGGTGGAGCGGTCCCTCAGGGTGCTGGACGGGGCCATCGGGGTGTTTGACGCGGTGGCCGGGGTGGAGCCGCAGTCCGAGACGGTCTGGCACCAGGCAGATAAATATCGGGTGCCGAAGCTGGCCTTTATCAACAAGATGGACCGTCTGGGGGCCGATTTTTCCAAGGCGGTAGCCAGCCTGAAGGAGAAGCTGGGGGTGCGGCCCTTTGTCATCACCATCCCCTGGGGCGAGGGGGACCGTTTTGAGGGGGTGATCGATCTATTGGAGATGAAGGCCTGGCGATGGCAGGAAGGCACGTTGGGGTTGGTCTATGACAAGCTCGCCATTCCGGAAGAGCTAAGACCTTTGGCGCTGAGATCCCGGGAGGCGCTGCTGGAGACGCTGGCGGAGGTGGACGATGAGATTTTGGAGGCCTACCTGGGGGAGGAGGCCATTCGCCCAGAGAGGTTGAAGGTTGCCTTGCAGCGGGCGACGCTGGGGCTGCAGGGGACGCCGGTGTACGCCGGGGCGGCGCTGCGCAACAAGGGCATCCAGCCGCTGTTGAACGGGATAGTGAATTTTTTGCCCAACCCCACGCAGGTGCCCGCCATCCGAGGGACCAATCCCCAGACGAAGCGGGAGGAGTCCCGGCCGTCGGTGGTGGAGGGGCCTCTGGCTGCCCTGGTCTTCAAGATCATGGTGGATCAGGGCCAGCGTCTGACCTATGTCCGTCTCTATTCGGGACGTCTCCGGAGCGGGCAGGAGGTCTATAACCCGGTCAAGGGCGTGTCCGAGAAGGTGGGGCGGATTTTAAGGATGCACGCCAACAAGCGGGAACCCCTGGAGGAGGCCCAGGCCGGGAGCCTGGTGGCGCTGTTGGGGTTAAAGGCGGCCACCACCGGAGACACCCTGTGCGCGCCGGCGGCGCCCATAATTCTGGAGCCCATCTCCTCTTATGTACCGGTGATTTCTTTGGCCATCGAGCCGGAGAGCCGGGACGACCAGGAGCGGCTGGGTTCGGCCCTGGCACGGGTGGCGGAAGAAGACCCAAGTCTGAAGGTGCACACTGATGAGGACACGGGCCAAACGCTGTTGTCGGGGATGGGGGAGCTGCACCTGGAGGTGGTGCTGCACCGCTTGAAGCGGGATTTTCATACGCATCTCAGGGCCGGCCGGCCGCAAGTGGTGTATCGGGAGACCATTGCGGGGGCGGCGACGGCCACGGGCGTATTTGAGCGGGAGCTGGCCGGCAAGGGACATTTTGCCCAGGTCAAGGTCAGCGTGGCGGCCAGACCCCGGGGCTCAGGCCACCTCTTCATGAACGGCCTGCCTGAGGGGCATCCAGGTCTGAACCTGGTACCGATCATTCAGCAGGCCATTGAGGAGGCCCTGGAGGGTGGGCCGGTCTTCGGGCACCCGGCGGTGGATGTGATGGTGGTGTTGGAGGGTCTGGATGGCCGGGAGGGCCAGACCACGGAGATGGCGGTGCGCATCGCGGCCCTGGCGGCGGTGAAAGAGGCCATGGGCCAGGCCCAGCCGATGCTGCTGGAGCCCATCATGCGGGTGGAGATCATCACCCCGGAGGAATTCACCGGAGAGGTGTTGGGGGATCTGCACGCCCGGCAGGGCAAGGTGGAGCAACTGTTGACCAAGGGGCCGGTGCGGCTGATCAGCGGAACCGCACCCTTGGCGGCGATGTTCGGCTATGCCACGGCCCTGCGGTCACTGACCCAGGGGCGGGGGACGTTTACGTTGCAGTTTGAGCGGTTTGGGGTGAGGGGGGAGGGGGGACAGGCGATGGGCCGGGGGGCCAGCTAGCGCCGGAGTTTGCCTAGGTCGTTTGATAGCTGGACCTATAATCCCAAAACCCAGAACCTATAACCCGAACCTAGGCCCTGACCACCATATTTAATTCCTTAATCCCTTATCCCAACAGCCATTCCAATAAGGCCTTTTGGAAGTGCAGGCGGTTTTCGGCCTGGTCCCAGACGGCGGATTGTGGACCTTCCAACACTTCTGAGGTAATCTCTTCCTCTCGGTGGGCCGGCAGGCAATGCAGAACGATGGCCTGGGGGGCGGCCAATTTCAGGAGCTCGGGGTTTACCTGATAAGTCTGAAAGGCCAAGCGTCGGGCTTGGGCTTCGTCCTCCTGTCCCATGGAGGCCCAGACATCAGTGTTGACCACCTGCGCTCCGGCCACCGCCCAGCGGGGATCGGGCCCCAGGTGCACCGGCCGGTTCTTCTCCCTGGCCAGGTGCAGCAGACCCGAATCCGGCTCATACCCCGGCGGACAGGCCAGATAGAGTTCGAAATCCAAGCGTAGGGCCGCAGTAATCCAGGAGTTGGCCATGTTGTTGCCGTCTCCCACCCAGGCCACCTTCAGACCCTGAAGACCGCCAAAACGCTCGCTCACGGTCAGGAGATCACTCAGCACCTGGCAAGGGTGATGGGTGTCGGTGAGACCGTTGATGATGGGAATGGCGGCATGGTGGGCCAGCTCAGCCACGGTGTCCTGGGCAAAAGTGCGGATCACCACCCCGTCCACATAGCGGGACAAGACCCGGGCGGTATCGGCCAGGGGTTCATTGCGGCCCATCTGGGTCTGGTCTCTAGGGAGAAATATAGTTCCGCCTCCCAACTGCCTCATGGCCGCCTCAAAGGAAACCCGGGTGCGGGTGGAGGGCTTGTCAAAGATCAGCACCAAGGTTTTCCCGGTCAGGGGGGTGTGATGGGACCCCTGCCGGTGCAACGCCTTCAGCTCGTGAGCCCGGGCCAACAAGGAATGGATTTCGGCGCTGCTTAGATCTAAAATGGTTAAAAGGTCTCTTTTCATAATCACGGCCTTCTCTCAAGTTGTTCTAATGCGTGGTTCTTAAGAGGCGGGCTTCGCCACCTTAGGTCTGTGCTGGCGTAGTCCCATTCCCTGCTCCCCAAACCTGGCACCAACGCCCTCAAGTTAAAGCCTGACCTAGTATGTCCAAGCCTTGGTCAAGTTCAGCGAGAGAAACGATGAGTGGCGGCAACAACCGGATAACGTCGCCTTGGGTGCAGTTGACCAGCAGGCCCCGCTCCCGGCAAGCCATCACTACCGGCGCCCCGGGGCGAGCCAACTTAAGACCCCACATGAGACCCACACCACGCACCGTGGTGATGATGGGGTGGCGGCGCTGAAGCTCAGTGAGCCTGTCTCGGAGATAGTTGCCCTTGGCCGCCACTTCGGCCAGAAAATCTGGATCAGCCAAGATGCGGAGCACCTCTCGGGCCGCGGCCGCAATGGCGGGGCCACCCCCGAAGGTGCTGGCATGGGTGCCTGGTACAAAAGCTTGGGCCACTTCCGCCGTAGCCAGGAGCGCCCCCATGGGCAAACCGTTGGCCAGCGCCTTGGCCAAAGTCATGACATCCGGAGCAACTCCAAAATGCTCATGAGCAAAAAGTTTCCCGGTGCGCCCCAAGCCGGTCTGCACCTCATCCAGGACCATGAGCAAACCGGCCTCGTCACACAGGCGACGCACACCCGCCAAATAGCCGGGGTCTGGCAGTATCACGCCTCCCTCCCCCTGGATGGGTTCGATCATGACGGCGCAGACCGTGCCGTCCACCGCCCGCTCCAAGGCCGCCAAGTCATTGAAAGGTACAAAGACAAAACCCGGCAGGAGTGGTTCGAACCCCTGCCAGAACTTTTGCTGGCCGGTGGCGGAGAGAGCCCCGAAGGTACGGCCGTGAAAGGAATTAGTCATGCTGATGATGCGATGGCGATTCGGCCCGAAGCGTTCCAGAGAATAGCGGCGGCAGAGTTTGATGGCCGCCTCGTTGACCTCAGCGCCGCTGTTGGCAAAAAATACCCGGTGCGCGAAGCTTAAGCGCACCAGGTCCTGGGCCAGGGCCGCCATCGGCAGGGTATAATAAAGATTGGAGACATGCACCAATTGCTGCAGCTGGTGGTGCACCGCCTCAGTCACGGCGGGATGGGCGTGGCCCAGGTTGCACACCGCCAAACCGCCCACAAAATCCAGATACTCCCGGCCGGCCTCATCCCAAACCCGACAACCCTGGCCCTTGACCAGCACCAAGGGTTGACGACCATAGGTTTGCATGAGAACGGAGTCGGCCCGGGCGATAACATCGTTAGTGAGCATCGATATCCCTTAATTTTTGAATTAGGGTTCTGGGATGAAAAATGGTTCTCGGTTCTGGGTTCCGGGGAGAAACAAAAAGCCTTATAAATTGGGCAGCCTCCCTTGCAACTTGCTTCTTTGCTTTCCCCACTTGTCTCTTGACTCACAGCCCAGGCATTGACTAAGTCACTATCTCCGTGCCCACGCCTTGGTCGGTGAAGATTTCCAGGAGCACGGCGTGGGGGACCCGCCCGTCGAGAACGTGGGCCTTGCCCACCCCCTCCTCGAGAGCCTCCAGACAGCACTTGATTTTGGGCAGCATACCCCCGGTAATGCGACCGTCCTCCATCATCAGCAGCGCCTGACGGCGGGGGAGGCTGGAGATCAGGCCATGATCCTGGTCCATCACCCCGGGGACATCGGTCAGCAGGATCAGTTTGGCGGCTTTCAGGGCCGCAGCCATCGCCCCCGCCACCAGGTCCGCGTTAATATTGTAAGTTTCCCCCTGCTCTCCCACCCCCACGGGGGCGATGACGGGAATAAAGTTTTGGGCTTGCAGCGTCAGGATGAGGTCGGTGTTGACGGAAGTCACTTCGCCTACCAGACCGATGTCGATGATTTCAGGAGGCTCATCTGGCCGGGGCCGGTAAAATTCCATTTTTTGGGCCTTGAGAAGCAAGCCGTCTTTGCCACTTAAGCCTACGGCCCGCCCCCCGGCGGCATTGATCAGGTTGACCATCTCCTTGTTGACCTTGCCGGCCAACACCATCTCTACCACGTCCATGGTGCTCTGGTCAGTAACCCGATGCCCTTCTACGAAATGCGTCGGGATCTTCATCTGGGCCAACACCTGGCCGATCTGAGGCCCTCCCCCGTGAACCACCACCGGCAACAGCCCCAGATACTGCAGCAGGGTGATATCCCGGGCGAAACCCTGTTTCAGCCCTGGATCCTTCATGGCTGCCCCGCCGTACTTGATGACCAGGGTCTGCCCCTGAAAGCGGCGCATGTAGGGCAGCGCCTCCAGGAGGACTTCCGCTTTGGATATGATTTCTTTTGTCATAAGTAGAGAAGACCCATCTTTCATCCCTGAACCTACAATATGTAGCGACTTAAGTCCTCATCTGCTATCAGGGCGGCCAGGCGCTCTCGCACATAAGCGGCGGTGATGGTAATCTGTCGCTCCTCAAGATCCGGAGCCTGAAAGGAAATGTCCTCGAGAAGCTTCTCCATGACGGTGTGCAGCCGGCGGGCCCCGATGTTTTCCGTGCGCTGGTTGACTCGGGTGGCCAGGGCAGCGATTTCTTGCACCGCCTCCGGCTCAAAAGAAAGAGAAATACCTTCCGTCGCCATCAGGGCCAGATACTGCTTGATAAGGGCGTTCTCAGGCTCGGTAAGGATGCGCCGAAACTCTTCGGGCCCCAAAGAGTGCAGCTCCACCCGGATGGGAAACCGCCCCTGCATTTCAGGGATGAGGTCTGAGGGCTTGGACATGTGGAAAGCCCCGGAGGCGATGAACAGGATGTGATCCGTGCGCACCATGCCATACTTGGTGGTGACGGTGGTGCCTTCCACGATGGGCAACAGGTCCCGCTGCACCCCCTCCCGGGAGACATCCGGCCCCCGGCTGTGATCCCGGCCGACAATCTTATCGATTTCATCCAAAAAGATGATGCCGTGCTGCTCCACTTTGCGTCGGGCCTCTTCCATTACCCGGTCCATGTCGATGAGGCGTCCGGATTCCTCCTGGAAGAGGATATCCCGGGCCTCTGACACCTTCACGCGGCGCTGCTTGTTGCGGCCTTGGAAAAGGTTGCCCAACATCTCTTTAAAATTGAATTCCAGTTCCTCCAGGCCGGCGCTGGAGAAGATTTCCACCACCGGGGCCAGGCGCTGGCTCACCTCCACCTCCACCAAGCGGTCTTCCAACTTGCCCTCCCGCAGCATAGTCCTGAGCTTTTCCCGGGTGCTTAGGCCTTCTTCCTCCCCCACCCCCCGGCCGGCCGGCAGCAACAAATCCAGGAGGCGATCTTCCACGGCCTGCTGGGCCTTGACCTTTACCTTCTCCCGCTCTTCGGCCTTCACCATACCGACGGCCAACTCCATGAGATCGCGCACCATGGACTCCACATCCCGCCCCACGTAGCCCACTTCCGTAAACTTGGTGGCCTCGATCTTGAGAAAGGGGGAACGGGCCAACTTCGCCAGCCGCCGGGCAATCTCCGTCTTGCCCACTCCGGTGGGGCCGATCATGATGATGTTTTTCGGAGCGATCTCATCCCGCAGGTGCTCAGGAATCTGCTGACGCCGCCAACGGTTCCGGAGCGCAATGGCCACCGAGCGCTTGGCCTCTTCCTGCCCGACAATGTACTTGTCCAACTCCGCCACAATTTCCCG
>DYLF01000070.1 GCA_020722205.1 Desulfobacca acetoxidans
CAGTTGGCTGCCGGCGATGATGACCACGGCGGCGAAGAAGATGCCCAACCAGATGAAGCTGTAGCTGACGCCGCCGCTATTTAACAGGTAGGCCGCCAAGGGTGAGATATAGAGGGCGGCGCCGCCATAGCCCCCTACCACCAGGCCGGCGATGAGGCCGCGTTTGTGAGGGCCGAACCATTTGAGGGCGGCCGGGGTGGGGGCGGCATAGCCGATACCCATACCGATGCCGCCCAGGATGCCGAAGCCGAAGAGCAGACCGCCATAGCTTTTCATCAGACCGGCAATAATGCAGCCTATGGCCAGGAACAAGCCCCCGGTGATGGCGCCGACTTTGGGGCCGAATTTATCCTGGATTTTGCCCCCTGGAATCATCAGGATGGTAAAGACAATGACGCACAGGGAGAAGGGGGTGGCGGCCTGAGCATTGGTGAGATAAACCCAGCCGGCGGCTGGTCCTTCGGTGGCCACCTGTCCTGCCAATTTGACATTGATGAGGGCCTTGGCCCAGACGCTCCAGGCGTAAAGAATGCCCAGACAGAGGTTAATAGCGGTGCCGCAAAACGTTACTACCCATGCTTTTGCTGGAACTTTGTCTGCCATGAAGTTCCCTCCTTTTGCAGATAAACAACCATGGAAAAAAGGCAAAAAAGGTTTAGGGATTAATAATAAATATATAATTTTGCCGCCCCCTTTAATCTGACTATTTTCACCACCTTTCCGGGGTAAGATTGAAAAAACGGTTTATCTGCGAAGTGTGGAAAGCATCATACAAGGGTTTGAAAAAATTGGCAAGAAAAATTTTATGATCATGGCAAGGCAAATTGTTTGCCGCAAAATTTTATCTGGTCGGTCGGGTTAAGGGGAGGAGCGGTTTTGAGTGGGGGTTTAGGGTTTAGCAGGTGGTTGCAAGAGTGCTGTTAGGTGGAGCCTGTTAAAGGTAGCCGGTGATAAGGATGTCGGGCCCCAGGCGGCGGATGGAGAGATGGCGGGCGGTGAGACAGTCTTGCAGGCGGGCGGTGCCCCGGCCGGCCAGCACGCCGGGGGCCTGGCGGCCGCCCAGGAATTTGGGGGCATAAAAGAAATAGAATTTATGCACCAGTTTTTGATCGAAAAAAGAGCCCAGGACATCGGCGCCGCCTTCCACGAGGAGGCTTTGAATATGGCGTTGTCCCAGGAAGGAGAGGAGGGGGGGGAGGGCAACCCGGCCCTGATCAGCGGGGAGAACCAGCACTTCGGCGCCCAGTTTTTCCAAGGCGTGGATTTTTTCAGGGGGGGCGTTGGGGGTGGTGGCCACCCAGGTAGGGGCGGAGGAGGTCAGGTGCAGGAGACGGGCCTCCAGGGGCAGGCGCAGGCGGCTGTCGAGGACGATGCGGATAGGGTCTTTGGCCGGCGAGCTGGTTTTAGTGGGGGGTATTCGGTGTGAGGTCAAGGGGGTGAGGGAGGAGTTGCCTTTTTTGGGCAGGCGGGTGGTGAGTTGTGGGTTGTCGGCCAAGACGGTGTTAATGCCCACCAGGACGGCGTCCACCTGGTGGCGAAGGCGGTGGGCGAAGGTGCGGGCTTGGGGGCCGGTGAGCCATTGGCTTTCTCCGGTGACGGTGGCCAGGCGGCCGTCCAGTGAGCAGGCGGCCTTGGCGATGACCAGGGGGCGGCCGGTGTGGAGCCAGGTGAACCAGGCCTCATTCAGGCGTTGGGCCTCGGCGGACAGGAGGCCGGTTTCCACCTTAAGGCCCATTTGCCGGAGGTAGGCGGCGCCGCCGCCGGTCACGTGTGGATTGGGGTCCAGGGTGGCGATGAAGAGGCGGGAGATGCCGGCGTTCAGGATGGCTTCGGTGCAGGGTGGGGTCTTGCCGTGGTGGTGGCAGGGTTCCAGGGTGACATAGAGGTCAGCCTGGCGGGCCCGCTCGCCGGCTGCCCGCAGGGCTTCCACTTCGGCATGGGGGCCGCCGTAGCGGCGATGCCAGCCACGGCCGACCACCACGCCTTGGCGCACCACCACGGCGCCCACCAGGGGGTTGGGGGAGACCCAGCCGGCGCCGCGGGCGGCCAGACGCAGGGCCAGTCTCATGTAATCAGGGGAGCCGTCCAAGGTGCGAAATCCGAGGTTCACAGTTACGGGTCATGATTCATTGAGGACAGTTTGGCGGGAATCCAGAAGCTGGCGGATTTCTTTCATGAAATCGGTGGCATCGGTAAAATGTCGGTAAACCGAGGCGAAGCGGACGTAAGCGACGTCGTCCCACTGGCGGAGTTGGGCCATGACTTTTTCGCCGATCCAGGAGGAGGGGATTTCCCGGGAGCCGGAGGCGAGCATCTCTTTTTCCAGGTCGTCCAGGAAGTTTTCGATGAGGTCGATGGAGATGGGTCGTTTTTCGCAGGCTTTTTTAATGCCGTCGGAGATTTTGGTGCGCTGGTAAGGTTCGCGGCGTTGGTCTTTTTTAATGATGAGGGGCATGCCGGCTTCCACTTCCTCGTAGGTGGTGAAGCGTTGGCCGCACTTGAGGCAATGGCGGCGGCGGCGGATGGCGTTGGCTTCGCGGCTGGGCCGGGAGTCGATGACTTTATGGGTGGTGCTGTGACAAAAAGGGCAGCGCATGGATCAGGGTTTGGTAGAAGTGGTGTGCTGTTTTTGATAACACCCAGAAGAAGGCAGAGGGGGAAGACATTAAAGCTTCCATTCGTCGGCGAAGAGAGGGAAGTTGGAGCAAAACTCCCGCACTTGGGTTTGGAGTTTAGCCAGGCGGGGAGGATCCTGACAGGCAGACAGAGCCTGGTGGACGAATTCAGCGATGATTTTCATTTGTTCCTCTTTCATGCCGCGGGTGGTGACGGCGGGGGTGCCGAGACGGATGCCGCTGGTGACGGAGGCTGGCCGTGATTCAAAGGGGATGGCGTTTTTATTGACGGTGATGCCGGCATGGTCCAGGGCCTCTTCGGCCTGTTTGCCGGTGAGGTTATGGGGGGACAGGTCCATGAGGATGAGGTGGGTGTCGGTGCCGTTGGCCACCAGGCGGTAGCCCCGTTTGATGAACTCCTGGGCCAGGGTTTGGGAGTTTTTGACGATTTGCTGTTGATATTGTTTAAAGCCGGGTGAGAGTGCCTCCTTAAAGGCCACGGCCTTGGCGGCGATGATGTGCATTAAGGGGCCTCCCTGGATGCCGGGGAAGATTTGGGAGTCCAGGGTTTTTTGGTATTTTTCCTGGGCCAGGAGCAGGCCGCCGCGGGGGCCGCGCAGGGTTTTGTGGGTGGTGGAAGTGACGAAATCAGCTCTGGGCATCGGATTGGGGTGGAGGCCGCCGGCCACCAAGCCGGCGATATGGGCCATATCCACCATGAGGTAGGCCCCCACTTCCTGGGCGATATCGGCAAATTGGTTGAAATCAAGGATTCTGGGGTAGGCGCTGGCACCAGCGATAATCAGATGCGGCTGGTGCTTGCGGGCAATCTCCCGCAATTCCGCAAAATTGACCTGTTCGGTGCGGCGGTCGACGCCGTAAGTAACGGTGTTATAGAATTGGCCGGAGAAGTTCACGGCGGCGCCGTGGCTTAAGTGTCCCCCATGCGAGAGGTCCATGCCCATGATGGTGTCGCCGGGTTTGAGGACGGCGAAATAGACCGCCATATTGGCTTGGGTACCGGAATGGGGCTGGACATTGGCATAGTCGGCGCCGAAGAGCTGTCGGGCCCGGTTGATGGCCAGGCGTTCCACGTCATCCACGAATTCACAGCCGCCGTAGTAGCGGTGACCGGGATAACCTTCGGCATATTTGTGGGTGAGGATGGATCCTTGTGCGGCCAGCACGGCATCACTGACGAAGTTTTCCGAGGCGATCAGTTCCAGCTTGTTGGTTTGGCGCTGCCGCTCTTGTTCGATGGCCTGGAAGACTTCGGGATCGGTGCGGGCCAAGGCCGGCATCAGCCAAGTGTATTGAGCCATGGGGTTAGACATCGATGTTCTGCCTGCACTCATACTCTGGCGGCCAGGGTTTCCAAGAGTTCCAAGCGTTCCTGGTGGCGGCCGCCGTCAAAGGGGGTGGAGAGCCAATAGCGGACAATCTCCCGACCCAGACCGGGGCCAATAATCCGTCCTCCCAGGACCAGCAAGTTGGCATTGTTGTGCCGGCGGCTCATGATGGCGGAGAAGAGGTCATGACAGAGAGCGGCGCGAATGCCCGGGAACCGGTTGGCCAGGATGCTCATCCCCAGACCGGTGCCGCAGATGAGGATACCCCGGGTCTGGGGTTGTCCGAGGATGGCCTCCACCACTTTTTTACCGTATATAGGATAATGTACCGCGGTGGTGGCGTTATGGCAACCCAAATCGTCAAAGGGGACGGAAAGTTCCTGCAAGAGGGGGAGGATTTCCATCTTCAGGTTAAAGCCGGCGTGGTCGCAAGCGACGGCGATTAAAGGGGCATCAGGCCCGGGCCTTGATGAAGTTGATGACATCCCCCACGGTCCTCATTTTTTCGGCTTCTTCATCGGCGATTTCCTGGCCGAACTCTTCTTCCAGTGCCATGATCAGTTCCACCAGATCGAGGGAGTCAGCTCCCAGATCATCCACAAAGACTGCATCGGGGTTGACCTCCGAGCGGTCCACCCCGAGTTTATCGGCAACGATGGTCATTACTTTTTCTTCAATGGATGCCATTGGCAAGAACCTCCTTGGAATTAAGGCATTAACATGCCGCCGTTGACATGCAGCACTTGACCGGTGATGTAAGCAGCGTGGTCGGAAGCCAGGAAGGCAACCGCCTGGGCCACCTCTTCGGGCGTGCCGAAGCGGTGCAGTGGTATTTGGGCCAGGAGCTCTGCTTTGGTTTTTTCGGGCAGGTTTTCGGTCATTTCGGTGGTGATGAAGCCGGGGGCCACGGCATTAACAGTGATGTGGCGGGAGGCCAGCTCGCGGGCCACAGATTTGGTGAGGCCGATGAGTCCGGCTTTGGAAGCGGCGTAATTGACCTGACCGGCATTGCCCATCACTGCCACCACGGAGCTGATGTTGATGATGCGGCCGTAGCGTTGTTTAAGCATGAGTCTGACTGCGGCGCGGATACAATTAAAGGCGCCTTTGAGGTTGACGGCCAGGACCTGCTCCCATTGCTCTTCTTTCATGCGGGCGATGAGATTATCCCGGGTGATGCCGGCGTTATTGACCAGGATATCCAGGCGGCCGGGGTCGTCGGCGATTTGGGCGAAGGCCTGTTCCACGGAGGGGGAGTGGGTGACATCGAAGGGCAAGAGGTGGGCCTGTGCACCATTGGCCTCCACCAGGGAGCAGGTGTAGGCGGCCTCATCCCAATTGGCCACATCGTTGATATAGATGGTTAGCCCTGGCTTTGCCAGTGCCACCGCGATGGCCCGGCCGATGCCCCGGGCGGCCCCGGTTACCAGAGCTACACGTTGGACTTGGCTCATAAATGAAGACGGTGGTTTTGCCTTTTATGGTCGGGCAACAATCCGACCGGGGCCAGGATTATCAAGTCTTTGGTCATCAGAGTTTACTGGCCACATAGGATAAAATGAATTTAGAAAAAAGGAAAGATATTTGTGAGATTTTTTTCAATCGATTTTTTGAGGTTAAGGGTTAGGAGAGTTTTTGTCCTGTAACTTTGGGTCCTTAGATTAAAGCCGGTTTGACAGCTTGGTTTTTTTGATTTCCTGGATGAGGGCCGGGAGGATTTCCAGGGCATCGCCCACCAGGCTGAGATTAGCGATTTGAAAGATGGGGGCGGCGGGGTCCTTGTTGATGGCGACGATGAAGTCGGAAGACTGCATGCCCACCAGGTGCTGGGCGGCGCCGGAGATGCCGATGGCAAAATAGAGTTTGGGGGACACGGTCTGGCCGGTTTGGCCGATCTGATGGGCATAAGGGATCCAGCCGGCATCCACCGCCGCGCGGCTGGCCCCTACGGCGCCGCCCAGGAGGTCGGCCAGTTCTTCCAGGAGGCGGAAGTTTTTGGCCTCTTTTAACCCCCGGCCGCCGGCTACGATGACCTCGGCTTCGGCCAGGGGGAGGCGTTCCTTGATTTCCTCCACAATGGCGAGGAAGCGGCTATGAGGGGGGTCGTTTAGGGAGGTGAGGGCAACCGGGATGATTTCCCCGGTCGGATTATGGACGGGGGGTCGGATTTTGAACACGCCGGGGCGGGCGGTGGCCATTTGGGGGAAGGTAAAGGGGGTGATGATGGTGGCCATGATGTTGCCACCGAAGGCGGGTCGGGTTTGGAGGAGGAGGCGTTTTTCGGGGTCGAGGTCAAAGGCGGTGCAGTCGGCGGTGAGTCCGGTTTTGAGGTGAGCGGCGACTTGGGGGATAAAGGCGCGGCCGACGTAAGTGGCGCCCGCCAGGATGATTTCAGGGCGGAAGCGTTGGGCCAATTCGGTAAGGGCGAGGGAGAAGGGTTCTTCACAGAAGTGGGCCAAGGCCGGGTGTTCGGCCAGATAGACTTTGTCGGCGCCGGCGGCAAGGAGGGTGGTGGCCAGGGCTGCCACTTGGTGTCCGAGGAGGACGGCGGCGACTTTGACCTGGAGGGCGTCGGCCAGGCGGCGGGCTTCGCCTATGAGTTGCTGGGTGACGGGGATAAGTTTACCGCGGTGCTGTTCGGCGAAGACCCAGATGCCGTCCGGTGGGATCTGGGGCCGGGTGGAGGGGGCCTCTTCTTTTGGCAGTTCCAGGGCGGCCAGGGGGCAGACTTCCACGCAGGTGCCGCAGAGGGTGCAGCCCTGGCCGATGATGAGTTTTTCATGTTCCAGGCTCAGGACACCGAAGGGGCAGGCGTCGAGGCAGAGGCCGCAGGCGGTGCATTTGTCGGGGTAAAAGATCAAGGACATGGCGTCGATCCCGGTGCAAAGAATTGGCATCTGTTCCCAGGTGGTGGTAGGGAACGAGGAGTTATGGGTTACGGTGGTGTGGTTAACATCCTTGCAGGCCCAGTTCCTGGAGACGTGCCCAGAGGCGGGCGGCGAGCTCCGGGGGAGTGCCGGTCCAGTTTTGGGGGACACCTCGGGCGGGGGGTGGGAAGACCTTGACCACTTGGGTGAAGGAACCTTTGAGCCCCACCTGGTTCTCCGCCAGTTGCAGGTCGGCCAGGGTGAGGACAGGGATGTTCTCCTTTTTGGCCTTGAGTTTGGCCTTGAAGGAGGGGGGCCGGGGCTCGTTGATTTCCTTGACCACCGATACCACTGCCGGCAAATCCACTGCCACTGCGTCGTAACCGTGGTCCAGGAGGCGCTCCACTTCGATGGTCTTATCGCCGGAGAAGGTCACCTTCCGGGCCCAGGCCACGTAGGGAATATTGAGGATGGTGGCCAGCATGGGGCCCACTTGGGCGGTGTCGCCGTCGATGGCCTGTTTGCCGGTGAAGACGAGGTCGGCGCCTCCCAGGTGTTCGATGGCTTTGGCCAGGGTGAGGGCGGTGGCCCAGGTATCGGCGCCGGCAAAGGCTTGGTCGGAGAGGAGGGCGGCTTTATCGGCGCCATAGCCCAAGGCCTCGCGCAGGGCTTCGGCGGCCTGTGGGGGGCCCATGGAGAGGAGGGTGACTTCGCCGCCCTGAGCCTCTTTGACTCGCAGGCCTTCCTCCAGGGCATAAAGATCGAAGGGGTTGATGATGGCCTTGACGCCGGCGCGTTGCAGAGTGTGGGTGACGGGGTCGAGGTGGACATCCTGTGTTTCAGGGACCTGCTTGATACAAACCACAATGCGCATATGGGACACCGGTTAGTTGTTATGGGCGGCGGCGAGATGCCGGATAAATGCGTTCGGCTGTGCTTCCTGCCTTTGGCGGTGCGGTCACCAGGTGGCGGCGAGGAGAGAAGCCAGCTAAGAGGTGGTTAAAAATGTGCTGTTAAGGGAGAGGGTCAGGGGGCGAGGCCCCTGCCCCCTCCCCTAAAACCCCTTCTCCAACGCCAACTTGGGATCTTTGCTGCGCCAAAGGGTAAGATAATGGTTTATTTTCCCACCCGCAGGAGGGCAGGAGGGTCTTTCAACAGCCCGCTAGGGGTTTAAGATATAAAAATATAGGAGTTTGATAAAGAGTTTTTTTGGTGGGGGTCAAATTTTGTTGGGTGCAAGGGGTTAATGTTTTCTGGCGTATTCTTTGGAGAGGGCCAAGCCGATGATGTTCCGCATGATCTGATTGGTGCCTTCGTAGATCTGGAGGATCTTGGCGTCGCGCATCATTTTTTCGACGGGGTATTCCCGCATGTAGCCGTGACCGCCCATGACCTGGACAGCGTCGATGGTGACCGCCATGGCCATGTCGGTGGGGAAGAGCTTGGCTATGGCTGCTTCCTTGCTGAAGTCCTTGGGGCCGGAGTCGATGTAGCGGGCGACGGCGTAGACCAGGGCCCGGGCGGCCTCAAGGCGCGTCGCCATGTCCGCCAGCATATGTTGCACGGCCTGAAAGGCGATGATGGGTTGTCCGAACTGGTGGCGCTCTTTGGCGAAACCGGCGGCTTCGTCCAAAGCGCTCTGGGCCAGGCCGACGGCCAGGGAGCCGACGCCGGGGCGGGCGAGGTTGAGGGTTTTCATGGTGACGATGAAGCCGAGGCCTTCCTTAGCGATGAGGCGGTCTTTAGGGAGGCGGCAGTCTTGGAAGATGATTTCCCGGGTGACTGAGGCCCGGATGCCCATTTTTTTTTCTTTTTTGCCGAAGGAGACGCCGGGGTCGTTTTTTTCCACCAGCAGGGCGCTGGCGCCGCGGGCACCCTTGGTCGGGTCGGTGAGGGCGATGACGGTATAGAACTGGGCTTCTCCGGCGTTGGTGATCCACTGTTTGGTACCGTTGAGGAGATAGAAGTCCCCGTCCTTGACGGCGGTGGTTTGAATGGCGCCGGCATCGCTGCCGGCCTGGGATTCGGTGAGGGCGAAGGCGGCCAGGGCTTCTCCGCGCGCCAGGGGTGGGAGATACTTCTGCTTCTGTTCTTCGGAGCCATAGAGGAGGAGGGGATAGGCGCCGAGGAAGGAGGCGGCGTAGGTGGTGGCCACGCCGACGCAGCCTTCCGCCAGGGCCTCCAGCACGAGGCAATTTTCCAGGGAGCCGAGTCCGAGGCCGCCGTAGGTTTCAGGGATAATGGTGCCGCACAGGTCGGCCTGGGCCAGAGCCTGGATGATCTCGGAGGGGAAGGTCTCTTCTTCGTCCAAGGCAGCGCGGACGGGTTTGATGCGGTCGCGGGCGATCTGACGGGCCAGGTCCTGGAGCATGCGTTGTTCTTCGGTGAGCAAGTAGTCCATAGGGGAGCCTGAAATTAGGTAAGAGTTAATGGTTATAGACTTTAGTTCATAAGAGAGGTTTACTCCATTTGGTCGCCAGCCCTTGGCGGGGTGTCGTTATTTCTGTTCGGCGGCTTGCGGTATCACCAGCCGGCCTTTGTAGAACCCGCAGTGGGGGCAGGCGTGGTGAGGGAGGTGCGGCTCCCGACAGTTGGGGCAGACGGACAGATTGGGCAGATGGAGGTGATAATGGGAGCAGCGCATGCCTTTTTTGGAGATGGATTTTTTTCGTTTGGGCAGGGGCACGGGTAGAGTCTCCTTTAGTGTTTCAATTTGGCCAGAGCGGCAAAGGTAGCAGGGGCTTTGCTCTGCCGGCAGGTGCAGGTTTGTAAATTGAGATTAGCGCCGCAATGAGGGCACAGCCCCCGACAGGAGTCGGCGCAGAGTGGTTTCAGAGGGAGAGCGAGGAGGATTTGTTCCCGCAGGAAGGGTTCGAGGTTGACGACATCGCCGTTATAGAAGTCCAGATCGAGGTCCTGGGGAGTAAGTTCCTCCTGCGTACGGTTCAGGGGCCGGGGGGTGGGGGCGAGGAGGAGGTCAAAGTCAGCAGTCAGCGGCCAGGAGAAGGGTTCCAGGCAGCGGCTGCAGGCCAGGGTAAGGATTCCCTTGAGATGTCCCCGGAGCAGGATATCCCGGCCGTGTTTGGTAAGGTGGACTTCGGCCAGCAGGGAGCCGGGGCCGGCAAACAGGGGAGGGGGGTCATCCTGTTGCCAGCGGAGGAACCAGTCGGCGGCCAGTTCAAGGGTCAGGTCGAGTCCGGCCTCGCTGAGGTTGACGACGCTGATCTGCAGGGCAGGGGTCTCAAACATAAGAAAAAGGGGGGTGAGTCTGGAATTAATTAAGGTTATTCCTTTTATCAGGTTAAATATAGAATAAGGTTATTTTGGGTGTCAAGAAGAAATGGCGTTGTTTAGGGGGTATAATATAATTTTGGAGTTGGGCTCGCCCTAAGGCAACCAGGATGGCGCAGTTTCTGTGGCAGGGGGCCGGGTGTGGGGTTGGGTTTGGGGGCAGGGAGAAAACTTATGGTTAATGAGAAATTCTTAAGTTTGCGTGGGAGATGGGAATTAGGGAAGAGGAGACGGTGAAAAATGGTTATAGCTTTCATTGGTCAGCCCAACTGCGGCAAGAGCACGATTTACAACTATTTCAGCGGTTATAAGGCCATGGTCTCCAATTTTCCGGGCACCACGGTGAAATATATCCAGAGCCGGGTGGTTTTTGAGGGGGAGGAGGTTACCTGTGTGGATTTGCCGGGAGTTTATTCTCTGACTTCCGGGGATGCGGCGGAATTGGAGTCGCGCAACTACCTTTTGGCCGGGAAGGCGGATGTGATAGTCAACGTGATCGATGCGTCGCTTTTGGGGCGGAGTTTGGAATTGACGTTGGAGTTGATGAGTTTGGAGAGGCCGTTGGTGGTGGCGCTGAACATGATGGATGAAGCAGAGCGCAAGGGGATTCGCATTGAGGCGGAGCGGTTGTCTGAATTGTTGAAGGTGCCGGTGGGGCCCTGCATCGCTTCCCAGGGGAAGGGGCTGACGAGTTTGTTACGGATGGCCATGGACATGGGGCGGACGCAGGTGCGGCCGGCCATGGTGGTTTTCAGTCGGGACGTGGAGGAAGAGATTGCGGAGTTGAGCGACCGCCTGGATTTTGGATTGGCAGGTCAATTGCGGTTACCTTGGCGTTTTCTGGTGGTCAAGCTGTTGGAGGATGATCCGTATCTGATAGCGGAGGTGGAGCGCCGGAGTCCGGAGGATTTGATGTTGGTGAAGAATCACCAGAGGATTTTGGCGCAGAGTCACGGTCGTCCTCCGGAGGTGGTCATCTCGTCGGAACGGCATGCGTTGGCGGTGAACCTTTTTGAGGAGGTGGCGAAGGTATTGCCGGCCGAGAAGCGTGGTTGGCGGGAGCGGATGGACAGGGTGACTACCCATAGAATCTGGGGGTATGTGGTTCTGTTAGTGGTTCTGGGGTTGTTTTTTCAGGTAGTTTTCCGGCTGGGGCAGCATACCGAGAATTATCTGATGTCATATTTGGAGGTTATTCAGAAACAGAGTCAGTTATGGTGGGGGGGCGACTCATTAGGCTATTACCTGGTGGGTGAGGGGCTGCTCATGGGGATCTTCGGGGGGGTGGGCATAGTTTTGCCTTATTTGGTGCCCTTTCTGTTGGGTTTGGCCTTGCTGGAGGACAGCGGTTATCTGCCGCGGGTGGCCTTTTTGATGGATAATTTCATGCATCGGCTGGGGTTGCACGGCAAAGCTATCATTCCTTTCATCCTGGGGTATGGGTGCAGCGTGCCGGCGGTGATGGCGAGCCGGATTTTGGAGAGTCCGCAGGATCGATGGGTGGTGTCGCTGTTGGCCGTATTGGTTCCCTGCTCGGCCCGTTCAGTGATCATATTCGCGTTGGTGGCGTATGTGTTGGGGCCGTATTATGCTATTGGGGTATATATTTTCAATTTGTTGGTCATAGCGCTGTTGGGGCGCTTATCCACGTGGGTGTGGCGGGAGGTGTCGCCGGGGCTGCTCATGGAGATACCCGAATATCGTTGGCCGACGTGGCGGAATGTGGTGCAGAGGTCCTGGTACAGTCTTAAGGAATTTATAGTGGTGGCCTGGCCCATTCTGATAATAGGGAGTCTGGTGCTCAGCCTATTGAAATATTTTGGCTTTGATGGGGTGGTCAACGAGGGATTGAGACCATTGACGGGGTTGTTGGGTCTGCCGGCGGCGGTGGGCACCACTCTGATTTTTGGGATCATGCGCAAGGAGCTGTCTTTAGTGATGTTGAGCGAGGCCTTGGGGACGACCCAGTTGCACACCGTCATGAGTTCGGCACAGCTGCTGACCTTTACGATTTTTGTGATGTTTTACATTCCCTGCGCCTCCACCATTGCGGCCTTGAGTCGGGAGGTGGGCTGGCGGGGGGCGGCGGCGGCGGTGGTGGGGTCCCTGGCCTTGGCGTTGGTCCTGGGGTTACTGGCGCGAGTGGTGGGGGGGATCTGGTGGCCTTAGAAGATAAACAGGGGAGGGAATTTGATCGGCATGGTCGGCGGTGGGGCGGCGGCTTTTTAGTGGGGCCGAGTTTTAACCGATAAGTGGAGGAAAGGTGTATCAGGGGTGGGAGAGGCCTGAGGCTGCTTCTCCGCCGGGGGGCAGGGTGGGGCAAAGGGGGGGAGAGGTTAAACGGATTTAAGAAATGTTAAGTTAGGTGGCAGTAAGAGATTACCTAAGGGAAGGGGCAGAAACAGGACATGGAAGATGAGCGCCGCCGTCGGAGTCGGGTGCCGGTGAGTCTGGAGGTGATGCTGACTCTGGACGATGAGGAGATTACGGTGTCCACCGACAATATCAGCCTGAAGGGGATGTTGCTCAAGGCGCCCAGGCAGTTACCGGTGGAGAAGCTCTGTTATGTGACCTTGACCCTGACGCCGGAGATGCAGGCGGTGGTCATGGGTCGGATTGTGAGATCAACGCCGGAGGAGACGGCGATAGATTTTGTCCAGATGGATGTGGAGAGTTTTAAGCATCTCAAGAAGATTGTGGAGTATCACGCCAGCGACCCGGAAAAGATTTGTCGGGAGATTTTGCATCCGGCGTTTTAAGCTTGGATGATGCCGGCGGAAAAGGTGGAAATCTGTTTAACCGGGCCATCGTGATCGATTTTCAGGGAGTCACCATCTGCTGAGACACCGGGTTCATCCTGCGGTGTGAGATTGACGAGGGTTTCGGGATGATCGACCC
>DYLF01000071.1 GCA_020722205.1 Desulfobacca acetoxidans
CCCAAAAAGAGGAGGGCCTTGAAGAAGGCGTGGGTCATGAGGTGGAAAATGCCGGAGACAAAGGCGCCCACGCCGCAGGCCAAAAACATATAGCCTAATTGGCTGACGGTGGAGTAAGCCAAGACGCGCTTGATGTCAAACTGGGCCATGCCCATGGAGGCGGCAAAGATGGCGGTGGCGGCGCCCACCGCAGCCACGACGGTGAGAGAGAATGGGGCCAGCACATAAAGGGCGCTGCACCGGGCCACCATGTAGACGCCGGCGGTGACCATGGTGGCGGCATGGATCAGAGCGGACACCGGGGTGGGGCCTTCCATGGCGTCGGGCAACCAGGTATAAAGAGGCAACTGGGCTGATTTGCCGGTGGCCCCCAGAAAAAGGAGCAGGGTGGCGGCGGTGATGACGCCGCTGCCCACGGGATACTTGGCGGCCAAGGCAAAGACTTCCCGGAAGTTGATGGTATTGAAGGTCCAGAAGATGAGGAAGATGCCCAACAGGAAGCCGAAGTCGCCGATGCGGTTGACCACAAAGGCCTTTTTGCCGGCGTCGCTGGCGGATTTCTTTTCATACCAGTAACCGATGAGGAGATAAGAACATAGACCCACGCCTTCCCAGCCGATGAACATCAGGAGGAAGTTGTTGGCGGCCACCAGAGTGAGCATGAAGAAGACGAAGAGGTTCAGGAAGGCGAAGAAGCGGGGGAAGCCTGGATCCTCATGCATGTAGCCCACTGAATACACATGAATGATGAAACTGACGCCAGAGACCACCAACATCATGATGAGGCTTAAGGGGTCCACCAAGATGGCAGCTTCGGCCTTGAAGGCGCCGGCGGCGATCCATGTGAAGACCGTTTTTTCGAGGGGCCGGGAAGCGGCGGGAAGCTGTAAAAATTCCAGAAAGATCTTGATGGTCAGGGCAAAGCTCAAGCCGATGGCAACGGAGCCGAGGGTGCCGACCACATTCTTGGGCATTTTCTTGCCGAAGAAGCCGTTGATGAGAAAGCCCACCAGAGGAAAAAAAGGGATCAGCCAAACGTAATCCATCATAGTCATGGGTTTTGCCTCACCACTTGAGGATATTCAGGTCATCGGCGTAGACGGTGGCCCGGTGGCGGAAGATGGCCACGACCAAGGCCAGACCCACCGCCACTTCGGCGGCCGCCACCGTCATGACGAAAAAGACAAAGGTTTGGCCGTCCACTGCCTTGAAGGCGTCGGCAAAACCTATGAAGGCCAAGTTAACGGCGTTGAGCATCATCTCGATGCACATCAAGATGACCAGGATATTGCGCCGAATCAGGACGCCCACCACACCCAGGGCGAAGAGAGCGACGCTCAGACCGAGGTAATAATGTAAGGGCACGACCATATGGCTTCCCCTTTTAAGGGTTTTGAGTTTTGGGTTTCGGATGCTCGGTTACGCACATGCAATCCACTATTTTAAACCAGCAGGTTTTTATTTTAACTTGCTTTTGGACAGGATTACGGCGCCGACGATGGCCACCAACAGAAGCACACTGGTCACCTCGAAGGGCAGGAGGTAATTGGTAAACAGGCTCTGGGCGATGGACTCGGTATTACCGACGCTGACTGTCGTTTCCTTGGCCAAGGGTATTTGGGCCTGGAAAAAGCCGTAAACCAAGACCACCGCGCTAAGTGCGGCCAAGGCCACTGCGGCCAGCTTCTGACCGAGGCGGTAACCGGGCGGGGCCTCTTCGGGCCGCCGCAGGTTCAGCAGCATGATAACAAAGAGGAACAGGACCATAATGGCGCCGGCATAGACGATAATCTGGATGGCGGCGATAAATTCTGCATGGGCCAGAAGATAGAGGCCGGCCACGGCGAAGAAGTTGACGATGAGCCAGAGGGCGCTCCTAAGGGGGTGGGTCTGAAAGACCACCAGCACCCCGGAGATCAGGGCTATCGCCGCCAATGCAAGAAAGAAAAGTTGCTGCATCCCTCATGCCTCCCCTGAACAGTGGTCAGTGGCCGGTTGCCGTTTTTTGGATATGAGGTGAACGTATTGCATAGCTATTGCCCTTTTCAAGATACTTTTCCTGTTTTCCTGATTGCTACTAAAACCTGTGACCTCCACCCGGTTAATTGACCACTGATCGCTTACCCCTGACCACTACCTCACAGCCAATCCGGCATACGGATTTGGGAAGTTTCCTGGGTCAGCTTGTTGATATCATAAACCAGTATGCTCTTGTCGTACTGGGCCAGTTCGTACAGGTTGTTCAACTTGATGGCACCCTTGGGGCAGGCCTCCTGACAGAAGCCGCAGAAGATACAGCGGGTCAGGTCAATAATGAATTGTACCGGGTATTTTTCATGATGCTCACCCTCGGCGGGTTCGATCACCTTGATGGCTTTACTGGGACACACCACCTTGCACAAGGTGCAAGCAACGCAACGCCGGCTGCCGTCGTCATTGATGACCAGCTCGGGATGACCCCGGAACCGGGGATAAACCGGGCGTTTCACTTCGGGGTATTGCAGGGTGATGGGTTTGGAGAAGCAGTGCTTCAGGGTGGTGGCCAAACCTTTAAGCAGCGGGATGATCATGTAAGACCTCAGCTATTCCGTATTACCTTTATTGGTTGCCTTGTCAGAGGTAGGTCTGGAAGGTGGTGTCAAGACCTGCCTCCATAACAGCCGCTATTGTCAGCCCAGAACCAACATTACCACACCGGTGACCAGGATATTCAGCAGGGCAAGAGGTAGAAGCACCTTCCAACCGAGATACATAAGCTGGTCGAACCGAAAGCGGGGGAAGGTGCCTCTGACCCAGA
The DNA here is from genome assembly GCA_020722205.1 of Desulfobacca acetoxidans. Classification (GTDB taxonomy): domain Bacteria; phylum Desulfobacterota; class Desulfobaccia; order Desulfobaccales; family 0-14-0-80-60-11; genus DYLF01. Next base: position 2,798 of record DYLF01000071.1, read on the forward strand.
TAAAGAAGAAGACCAGCACAAAGGTTTTAAGGACAAACCAAACGATGGGCGGCAGGAAGGGTCCCTGCCAACCGCCCAGGAAGAGAGTGGTGGCCAAAGCGGAGGCCACAATGATGTGACAATATTCCCCCAACATGAAGAGGGCAAACTTCATGGAGCTATATTCCGTTTGGTAACCGGCCACCAGTTCATTCTCACATTCAATCAGGTCGAAGGGGGTGCGGGCGCATTCCGCAAAAGCGGCGGTGAGAAAAAGTATAAAGCCCAAGGGTTGATAAACCACGAACCACATATGCTGTTGGGCTTCCACGATTTTTACCAGGCTGAGGCTGCCGGCCAGCATGAGGACGCCGATGATGCTTAGCCCCAAGGCCAGTTCATAGCTGACCATTTGGGCCGAGAGGCGCAGACCGCCTAAGAGGGAATATTTGTTGTTGGAGGCCCAGCCGCCCAGCACGGCGCCGTATACGGCCAGCGACCCCATGGCGAAGACATAGAGCAGGCCCACATTGATGTCGGCGATGACTCCCAGGTTCAGGCCAGCCTGGGTAAGATCAATCTTGAAACCATAAAAATGGAAATACTCCGGGAGCATGGTCTGTGAAAAGGGGATCACCGCAAAGGGCAAGAAGGCCGTGGTCGCAGTAATGATGGGGGCCATGGTAAACAGCACCTTGTTGACCCCAGGGGGGGTGAAATCCTCTTTAAACAGGAGCTTGAGAAGGTCAGCCAGAGGTTGCAACAAACCCCAGGGGCCCACCCGATTGGGGCCGTAGCGCAACTGGATGAAGCCCAGGACTTTGCGCTCCAGGAGCACGGTGTAGGCAATGACGGTGAGGAAGACCACCAAAATTACCAGGATCTTCAAAGAGGTAAAGATCACAAGAAATGGCAGGTTCATCGCTTTAACCCTTAGTCGGTTTTAGGTGTCAGCTATCAGTCTTTCTGTGCAGCAGACGCCCCCGCCAACTTACTTTGCACAACCGGGGGCGGTGGTTTTACATCTTTTGTATCGTCACCCTTACCAGGTTGGAATTCAACGTCAACCTATTGGCCGCCGGCTCACCGAAATGGTCTGGGAGGAGGACGACTCCCGGCGGCAGGTCGGCGTCCAAGGACACCGAAGCGGTTATCTCGCCATGGGAGGAGATGATTTTGGCGGTCTCGCCTGCTCCTAAATTCAAGGCCACGGCATCTTCCGGGTTCATTTTTAGCCGGGCCCCCGGGGTTACCATCAGGGTGCCGCAAGGCTGGTGGGTGGTATAAGAACCGGAGTGTTGCAAGGATTTGCCCACGATCAGGGTGTAGGGCCGGCGTCCCGGCAGGCTGATATCCTGCTCGAAGGGGACAAACTGACCGGAGAGCTTGGCGGTAAGGCCGGGAGCCGGGAAGCAATGACCAGGTGCGAGGCCGGCACAGACGGGCAATTGGGCGGCCAGTTCCTGGAAAATCTGGGCCGGTTTGACGTACTTAAAAGCCCCGCCCAGGCGGTTGGCCAACTCCATAATAATTTGCCAGTCGGGCCGTACACCGTTTTCGGGCAAAGCCTTTCTGAGTAACCCCAGTTTGCTGTCGCTGCTAAAGAAAGTGCCTTCCTGTTCCACATGGATGGCCACGGGCAGGATAACATCGGCCAGCTTGGCGGTGTCGGTAAGGAAGGCATCCTGAACTACGATGAACTTCAGTTTTTTCAGCAGCTTTTCGGTGCGGCTGCGATTGGGCAGCCAACGCACCAGGTCTCCCCCCAGGGCGTAGAGGGCCTGGGGAGCGTTGTCATGGCCGGTCTCCAGGGCTTCCAACATCTGCTCCAGGTTAAGCCCCGGGTCTTTATCAATGGGGATAAAGCCAGGCAAACGATCGGGCAAGACCCCCACGACCAGCAGGCCGAGGGTATTGGCTTTCTCCGCCGCCATATAGACGCCGCTGCCGGGATTCCCGGGTTTGCCCACCAGGAGAAAGAGGTCTGCCAAAGCCGTGGCGTTTTCTTGGCCTTTGTCCTGGCCCAGGAGCTCTGTCCCGAAGATGATGGCCGGGGCTTGGGCCTTGAGGAGAAGTTCAGCGGCGGTTTTGAGTTGGCCTTCATCCACGCCGGCCTTGGTGGCATATTCCTTAAGGCTGAATTTCTTGAAGGATTCTTTAAACTCTTCCAGCCCAGCGGCGTTGATGACCGGTGCGATATCAGGCTGCGCGGCAAAAATGGCTTTAAACAAGCCGCCCATTAGCAGCCGCTCCGCCCCCGGCTTGTACTGCAGGCTCAGGGCGGCGTAGCGGTCAAATTTGGTTGCCCTGGGATTGGCCACGATGAGCTGGAAATTCTCGTTTTCCCGGGCCTTCATGAGGGCCCAACCCAAGGGAGGCAACTCGGTGGTGACGTCGGCCCCAACAACTAAAGCCACATCCGCTTGGGGTAAATCCGCCAGCTTGCCCAGGACAAACATCAGCCCGCTGCCGGTGGCGCCCTCTGTGACCTCATACGGGGAATGGTAAGCCGGGACTCGGGCCGCCGGAGCGGCCAGGCCGTCCACCTGGCTGACGCCAAAGACCGCCATCAGTCCCGCCATGCCGCGGACAAAATGGTAACGACCTGGGTTATCCAGGTTGTTGGTTTTGAGGACTTCCCGGAAAAACTTCTGGAACAGATAGTTGGATTCGTTGGTCGCTCGGGGGGAGCCCACTCCATAAATGGCTCCCGGGCCGGCCTCAGCCATGATTTCTTGAAAACGTTGGGCGACCAGGTCGAGGGCTTCGCCCCAGGAAGCGGGGCGGAATGAGCCATTCTCCTTGATGAGCGGGGTGGTCAGGCGGTCTTCCGAGTGTACGACCGGAAAACCGAAGCGGCCCCGGCCACACAAGAGAATGCTGTCTTGGTTCGCCACCCGGAGTATCCGGCCGTCGCGGGTTTGTACCTGGTAGGTGCACCCCCCGCCACAGAAAGGGCAGACGGTTTCGGTTTTTTCCAGCTCCCAGGCACGGGCCTGATATTTAAAGACTTTATTGATGAGCGCGCCGACCGGGCAAATTTCTATACAGGAGCCGCAGAACTCGCAGTCCAGGGGTAATACTCCGCTGCCCAACTCAGTGTAGTAGCCCCGGTTCATGAAGTGGATGGCCATGGCCCCCACCCGATCGCGGCAGATCCTAATGCAGCGGCCGCAGGTAACACAGCGGTCGGGATGGCGCTCGATAAGACTGGATTCGTAGTCGATATGGGGAGTCAACACCTGGGCTTCATAATCCACTCGGTCGATTCCCAGGGCATGGGTAAGATTTTGGAGCTCGCATTCGCCGCCCTTGTCGCAAATGGGGCAATCCAGGGCGTGGTTGATGAGCACCAGCTTCACGAGTTCCCGGCGGATGACGTCCAACCGTTCCGACGTCGTCACCACTTCCATGCCCTCCGTCACGTAGGTGGAGCAGGCTGGCTGAGGGCGAGGGGGACCAGGTTTTACTTCCACCACGCAGATGCGGCAGGAGGCGATGGGCTTCAGAGCCTTGTGATAGCACAAATACGGGATATAGATTCCGTTATCCCTGGCGACCTCCAGGATCGTCTGACCTTTTTTCGCCTGGATGGCACGGCCATCAATGGTGAGGTTAACCATAAGTCGTTCCTATGAACAGGTTCCAGAGTTTAATGAGCCTGGTTTGGTTTGTTTCAATCCTCGGCCGGTCTAAGAACCTGGCGCAACGTCTAGTTAGACTGGTGATCTTTACCTTTGAACTTAAAGTTATCTGTCCACATCGGCCAGGACGATGTCCATGGTGCCGATCAGGGCGATCATGTCTGCCAAGAGGCGCCCTTGGGCCAGTCTGTTCATGGCCGAGAGATTGACGAAAGACGGGGCCCGAATCTTCACCCGTACCGGCTGGCCCGTACCATCGCTGACCAGGTAAATGCCGAACTCCCCTTTGGGGGCCTCGATGGCCTGATAAACTTCACCCTTAGGAGGTGTTACTCCTTCCTTGATCAACAGGAAATGGTTGATGAGGGCGGAAATATCAGAATAAACTTGTTCCTTGGGAGGCAGGCTGATGCGGGGGTCACTGACCTTTACTTCTCCAGGCGGCAGCTTTTCAAGGACCTGTCGGATTATCCGGTTGGATTGGAGCATCTCCTGCATGCGCACCAGGTAGCGGGAATAGGTATCCCCCTCTTTGGTTCCCAATGGCACCTCAAAGTCAAAGTCCTCATAGCTGGAGTAAGGGCGATCCCGGCGGAGGTCCCAGTCCACGCCGGAGCCCCGGGCCATGGGGCCGGACCAACCCCAGTTCAGGGCCTCTTCGGCAGTCATCACGCCCACGCCGACGGTGCGTTCCTTCCAGATGATATTTTCAGTCAGCAGGTTATCGTAATCTTTCCATTTTTCCGGGAACTCGTTGACAAATTCCCAGGCTTTGGGGATAAAACCCTCGGGCAAATCGGCCGCCAGCCCGCCTACCCGAAAATAGAGGGGAAACATGCGGCCGCCGGACACCATTTCACACAGGTCGAGGATTTTCTCCCGCTCCCGGAAGCCGTAAAACAGCGGCGTCATGGCCCCCAAGTCATGGGCGTGGGTGCCCAGCCAGAAAGTGTGGGAGGCGATGCGGGTGAACTCCGCTATCATCACCCGGATATATTGGGCCCGCTTGGGCACTTCAATCCCCAGCAGCTTTTCCACCGCCAAGCAGAACCCCAGGTTGTTGACTTCTCCGGCCAGATAATCCACCCGGTTCATCAATGGCAGGCACTGGTGGTAGGTGCGGTTTTCGCAGAGCTTTTCGATCCCCCGGTGCAGATAGCCTATGTCGGGCTCAGCTCTCAAGATGAGCTCGCCGTCCAGTTCCACCAGCACCCGCAACACTCCGTGCGTGCTGGGATGCTGCGGCCCTACATTGATGACCATGGTTTCGGTACGCGGCATGCGTAATAGATTGTCCATTCTCAATCCTATTAAAACAGGTTTTGGTTTTTGGTTTTTGGGTAGATTCTCCTTTGCCCAAGCACCCAAAAACTGATCACTGATTATTTTTCACTAACTCACTGACCCCGCTGCGGGTATTCCTTGCGCAGGGGGAAGCCGGCCCAACTTTCGGGCAGCAGGATGCGCTTCAGATTAGGGTGGCCCTGGAAGCGAATGCCGTACATGTCGAAAGTCTCCCGCTCATGCCAGTCGGCGCCGTTCCAGACCGGCGTCACCGAGTCGATGACCGGGGCGACGTCATCTGTCAGGAAGGCCTTCAAGGTCAGGCGACTATGGTCCTTATGGGAATATAAATTATAGACCACGGCGAATCTAGGGCTGGCTGGATAATAATCGATACCCGCCACTACCGAACAATATTTAAACAGAGTTTCTGGGTTATCTCGGAGAAAGGTGCAGATTTCTCTGATGCGGCCGGGTTTGATGGTGACCGTGGTATCTCCGCGAAATTCACTGATCTGGGTGACCTCGTCTGGGAAGTTGGCGGACAGCAATTCTGCGGCTGGATGAATATGGTGTGTCATCAGGCCACCTCCTGCCGGGCTTCCACCTTCTGCCGGTATTTGGCGGTCAGGAATGGATCGTGCAGAATTTTTTCATGGAGCTTCAAGATGCCGTAGAGCAGGCCCTCGGGGCGGGGCGGGCAACCAGGAATGTAAACATCCACGGGCAGGTATAAATCGATGCCCTGCACCACCGCGTAAGAATCGAAGATGCCGCCGGAGCAGGCACAGGCCCCCATGGCGATAACCCATTTGGGTTCCGTCATTTGCTCATAGATGCGCTCAATAGCCGGCATCATCTTTTTGGTGACGGTGCCGGCCACGATCATCAGGTCCGCCTGCCGGGGGGAAGCCCGAAAGGCCTCCATGCCGAAGCGGGCAATGTCCCAGCGGTTGGCGGCGGTGACGATCATTTCGATGGCGCAGCAGGCCAAGCCGAAGGTGGCCGGCCAGACGCTGCCCTTACGGCCCCAGTCCACCAATTTTTCCAGGGTGGTGGTCAAGACGTTATAGCCTAGTTTTTCCTCAATTCCCATACAAGTGCTCCATTAATTTGTGAGGACCAGCCGCCTGCGGCTGTGCCCAGGCAGGCCAGGTAAGCCTGCTCTACTCCCATTCCAGGGCGCCCTTGCCCCAGACGTACACCAAACCCACCACCAGAATGAAGATGAAGATGGCCATCTCCACCAGACCGAACCACCCCAGAGGCTTGAAGATCACCCCCCAGGGATAAAGAAAAATGGCTTCAATATCGAACACGATGAAGAACATGGCGATGACATAGAAGCGCACGGCATAGCGGTGGCGGGCGTCGCCGATGGGGTCCATGCCGCATTCATAAGGGAGGTCCTTCTGGTAGGTGTGGGTCTTTTTGCCCAGGAATTCAGACAGGAGGACGATAACCCCCACCAACCCGATGGCGATGAGCATGTACAGCAGGACTGGCAAGTAGTTAGTAAGCATAGTTTTATCCCTAATCTAGGTTTCCTTCCGGAAATATCTCTGAACAGCTCAGGCGTCTCGTCTCTGCTCTGGTAAGTTGAGAATACACCCTCCCGCCTCTAATGATGCGAATTCGGTTTACACACCCCCAACGGGCATTTGCCGGCCACATGGGCCAGCCACTCTTCCCGGAAGCGCTCCATGGTGGTCTTGAGGAAAGAATAGGGGCTCCAACCCAGGGCACAGTTGGCGCTGTCCACCATGGCCTTGGCCAGGACCAGCATGCGCTCCAGGTCAGCTTCGGCGCCTTTGCCGTCGATGATTTTGCAGACCATCTCATAAAGCACCCGAGTACCCCGACGGCAGGGCAGACAAAAGCCACAGGATTCGTGCTGGAAGAAATACAACAGACACTTGACCACGTCGATGATACAGGTGGTCTCATCCATCACCAGGTTGGTGCCGGAGCCCACGGCCCCTTGCACCTTGGCCATGGCGGCATACTCCAGGGGGGTGTCGAGATGCTCCGGGGTGATGAAACCGCAAGCGGCGCCGCCCGGCTGTACGGCCTTGATTTTCTTGCCCTCCCGGCACCCCTTCCCTATCTGATTAATCAGGCTGGCCAGCGGTAGGCCCATGTTGGCTTCCACCAGGCCGGGGGAATTGACATGTCCCACCACTTGGAAGATCTTAGTGCCTTTGGAGTCTTCAGTGCCTTTGGCCTTAAACCAGTCGGCGCCCTTAACGATGATGTCCGGCACACTAGCCCAGGACTCGACGTTGTTGACAATGGTGGGTTTGTACCATACCCCCACTTGGCCGGGGAAGGGGGGCTTGACCCGGGGATTGCCTCGTTGGCCCTGAATGGACTCAATCAGTGCGGTTTCCTCGCCGCAGACATAAGAGCCGCCACCGGGCTGGATCTGGATATGGAAGGAAAACCCGGTGCCCATGATATTGTCACCCAGGAGGTTTTTGGCGACGGCCTGATCAATGGCGTTTTGTAGGCGGTAGATGGAGAGGTAATATTCGCCGCGGCAATAGATATAGCCGAAATTGGCTCCCACGGCATAACCTCCGATGGCCATGCCTTCCAGCACACGGTGGGGATCGCCTTCCATGATATAGCGGTCTTTGATGGTGCCGGGCTCACCTTCATCGGCGTTGCAGATGATGTATTTGGGGAAAATCGGTACCGGCCGGGTGAAGGACCACTTGAGACCGGTGGGGAAACCGGCGCCACCCCGGCCACGGAGCCCGGAATCCTTAACGACGTTCACCACTTCTTCGTCAGTCATGGTCAGGGCCTTTTTCAGGCCCTCATAGCCGCCCCGGGCCAGATAGTCATCCAGGCTCATGGGGTCGATCTGGTCCACGTTCCTTAGAGTGACGAGCTCGTCCGGGCTGGCTGGATAGGCCGACAACTCATTGGTAGTGCGCCGCAGTTCCTGGTAATTGGGGGCCTTGCCGGCCCGATAGTCCGCCAGGATGGCCTTTATCTTATCCGCGCTGAGATGACCGTGCACCACTTCGTTGATCTGCATGGCCGGGGCCACTTCGCACACCCCGAGGCAAGCAGTGTGCTCCAGGGTGAAGAGGCCGTCCGGGGTGGTCTCCCCCACCCCAACGCCCAGCTCGGCTTTGAGCACCTCGACCAAGTCGTCGGCTCCCATGATGTGACAGGGAGGTGACTCGCACAGGCGGATGATATACTTTCCCCTGGGTTGCGTGGAGAACATGGTGTAGAAGCTCAATACCCCGTATAGATAGGGGTAAGGCACTTTCATGCCGCGAGCCACGAGCTGCAGGGCCTCCATGGGCAGCCAGTTGTTACACAATCGTTGGACGGCATGCAGACAGGGGAGGAGACCGCCTTTGATTTTGCTGAAACGGGAGGTGAGCTCCTGGATGCCGGTCACCTGCTCCTGGCTCAGGGAGGCGCTTTGAGGGCGGATGATTTCGAACATTCTGAACCCGGCTGATCTAGTTTTGTGAAAAATTTCTTTAGCTCTCCCTTTCTAATCCCTACTATCCGACCCTGTCAAGAAAAAAATGGCCGGAAAAAATTTTCAGCCAGGGTGAGATATTTGTTCTCCCCTTGGACATCCGGCTTTTTCTCCGCGGTCAATGAGGTTTACAAAAAGTATTTCTCGGCACCGCAGCTTTTTCTCTTGCCGTCTCTGGGGAAAGGAAGAAAATAGACCTTACCGAAATTGTTAAATATCAAAGTGTTGGAGGAGCAAGCCATGAGTTCTCAGACCGCGGGAGGAAACGGTCGGGAAGTTTGGCAGCGTCTGATGGCAGGGAATCGGCGCTTTGTCCAGGGGGTGCCTTTGGGAAGAAATCTGCCGGACGTGCGGCGCACCCTAATGCAGGGCCAGAGACCGCAGGCTGCAGTGCTGTGCTGCTCTGACTCCCGGGTAACGCCGGAGATCGTCCTTGACCAGACCCTGGGAGATTTGTTCGTAGTGCGCACCGCCGGCCTGGTGCTGGAGCCGATCGGCCTCGGCAGCCTGGAGTACGCGGTGGACCACCTGAGGGTGCCGCTATTGTTACTTTTGGGTCATGAGAAGTGCGGAGCAGTCACCGGTGCCGTCCTCCACCCCCAGGAGGCGGCAGGCCACATCGCCGCCATTGTCGAACAGCTTGCGCCGGCTGTGGAGCGGGCTCGCCAGACCGGCCAAACCGGTCCGCACCTCATCGAGGCCGCGACCGAAGAATTTCTGCGTCAACTGGCCGACGACCTGCGGCACCGCAGCGCCATCATCGGCCAGGCTCTTAACCAGGGCCGCCTGCACCTGGTGGTGGCCAAATACCATCTGCCCGACGGTCGCATCACCACCTTATCGGCCGGTTCCTAAATACTTACACCCCCATGGTCAGTTGTCAGGAGGGGTTGTGGGTAAAAACCTGAGGGCGGGTGGCGAACCCGCCCTCGGGGCTGATATTCACAGGTTATCTAAAACGGGTCAATTACCATGAAACCTTTTTAACTTTTGCGCCTTAGCCACCTCAAACCCGCTAAGCCGACCAGCCCGGTGCCAAGCAGAAGAAGCGAAGCAGGCAACGGCACTAACGTGCCGAAGGCTTGAATTTCTGACACCGAATAACGGTTGTCGCCGCTGGTGGCCATAAACTTTAACTGATTGGTGGTGATAGCAGAAGGTAAAAGGTACTTCTCCGCATTGTTGTTCGGATTGGGCCGGGTTTGTAATCCCCAACCATAATTATCGTAGTTGGGTACATCCCAAGCCTTCTGCCATTGGGCGCCGTCCCAGTATTCCACCTTATAGGCATCATTGTCATCGGCCTGCACGATCATGCTGTCGATAACATAAAGGCCCTGGAGATCTATGATGATATTGGGGCTTGGGCCATTCCACCACAAGCTTCCTGTTTGCCAATGGGTCCCCCGTGCCATGAAAGTGCCATCCACCGCTCGGCCATCAGTGCCCCCGCCAAAAGTGCCGTTATAGGTGATGGGCTTATTCAAGGCAATATTATCCGCTGCTGCGACGCTCACCGCAAGCAACACCAGAGCAGATGATAACAAACAGATCAACGACCAAATTCTCTTCATAAAAACTCCTTTAATGGGTTTAGATTAATTTTTCTGCAGAGCATTTGAACCCTAAATGCCAGATAAGCGCTCTGAGGGGGAAGTTTAGGCAAAAATCTTGTGGTCAGATAAGTATCTTGTTTTCCACGCTTTTTTCGCGCCGGCCTGCCTTTCGGTGGAGACTGCCGCTAACAGACCATCCATTAAATATCAGATAAATGTTTAAGAAATGAAA
>DYLF01000148.1 GCA_020722205.1 Desulfobacca acetoxidans
TTAGTGCGCCGGTTACACCGGCAAGGAGTTGAGAATGAAAGAGTCTTACGGTGAAGGGTTAGCGCCCCGCACCGGCCCCGAGTCATGCGTAGGCGGTCGCGAGGCCGAAGGCGAAGCATTGACAGGGGGACACACGGGCCAGCCATCGAGCGGCGAAATCAAGCCATCCGGGAGGCCGACGCTGTTAAGCGAAGCGGAAGGCCATATCGGCTGTGGCGACATGCGCGAGTCACGGCTGGCTCCTGCGCCGTCGGAGAACCTGGGCACGTGTGGAAACTCCTTGCACGGGAACCGGGAGATCCCGCAGGCTCCTCCCCATGGTGGGGATGGACGATCGGGGAAGGTCAAGAGCCATAAGCCCGATGTGAACGTCTGCGGGAAGTCGGATGGCTGCGTAGTACCTGAGAAGTCGCCGAACAATGGAGGGAGGTACACTCTTGCGGAGGCGATGGAGGGAAGGCGGTCACCCAAGGGGAACGCGGAGCAGACGGCCAAGCCCCGGACTCAGAGCCGGAAAAGCCTGTCGCCCGGTCTGGAACGCGTGCGGAAGGTGGCTCGGTTAGGAAAAGGAGTGCGGTTCACCTCTTTGATGCACCACATAACCAAGGACGCGCTGCGGGAAAGCTTTTTCTTACTCAAAAGGAAAGCGGCTGCGGGCGTGGACGGGGTTACATGGACGCATTATCAGGAAGGACTCGAAGAAAGGCTGAGGCAGCTGCATGAGAAGGTGCAGGGCGGAAGATACAGAGCCCAACCATCCCGGCGGATCTATCTCCCGAAGCCAGATGGGCGGAAGCGACCGATCGGCATTGCTGCCCTGGAGGACAAAATCCTTCAGCATGCCGTTGGGGAGATTCTTTCCGCAATCTATGAAGAGGACTTCCTGGGGTTTTCCTACGGGTTCAGGCCTGGACGCAGTCAGCACGATGCTCTCGATGCGCTGACAGTGGGACTGACCCGGAAGAAGGTGAACTGGGTGCTCGACGCAGACATTCAAGGATTCTTCGATTCCATCAATCATGAATGGATGATGCGTTTCCTTGAGCACCGGGTCGCCGACCCCCGGATCCTCCGCCTGATACGCAAATGGTTACGGGCGGGGGTATCGGAGGACGGCAGATGGTCGAAGAGCGAGGTAGGAACGCCGCAAGGGGCAGTCATATCGCCGCTTCTGGCGAACATCTATCTTTTCTATTCTCTTGACCAGTGGATACATGTGTGGCGTAAGAAGAGCGCCACCGGTGACGTAATCATTGTCCGGTATGCCGATGATTTCGTCGTTGGGGTCCAACAACGCCATGAAGCGAAACAGCTGCTTTCAGATCTCCGAGCCCGCCTCGCGAAGTTCGGGCTGAACCTCCACTCCGAGAAGACCCGGCTTATTGAGTTCGGTCGCTATGCGGCAGAAGACCGTAAGAGACGGGGGGAGGGGAAACCAGAAACCTTCGATTTCCTGGGTTTCACCCATATCTGTTCGGTCACCAGGATTCAGAAGAGGTTCCAGATCAGGCGGAAAACAGTAAAGAAGCGGTTGCGAATGGCACTGGCGAAGGTAAAGGAGGCCCTGAGGTTACGCATGCATGACCCCATCCCCCAGGTTGGAAGATGGATACGGCAGGTGGCTCAAGGGTACCATCAGTATCACGCGGTTCCCGGAAATTGGGAGGCGTTATCTACATTCAATCGAGAGATCGCACGAATGTGGCTGAAGGCCATCAGGAAACGGGGACAAAAGAAGCGTATGAACTGGAAAACCTTTACCCCTATCGCGAGAAGATGGATTCCAACTCTAAAACTTCATCACCCTTATCCGAACCAGCGATTTGACGCCAATCACCCAAGGGAGGAGCCCGGTGCGGTAGTTCCGCACGCCGGGATCTGTGCGGGGGGTGTCGGGTGACCGGCATCTCTACCGCGACCG
>DYLF01000149.1 GCA_020722205.1 Desulfobacca acetoxidans
GAACGATTGTTGGAAACATATCACGGCTTGGCTCCCCGGGGCTTAAAAAGTTTTTTGTCTGCCATCCCCGTATGGATCAAGGAAAAGCTGATGAGCCGGCGGCTGCTGCGCCAGGAATTGGCCCGCCTGGGTGAGGGTAAGCCGCCGCTCTTCTTTCCAGAGCATCACCTGTCCCATGCGGCCAGTGCCTTCTACCCTTCACCTTTTTTGGAAGCGGCGATTTTGACCATTGACGGGGTGGGCGAGTGGTCCACCGCCACCATCGGTCATGGCCGGGAGCGGGAGATAACTATCTTCCGGGAACTTCACTTTCCTCATTCCCTGGGGTTGTTGTATTCCACTTTTACGTATTTTCTGGGTTTCAGGGTCAACAGCGGCGAATACAAGCTCATGGGCCTGGCCCCTTATGGGGACCCCGACTCCGACCAGACGAAGAAATGGCGGCGGCTGATCCTGGACGAGTTGGTGGACTTAAGGGAAGACGGCTCCATTCTGCTCAACATGAAATATTTTGACTTTGCCACCGGTCTCACCATGTGCCGGGATGAGGTGTGGGAGTCCTTGTTCGGCCTGCCCCGGCGGGTGCCGGAAAGCCACTTCCACCAGGGGCACATGAACCTGGCCTTGGCCATTCAGCAGATCACGGAAGAGGTGGTGCTGCGCATGGCCCGGACCGCAAAAAAATTGAGCGGTGCGGATTATCTGGTGATGGCCGGCGGGGTGGCCCTGAATTGCGTGGCCAATGGCAAACTGCTGCGCACCGGCTGGTTCAAAGACTTGTGGATTCAACCGGCGGCCGGTGACGCCGGCGGGGCCTTGGGGGCGGCGCTGGCCGTGTGGCATATCGGCCAAGCCAAAGAGCGTCGGCTGGCCAACCCCGGACTGGACGCCATGCGAGGTTCCTATTTAGGGCCGGAGTTTACGGAGGCGGACATACTGCGGCTGGCCCGGCGCTGTCAGGCGCCATTTCGGCATTTTGCTGATTATGGGAAGCTGTGCCGGAAGGTGGCCGGGCTGTTGGCCCAGGGGCAGGTGGTGGGTTGGTTCCAGGGTCGGATGGAGTGGGGCCCCCGGGCATTGGGGAACCGCAGCATTCTGGGGGACCCCCGCAACCCGGAGATGCAGAAAAGGCTCAATCTGAAGATTAAATATCGGGAAGGCTTCCGGCCCTTTGCCCCCAGTGTCTTGATGGAAGCCGCCGGTGACTATTTTGAGCTGGACCGCCCCTCGCCGTACATGCTGCTGGTGGCCCCGGTCAAGCCCGAACACCGCAACCCACTTCCGTCAAACTATAAAGACCTGAATCTCTTCGACCGACTATATGTGTTGCGTTCCGACATCCCGGCCATTACCCACGTGGACTTCTCGGCCCGCATTCAGACGGTGCATCGGGAGACCAATCCCCGCTATTGGCAACTGATCAAAGAATTTCAGCGCCAAACCGGCTGCGGGGTGATCGTCAACACCAGCTTCAACGTGCGGGGTGAACCCATCGTCTGCACTCCCTGGGACGCCTACCGCTGCTTCCGGCGCACCGAGATGGACTATCTGGTCATGGGCGACTTTATCTTCGACAAAAGAGAGCAGCCGGAGTGGCGGGAAGAAGAGGATTGGCGGCAGGAGTATCAGTTGGATTGAGCAATAACGGTTGCCGAGCCACCTGATGGGAACCGATCATAAGGCGTTGTCAAATTCGAATAGGTCTTTTGCCTGGCCAAAGACATAGTACCAAGTTAGTAGGCAAGGGCTGGTTAGTTTTTTTCCTCCGGCGCTCCTCCCTCTTGATAATTTCTTAACGAACAGACAATTCCAATGGCTTAAGGCTGGCCCGGCTTTTCCTGAATCCCCTTACAAAGCCTCCGGCGCCACGATGCAGCCGGCCACTGCGGAGGCGGCGGTGACTGCGGGGTTGGCCAGCTA
>DYLF01000150.1 GCA_020722205.1 Desulfobacca acetoxidans
AAAGAGGCACCAATGTGCCGCGCTCCTTTTCCCCGGCGTAGGCGTCGCTTCCTAAAATGGCGGCCAGAAGCGCTCCTGCGGCCAGAACCGTCCCGACCATCATGTAAACCACCTGGGCGTTGTCAAGCAGGCTCAGTTCGGTGTTGCTCACCAGCAGCAGGCTAAACGCCGACAGCAGGCCGCTGAAGGCCAGCAACCACAGCAGGCCTCGTTGACTGCGCAGCATCTGCGCACTTTCTTTACGGGCAATGGTCCAAGTCGTATTCATCATGCCGCCTCCTGCGTATGAGGTTTGTCCTGGTCGGTATGGCTCATGTAAAGTTCCTCCAGGCTCGAGGCCTCGGAACGGATTTCCAGAATCTTCCAGCCGCGGCGCCACAATTCAGGCCAAAGGGCGGATGGTCCTCCGGATGGCGCGCCCTGGACCTGAACACGCCACCAGCCGCCTTCACGCCCCGCTATGGCGACTCCGGCCGGAACATTGGTGATGTCCGGCGCGGTTTCCAGGCGCAGACGGTACCGTTGAGCATCCCCCTGTTCCGCCAGCAGATCACCAAGGGATCCTTCGAGCCGGGTGCTGCCGTTATCGATGATCCCGATCCGGTTGCACAGGCGGTCCACATCGTCCAACAGGTGGGTACACAACAGCACCCCGGCGTTCCCGTCAGCCGCGAATTCCACCAGCAGGTCGTGAATCTCGCGCCTGCCCTTGGGGTCGAGCCCGTTGGTGGGCTCGTCCAGAATCAGTAATTGGGGCTGCGACGTCAAGGCCCGCGCCACGGCCAGGCGCTGCTTCATTCCCCGCGAATAGGTCCCGATGGGACGGCGCACTTCCGCCCCAAGTCCCACCCTTTCCAGCATTTTTACCACATTCTTTCCGGTGTAGGCAAAATCGTAGAGCCGTCCGTACCATCTGAGATAGTCAGGGGCGGTCATCCATTCGTAAAACCCGGCCTTTTCCGGCATCACCCCCACCGAACGGCGAAGGGAAACGGCGTTTTGCGCCGGGTCGCCACCCAGGACGCTGACGCGGCCGCTCGCGTATGGGCGCAACCCCAAAATAGCGAAGATGGTGGTGGACTTGCCTGCACCGTTTGGCCCCAGCAGGCCATAGGTATCGCCGGGCATCAGGTGCAGATCGATGCCCTTGAGAACTTCCTTCCCCTCAATCGTTAACCGCAGATTTTCAATGTCGATCATGGCATGGGCCTCACAGTGTTATGTTGATCCAAAGCGTTCGCAACGCCGGCGAAAACGCGCCCCGGCGGGCTCCAGGAGCAATCGCCCGGGGCGCGCTGGATGGATCAGTCCTCACTGTCCCGATCCCCGTGTTCTCCGGATTCGTGACCCTCGCCATCCGCTTTATCCCGGTCCATGGCCAGCACGTTTCCGGTACCGGCATCCACCTTCACATCCACGATGGACTTGTCGGCGGACACCACCTCGATCCCATACACCAGAAAGCCGTTTTCATCCTCGAGCTGCGTCTTCAAGACTTGCCCCTGGACCGAGCTCAGCGCTTTCTGAACGGCCTGATCCATCGAGATCTTGGCCATCGAGGGGAACTCGACCTCTGCCTGCTTTTCGATCCGGATGGTGCCTCCACTGACTCCGCCGCCCTCCGATTTTGCAAAACTTGCTCCGGCAAGGGCCAGTCCAGTAACCAAGGCCCCGCTTCCAATGATGGCAATCCATTTCCTCTTCATGACGCTACCTCCTGTTCTCAATCAGATTTCGGCAGCCCTGTCGACAAGGCGACCAACGCCTTGTTGCTGCCTTTTGACGCTATAATAAAACGCCATCATGAAGAGAACATGAAGGGAAAGCGATTGGTGCGGTTTTGTAGCCGGGTTTTCGAGGACAATGCCTGAACGCAAACCCATCGTTGAAATCCAAATTATAGGAGTTAATTAAG
>DYLF01000072.1 GCA_020722205.1 Desulfobacca acetoxidans
CCTAAAAGAAACCGACGCATCCGAATATTAAGGAGAATGCCCACTGCGAGGAAGGTGGTGATCAAAGATGAGCCGCCATAACTGAAGAGGGGTAGGGGAATGCCCACCACCGGCATAAGGCCCGTCACCATGCAGAGATTGATGAAGACCTGCCAGAACAACAGCGCCGTCACCCCCAGGGCCAGAAGCTGGCCGAAGCGCTCCTTACAGGTTCTGACCACCTGCAAACCCCAGAGTGTGAGCCCGGCATAAAGGAGCAACAACACCCCTGAGCCGACGAATCCCCATTCTTCGGCAAACACGGAAAAGACAAAGTCCGTGTGCTGTTCCGGAAGAAAATATAGCTGGCACTGGGTTCCAGCCAGAAAACCTTTACCCCAAAACTGGCCTGAGCCGACGGCAATCTTGGACTGGATAATGTGATAGCCCGCCCCCAGGGGGTCCTGGTCGGGATTTAGGAAGGTGAGGACGCGTTGTTTCTGATAATCCTTAAGAAACCTCCAAATGATCGGGGTTGCCAGAACCAGAGTCAAGGAGCTGGCCAGTAAGGTCCGCCAGTGCACCCCGACAAAGAGGATAATGGCGGCGGCCACCAATGCCACAAGCATTCCCGAGCCCAGGTCAGGCTGTTTGACGATCAGGAGAACCGGCGCCCCCAGCATACTGAGAGGCGTCAGGAGCTCCCTGAAACGGAGTGGTTGAGTCAAGGGGTGGTAATGAAAATAGCGGGCCAACACCAGAATAACGGCGATCTTGGTAAATTCCGTCGGCTGAAAGGACACCGGCCCCAGGACCAGCCAGCGACGGGAACCCGAGACTGTCTTGCCCCCCACCATCACCGCCAGGAGCAGGGTTAAACTCAGAATATATAAAGGATAACTGAGCTTTTCCAGATGGCGGTAATCATAGAGGAGAGTCATTACCATGATGGCCAGGCCAACGGACAGCCAGTAAAGCTGCTTCAGGTAAACTGGACTATCCCCCTCAGGTTGACGGTTGAAGCCGGCGCTATACAGGTTCAGGATACCCAGGGCGGCTATCAGGAGCACCAGACCCAGAAAAGGCCAGTCAAAATTCTGTAAGAGACGGCGGTCAAACATGAAAAGGGTTTTGGATTCTTGGTTTTGGATTTTGGAAGAGCAACACCAGCCTTGAGGTTATTATACATAACGTCATTATTATGGCACGTAAGGCAGGGCGCGGGAAGTCGGCCCCCTACAGTTAAAGTTTGACTTTTATAGGGCTAAGGTAAGTTATTATTTTTTGGTCACTGCTCACTGCCCACTGGTTATTGGTCATTGGTCACTGGTGCCAACGCCTTGATATTTTTTAAGTTTATATTGCAGCAGGCTCTTGGTGATGCCAAGAAATTCGGCGGCGCGGGCTTGGACATAGCCGCTTTGCTCCAGGGCCCGTTGAATCATGAGTTCTTCGATGCGCTCCAGTGCTTCCGGCAAGGGGGTGTGGAGAGGGATGAAGCTGTTGATATCGAGTGGTTGTGGAGTGGAAGCTGGGGCCAGCTCCGCCGGCAGGTCCTGTGGCCGGACGATATTATCGCTACACAAGATAACCGCTCGTTCCATGATGTTTTCCAATTCCCGCACATTGCCCGGCCAAGAATACTGGCACAAGAGCTTCAGGGCTTCCGGGCTGAGGCGCACCTTGCCGCCCAGGTTTTCCTGGCCGTATTTCTTGAGGAAATGGGCAGCGAGGATGGGGATGTCCTCCTGCCGATGGCGCAGAGGGGGGATATGCATATGTACGACGTTGAGGCGATAGTATAGGTCTTCTCTGAACCTGTTAGCTTCAACTTCCTCCTTCAGGTCCCGGTTAGTAGCGGCTACGAGGCGGACATCCACTTTGATGGTGCGAGTACCGCCGACCCGTTCAAACTCCATTTCCTGCAGGACTCTTAAGAGTTTGACTTGCAAGGCGGGGGTCATTTCTGAGACTTCATCTAGAAAGAGGGTACCGCCGTCGGCCAATTCAAAGCGACCCTTGCGCATGGCGATGGCATGGGTGAAGGCGCCGCGTTCATGGCCGAAGAGTTCGCTCTCCAACAGGGTTTCAGGCAAGGCCGCGCAACTGACCGAGATAAAAGCTCTGTTGGCCCTGGGGCTTTGCTGGTGGATGGCCCGGGCAATGAGTTCTTTGCCGGTGCCACTTTCGCCGGTCACCAGGACGGTGGCCTTAGATTGAGCTACCCGTTTGATCAGGGCGAAGATTTCCTGCATGGCCCGGCTTTCACCGACAATGTTGGGGAAGCCGTATTTTTTTTCCAGGTCTTCGCTTAGCAGCCGGTTCTTAATAAGCAGATGCCGGTGATCCAGGGCCTTGGTGATGGTCAGTAAGAGTTCTTCATTTTTAAAAGGCTTAAGAATATAGTCAAAAGCTCCGATTTTCATGGCGGTCACCGCCTTCTCCACCGTACCGAAGGCGGTCATGATGATGACCGGCAGTTCCGGATATAGACGCCTGAGTTCCTCCAACAGGGCGATGCCATTCATGCGAGGCATTTTCATGTCGGTGAGTACCAGGTCCAGATCGGCATGGGTGGCGATCTTTAGGGCTTCGTAGCCCCCTGAGGCGGTAAGCACCTCATACCCGGCTTCGGTGAGAAGAGCTTCCATGACCGTCAGGTAATTGGCTTCGTCATCAACGACTAAAATAGTATCCATAAGCTTGGTTCGGCCCTAAATCTAGGATGGTTCGTTTGGTCAGGAGGACAGGTCTCCTGTTACCATTTTTCAATTCATGCCAAGACGCCAAGAGTACCAAGATTATTTTGGGCTAGGGCAGCAATTTCTAAGTTCCGAAATTTGACTTCCCCCTCCCCCCCCGCTGTTATGGGGTCATCCTAGCCCATGGATAGAGGGCCGGAGTACGGGGGACGGTTTTAATTCGACGGCATTTACGAACATTTAACCTTTGTCATACTGGTTTTAGATGGATAGTGACAGTGGTGCCACTTCCGGGTGCGCTGTCAATGGTAACGTCCCCCTGATGACTTTCCATGATGCTCTTGACAATGGGTAGTCCCAGGCCGCTCCCCTTTTCTTTGGTAGTGAAGAAAGGGTTGAAGACCTTTTTCAGGGTTTCAGGGTCAATGCCTTCGCCGGTATCGGCAAAACGGATCTGGCTGATCTGCCCCCGGGAGTCCAGGCTGGTAGCTATGGTAAGATGACCGCCATGGGGCATGGCCTGGATGGCATTCAGCAGGATGTTGAGAAAGGCTTGGTGCAGGAGGTCCGGATCCGCCCTTTGCAGCTGGCCGTTGTCCTGGTAATGCCGAGTGATGTCAATCTGGCGGCGCTGGATTTCGGGTTGCAGGAATTCCAGGCTGCGGTCCAGGACCTTGGTCAGGTTGCAGTCTTGCAGGTTGGGGAGACGCGGTCTGGCAAAGTCCAGGAATTCGGTGACCTTGTCATTGAGCCGGTTAGCTTCCTCGACGATGATTTGCGCCAAACGGTTTTGGGGTTCGTACTGGTTGAGGCGCTCCCGCAGAAATTCGGCGGTGGAACTGATGATACCCAGGGGATTGCGGATTTCATGGGCCACACCGGCGGTCATTTCACCCAGGGCGGCCAGTTTTTCGGCCTGGTGCAATTGGGCTTCCAGGTTCCGTTGTTCTTCCTGCCTTTTTTCCAGGATGACCTCAGCACGTTTGACAATCTGCCGGAGAATGACAAACAACAGACCCATGGTCAAAAAGGAGGTGACCAGGATTAGGAGTTGAAATTTGCCGATCTCGGTGAGGTCGGCGGAGATATTCTGGGTAATTTCAAAGACTCCCACCACCGGGCCCAACTGGGGGCCTTCTTTGGGTTCGAGACGGAAAGGAAAATAGGCCCTTAGACGGGGTTCACCGGCAGCCCATTGCCCCAGGAGGCTCCAGAGCGAATACTGGCTGGGCAACTCAAAAAACTCTTCCCCGAACAAAGCCTGTCTGACTCCCGGCAGATCAAAGGAGTCGCGGCCCAGACGGGTTTCAGTAGTGCTATAGGCTAGGAAGCCTAACTGGTCATAGATCACGAGTTGTTCCACATGAAAGCCATGAATGGTGTTGCGCACCACAGCATCCAGGCGTTTGTTGATCACGGGATCGCCGATATTGAATTTCCCCTCCTTTTCAATGGCCACCGGGACCAGGAACTGCTGGAAAACCTGGTGATTGAGATTGGCCGCCAAGAGTTTGAGGTAATCCTGGCTTTTCTTCAGGGCCATCCGTTCCGCCCGGTTGGTGAGAAGCACCGTGAGAATGACGGTAAACACCAGGATCACCACGAAACTGGTGAGGGAGAAGAATTTCACCAGCCTGAAAGTTTGTAGGTCCTGGGGGGGCCACCAGGAGGCTGTCAGTTTGTGTTGCTTCATATTAAATGGAAATAGCAAATTTTTTCCACTTTTGTGCTATTAACTCACCCCCCTTTTAACTCATTCAGCCGGTCTCTGACCTCTTGACCCTTGCCCGACTATTTAATGATATATTTTGCCAGCTTGGGGGCGGCAGCGTTAAATTCCCGTCGGAAATGTTCATAGCCAGGGCGTCCCATGAGCCCGTAAGTGGTTTGTTTTCCTCCTTCCACGCCGGGCTGATCCAAAGGATTGACACCGAACAAACCGCCGGCGACCACGGTGGTCATTTCAAACAGAAACATAAGCTGCCCCATAGTGAAGGGGTTGACCTCTGGCAGGCGGATAGTGAGATTAGGTCTGCCGGCGCGCCTGAGGTTGAAGGCTGTGGCTTCCTGCTCAATCTTGAACAGTTCATTCAGAGAGTGGCCCCCCAGGTATCTGAACTCCTCCAGATAGTCAAAAAGGGGAGGCAGCGGCAGATGATGTTGGAACTTTTCCACTTCCAGGAAGGTGATCAGTTTGTCATGGGGACCCTCGATGTAAAGCTGCAATTGGGAGTGCTGATCTGTTACTCCCAGTGCTCTGATCATGGTGCTGCCGGTTTCCACCACCCTGCCCTGAAGGTCTACTTTCTTGCCCAGGCTTTCGGCCCACAGTTGGCAGCACCACTCGGCCAACCCGGCCAAAGAGGAGGCATAGGGCATGATGACCACCATGGGTCGGTTTTGGCCCGTGGCAAAAAGATAGTAGAGGGCGGCCAGACGATAGGCCAGGTTGTCGTTGGGCTGGGAGTTTTGGAGACGCTGATCCATAAAGCGGGCCCCGGCCAAGAGTTCCTCCAGGTCAACGCCGGCCATATGCACCGGCAGCAGGCCCACTGCGGTGAAGACGGAAAACCGTCCTCCCACCTTGGGAGGCACCTCCAAGGTGAGAAAACCCTCTTGCGCGGCCAACTTTCTTAAGGGTCCCTTCTCTGGGTCAGTGGTAATGATCAGACGTTCACGGGCCTTGTCCTCCCCTACCCTACCCTTGAGAGCCTGATAGACAAAGAGGAACTGGGCCAGGGTTTCGGCGGTGCTGCCGGATTTGCTGATTACATTGATTGCTAGCCGCCGCCAATCCAACCCGTCCAACAGCCCATAAAAGTAATCGGGTTCGATGTTATCCAGGACCCAGAGGCTGGGGCGATGGTGTTTTCTCCCTAAGGGGAGGCGGTTGTGTTGGGGGTGACAGAGGGCCTGATGCAGAGCCCGCGCCCCTAAGGCCGAGCCGCCGATGCCCAAAACCACAAATTCCCAGCACCACTCCAGGAAAGGTTTGGCCACCCGGCTGATTGTCCTAATAATATCAGTTTGATAAGGGAGGTCAAAAAAGGGCAGGCAGCCGCTCTGGCGGCCGGCCTTTAGGTCCTGGTGGACTTTGGCCAAGCGCGGGGCCAAGGCCTCCAGTTCTTCTTCCCGCAGTCCATGGTCTCCTACCAAATCGGCCATGGCATAGTTGTAATCCAGGCTGACCGCCATGCGGTCGCTCCAGGCAGGGTCTTGGTATGGTTTCATAAAGCCCTCAGAGCAAGCGATAAGGTAACTTCAAGCAAAAACTCACGAAATTATAAGAAAGATTTATCTCAATCCCTGGAGGAATTCAAGGGGAAACCGCAGGAGGAGATTAAGGGTCTTTGTTATTAGTGAGGGGCGACAAATCCAGAAAGAGGTGCCGCCCCGATACGGCTTCTTAGTCCTGACAGCGTAAACCTTCTTTATTTAGAAGTGGCAGGACAGGCTCACCCCCAGGGAGTGAACGCTACTTTGGTAAAGGCCATTGACCTGGTAGCTCCAGGGAATACTCACCGGCACTGCCGGCGCGCCGTTGGTGAGCAGGAGATTATCCTTGTGTCGGGGTTCAATGACAAAAAAAGAGTAAGCAATACCCAATGTGAAACGGTTGATTTGCCAGTCGCCTCCGATGCTGAAAATGTGGCGGTTGGCGTCGGGCATCTGGGTGTCGAAAGTATCTTTGGGAACCGGGGATATGTCATAGATATAGCCGCCGCGCAATTTGAGGCCTTCCCTGATTTCGTAATTGACTCCGAAACGGAAGGCCCAGACGTCCCGCCAGTTCTTGGGATTGACGATGGTGGTGGTGGGAATATTGTTTACTCGGATAGGTTGGTTTAGATTTAATTCAAACTTGTCATAAGTGGACCAGCCTGTCCAGGTGGCGTCGAATTCGAAAGAGAAAGGTTTAAAGCGGCTGATGTTAATGCCGAAGGTGACGTTGGGTGGCAGGGTGAGATCGCCATACCCTGAGACGGATGGGGTGAGATTGGGTATGGGAATAGTGGGGAGAGGGAAGACAGCCGGAAAACTTGCGGGGAGACCGGTATTAAGTTCCCCGAACAGCCGAATATAAATGTGGCTGCGATAATGCGCCCCCAATTTGACCCCTGGCAGAGGTTCATAAAGAGCTCCAAAATTAAACCCCCAGCCAGTGCCGTCGCCACCCAGATCAGATTTCCCATCCAGGATCATGCTGCTGACCGCAGGAAGGGGGTAAGGAAGAGGTATCCTTCGTTTCAGCCGGAAGGTGGCCCAACAGATATTAACACCCGCCCCTAAAGATAGATTATCCAATACCTTAACGGCCACGGTGGGATTGAGGTTATAGGTTTGGAGTTTGGATTCGGTGGTGAGATACTTGCCGGGCCAATCGGCGGGCCAGACGGTGGCCAGGCCGAAAGGCGAGAACAGCCCCAATCCGAGCGTTACCCGGTCATGCACCGGCACCACCAGGTAAAAAGTGACGGGATGGTAAATCTGGTGCTTGGTTTGGGAAAAGTGACCCAGGGAATCATTGGTATATTCCCGGTCAGGGGACAAGAAGGTGGTCCCTACGTAAACCTCAGGCCGTTTGAGCTGGGTCAGGCCGGCCGGGTTGTAGAAAATGGCCGAGGGATCGCTGGCGTCGGCCACGAAGGCATTACCCTGGGCGTTGGCTGCGGTGCCTTGCTGGAACAGGGAAAAACCGGCACTCCAGACCGGCAGGTGAACACCCAACACAACGGTCAACACCAGCACCAAAACCAATAGGTATTGTTTGGTATGAGAGACAAGGACTGCTGTTATGGCGGCAAAGATATCGCCGTAAAACGACTTGCGTTCCATCCCCTCTATCCTCCCCCTTAACCAGTCAGTCATGGACAAAGAAACAACTAGTCATCCCTGGCTTAAAAACTGGTCCCCGCCGGAAAAAAATAAAGTTCCCATCATTCCCAAGCGGGTTGGTTGAACCGTTATCTGTAGAGTCATCACCTCCCCAACCGTATCTTAATCAACATAATTTTCCCCCAAAAATCTATTTCTAATCGAAATCTAATCTAAAAGAAATTTTTTAAAAAAGCAAAGGAATTTAGTTAAAGATATTTGATTTTTTAAGTTTTACTGCTTTTGAAATCAACTCTCAGCGTTCAGTGATCCTGGATAACCCAAAAACTCATATCTGCTTGTTTTACTTCAACCAAGCAACGTGAAAACCCCTGGCTTTGACTGTCGGTTTGTGCTATAACTGCACATCATTCAGGAGAGATAATGGTTCAGGTTCGCACGCGTTTTTCCCCCAGTCCCACCGGGGCCCTGCATCTGGGGGGGGCCCATACGGCCCTGTTCAACTGGCTTTTTTCCCGACATCACGGCGGGGTTTTTATCCTGCGCATCGAAGACACCGACAAAGAGCGCTCCCAGGAAAAGTTTGTGGTCGAAATCCAGGAATCCCTACAATGGCTGGGGCTTTTTTGGGACGAAGGGCCGTATCGGCAATCGGCACGGCTGTCCATTTACCGGGAATTTGCGCGGCGACTATATGAAGCGGGGGCGGCTTATTATTGCGAGTGTGAACCAGAGGATCTGGAGGCTCGCCGCCAAGCCGCTCTGGCTAGGGGAGAAAAGCCCCGTTATGAGGGACGCTGTCGGGAGCGGGGTTTGGGTCCGGCACCCCACCGGGCCCTGCGTTTCAAGACTCCACAGACAGGGATGACGGTGTGGCAGGACGCCATCAAGGGTGTCATCGCCTTTGACAACCAGGAACTGGACGATCTGGTGCTGCTTAGGGTCGACGGCCTGCCTACCTATAATTTTGCTGTGGTGGTGGATGACATCACCATGAACATCAGCCACATTATCCGGGGTGAAGACCATATTCCCAATACACCCCGTCAGATTCTTATCTATGAGGCCCTTGGATCGCCCCTGCCGGTGTTTGCCCACATGCCCCTGATGTTGGGCAAGGACCGGGGCAAGTTGTCCAAACGCCACGGGGCTCTGCCGGTCTTGGCTTACCGGGAACAGGGTTTTCTCCCCCACACTATCAATAATTATCTGGCTCGCCTGGGCTGGTCCCACGGTGATCAGGAACTGTTCACTGCCGAAGAATTGATCAGATACTTCTCTCTAGACCAGGTGGGGAAGTCTCCCAGCGTCTTTGACCAAGAAAAACTCCTGTGGATGAACAGCCACTACCTCAAAGAGATGCCATGCCCGGATTTGGCCCGGATCCTGGTCCCTTACCTCGCTCAAATTGGCATAGACAGTATTGCACCGGACTATCTCACGCAGGTGGTGGCCACCCTGCGCACCCGGGTCAAGACCTTGGTGGAATTGGCGACCGCGGCAAGATTTTATTTCGTGGATCCCCGTCCTTACGAGGCCAAGGCGGCTGAAAAGTTTTTGACTCCCAGGGCCGCTCCCCTGCTCCGGGAAGTAATGCGAGCGCTGGCCGCCGCGCCTGATCTTTCTGAGGCCACCCTCAGCCGTATGCTTCAGGAACTGGCGGCCCAAACGGGCGAAAAACTGGTTAACCTGGCGCAGCCGGTGCGGGTGGCCCTCACCGGCCGGACCGCCAGCCCCAGCCTAACCGAAGTTATTGCCGTGCTAGGAAAAAATGAAGTTCTCCAGCGTATAGAGAATGCTTTGCATTTTATTGAGAAAAACTGAGGAGGATTGTCATCATGTCCCAAGCAACTTCATCTTACCGTAAAAAGCAGGCATTGTTGTGCATACTGGTTTTCGCCTGCATTGTAGTGGCTTTTGTTTTTCCCAGCCCTGCCGTGGCCGTCGGTGCCATCCTGGTGGCCTGCCTCATCTGTTTTGTGGCTGCCAAGTTGGAACCGGAAAAAGCCCCGGAAAAGCACCACCATTAAAAGGTAGTGGTTAGTGGTCAGCTATCCTTTCGATATAATAAGCACTGTCCACTGACCACCAACCACTTGAGAAAGGGGGAAGCCATGCGGATTGCCTTGATCGGCCAAGCGGCTTTTGGTGCGGACGTGTTGAAGGGTTTACTCACCCATGATCACGAGATTGTTGGCGTTTTCTGTCCGCCGGACCGGGGAGGCAGGCCTGACCCCCTCAAGACGGCGGCCCAGGAAGCAGGACTCCCGGTTTTTCAGCCGGCCAGAATGAAAGACCCTGAGGCCTACGAACAGATGAAATCCTTGGCCGCCGATCTGGGGGTGCTGGCCTTTGTCACCGACATTGTCCCTGAACGGGTCTTCAACGCCCCCAAGTTTGGCTCCATCTGCTACCATCCTTCCATCCTCCCCAAATATCGGGGCGCCTCGGCCATCAACTGGGCGGTGATCAACGGGGAAAACAAGACCGGGCTTACTGTCTTCTGGGTGGACGCCGGCATCGACACCGGTGACATCCTATTACAGAAAGAGGTGGAGGTAGGCCCCAATGAGACCACCGGGGAGGTCTATTTCAACAAACTCTATCCTTTAGGCGTGGAAGCGATGGTGGAGGCGGTGAATCTGGTAGCCCAAGGCCAAGCCCCGCGTATTCCTCAGGATCACTCCCGGGCCACCTATGACCCCCCCTGTGATGAAAAGGTGGCCGGATTGGATTGGTCCAAGCCTGGCCGCCAAGTCTTCAACTTTATCCGGGGCTGCGACCCACAGCCCGGCGCCACCACCTCGTTTCGAGGCGAGAAGGTGAAGCTTTACAACACTTCCTTCCTGGAAGAGGCGCATGCACACGCCCCAGGGGAAATCCTGGAGATCACCGAAAAGGGGGTGAAGGTGGCGGTCAATGGCGGAGCCGTTTTGATTACGAGATTTCGCACCAAAGAACTGGGAAAAGTCAAGGCCCCGGAATTCATCCAGGCCAGGCAGCCAAGAGCAGGGGAGCGCTTTGGCTAAGAGAGAAAACATAAGAAGAAATTTCCGCCGCATTCACCTAAAGAAGAAAAGCGGTATCTTGCCCATTGGGTGGAATGGGGTGTGATTTGTCAGAGTAAGAGTATCGAAGCAGGCTGATCAAATCTTAGGGGAGAGGTAGAGCTGTACTTCGAGAGCTTCGGTAGCGACGACCTGCCTGCTTATTTGAGAGAAATTAATTTATCCTTAATAAGTGGCTATAAATTATAACTGGATAAGATACTGCACAAATGAAATCTCTGGGTATCTACTACCACCCCTCCTTCAGCCGCAAGAGCTATATGACCATCGGCAACCGGCTGCGCGACTTTCCGGAAGCCCTGGAAGAGTTGCTCAAGAAACCCAACGTCCAGCTTTTTGAGTCCCCACGGGTATCGGAAGAGTTGATCCTTAAGGTCCACGCCCCAGAGATGCTGAAAATGGTGGCGCGGGATCGACTGTGCAGCACGGCGTATGAGTCTGTGGGCGGGGTGGTGGCAGCCATGGAAGACCTGGCCAAGGGCAAGATTGACCGGGCCTTTTGCTTTATCGGCGCCGGCGGCCACCACTCCGGCTACAACCATTTCTGGGGGGCCTGCTGTTTCAATGATGTGGTCATCGCCATAACACAGGTGCGGGCCATCAGCCCCTGGCGGCGCTTTGCCATCGTGGACACCGACGCTCACCATGGCGATGGCACTCGGCAGTTAACGGCCAACGACCGCGAAGTTTTGCACCTCTGCTTCTGCGGTACTGACTATACCTCACCGGACGGAACCAAGATCGACGTGGACGTTTATCGGTTGGGGTGGCACGGAGACGTAAACCGACAATATGTGGAAAAGGTACGGGGGGTTTTGCCTCTGATCCCCCGGTTTCAGCCGGATCTCCTCATCTGGTACTACGGCTTCGACACTCACCAGGACGATTATGGCTCCCTGGGCCTTACGGAACCAGCCTATTTTGAGATCTGTGACCTGATGCTCTCAGTTTCCCAGGAATGGCACGTTCCGCTGCAAGTTGTCCTGGGGGGCGGTTCCCTCCCCCACTTGGCCACCGCCACCATTCCGGAGATCATCCGGCGATTGGCGGAGAGGTAAGGTTATTGCTTGCGGAGTGCGAGGAAGAGAGCTAGCTAACCATTGGCTCATTAACCACCGAACGGTTTTTGATGGTCGCCCAGGGCGACCTTGCAGGGTAACTTCAGTCAGCATATGACCTGACGGAATTGCTGTAAAAGGAGGTCAGAGGCAAGTGCACAGAAAGTTATCGGCAAGGCGCAAGTCTGGTTATAATCCGGTTATATTAGATGATGAGGCGGCCGAATTTTTTCCTACTGAGGAAGCTGTAGATGAAGCCTTGCGCTTGATTACCCAACTGACCAGACTGCCCGGAACTGAAAAAGCAACAATTATCAAACCATAATTTTTTTTCCTTCACATTAAAACTAGCTATTGCATGGCGTGCCGTGCCATAAATCCTGGCCATAGGTACGCTGGGGCGAGGTTTAATTAAGGAGCAGGAGCATGGCCCTCTATCTGGTGCAACACGGCAAAAGTTTTTCCAAAGAGCAGGACCCCGAGCAAGGACTGACTCCCGAGGGAGAGGCCGAAGTCCGACGCATTGCTGAGGTGGCCCGTAATTATCGCGTTTCCGTTTCTTTGATCAGACACAGTGGCAAGAAACGGGCCCGGCAGACGGCCGAGATTTTCGCCGTCGCCCTGGATCCTCCCCAGGGGGTCCAGGAGATGGCCGGCCTCAATCCCCTGGATGACGTCACCCTGATAGCCTCCCAACTGGTTCCGGCGCAGAACCTTATGTTGGTGGGGCACCTGCCCTTCATGGAACGGCTGGCTGGCTATTTGATCACCAAGCACACCGATGTCCGGGTGATCAAATTTCAAAACGGCGGTATAGTTTGTCTGGACCGGGACTCGGAAGGCGGGCCCTGGTTCATCAAATGGAGCCTCATGCCCCTTATCAGTTAAGGATGATTCCTTATTAGAGTCAAAGGTGCGGGGATTTCCGGTCAAGTGGTCTGATAGAAAAGG
>DYLF01000073.1 GCA_020722205.1 Desulfobacca acetoxidans
GTCAAACTTCGCTTTACAGCCTTTATAACTCAGATAGCGGATTTTTCCGAAGACGCGACGCTCCCCCCAAGGCCGGTCATGCAACCCGCCTAGGCTCCAGGCAATGCCGGTGTAGCCGTTGGGGTCCCGACCATCCAGCTCATAGCGGTCATTTAGGTAGATGGCGATCCGCTGGGCCTCCTCCGGGTTAGCAGTCCATGCCAAAATTTTTTTGGCCCAATACATCCTCAGATAACCGTGCATCTTGCCGGTTTGCACCATTTCTCTTTGCGCGGCGTTCCATAGATCATCATGGGTACGGGCTGTTTCAAATTGTTCCAAATCGTAGGCGTAATCTCGCGGATCATGACGATGCTCATTAAGGGTTCGTTGCGCCCACAGAGGAAAGCCGGCCAGAGCATCGTAGTGTGGGTGGTAAAAGCAGAAATTATCTGAGAGCTCCCGTCTGACAATGAGTTCTTCCAAGAAAGCCTGCTTGGCCGGCGGAGACGCGGTGGCTTTAATGACTTCCAAAGCGACACGGTGCGCCGCCAGCTGGCCGAAATGAAGATAGGGGGACAGATGAGACTGGCCGTCAAGATTGGGATCGTTTCGCCGTTCATGGTAATAGGGGAGCCTCTGGAGCAAAAAATCCTCCAACATCGCCCGGGCTGCATCTTCACCGGGCTTGAGCCAGGAGACCGGCGACACGTCCCGCACCACCGGCAATGCTGCCAGGAGAGCCGGCCAGTCAACGGGGGGCGGATGTTCCACGGTCGCCCACTCTTGAGGTCTTAACGGAGGAAAATCTTCGAGAAATTCCGGCAGAAGCCGGTTAATTTTAGGGCGGAAAGTGTAAGCGCCGTATTCCTGTTTGCCTGAGGCTAGCCAACAGGGCACCACATTGTGAGCGTCCACCTCCAAAAAGGGCAGGTCAATCTTTTCGGCTACTTTTTCTTTCCACTGTCATTTCAGGCGTAGGGGGTCAAAATCAGTGACCAGGCAGCCGACTTTAAGGTCCTTAAGAAATTTAACAAGTTCCTTTTCTGGGGAGCCAACTAGCAGGTGAAAGGGTATATTAAAGGTATGCAATCTTTGCGCCACCTCCGCCAGACCATGAAGCAGGGAGTGGTATTGTCGCAGGGTTGCTCCAAGGAATTGGGGAGACAAGCAGAAGACCACCACCAGCGGCACTTCTTCCTGACGGGAGAGTTCCTGCGCCCATAAAAGGGCCCAATTATCCCGGGTGCGTTGCTCCCGGCTCATCCAATAGACCACCGGCCCTTTCTTCCGGTCAGCGGTTTTGAGGGCTCTCAAGCGCTTTGAGTTCATGGCGATTAACCTTGGTTATAACTATGTCCCCGGCCCGCGCCGACCATTAGCGGAAAACTTCCTCGCCAGCCGCCCATCTTGCCAGCGGAGTCGGTTGGCTGGCCAGGCAGTATAGGGCACTCACCAGGTCGAGTGGCCGGTTCTGAAGCTCCAGGGCCTGACAGGCTTCTTGCAAGCCCCGGCTGACGGACAGTATGATTTCATAGCGGTGCGCATAGAAGGGTACCTCGGTCCGATCCTGGGAGGCAAGGGCCATTTGGCAGTGTTCTTTGGAAAGGGCGTGCATGGCCCGGCACACCAGAGGCCTTACCGGATAAACGGAACAGTGCCGTTTTTTCAACAATGGACAGGGCAGGGTGCGCCTCATCTTGGCCAGTTCAACCTTGGTTTTTCCGGCCTTTTTGTGAAGCAGCCTGGCTAGCCGCTCTTGAAGCCGGCTTTCCTTCCAGCGGGGGAAGTGCTGGTCGAGATAGTGGCCGATGAGAAGGGCCTCTGGCGGGATCACCTCCACCTGGTTGCAACAACATGAACAGCAGCCTGGTCCGCAGGCGATGGGTTCAGGCAGTCGGTTAATCGATTCAAATTGCCCGACCAGATGGTCAGCCAACAGAATGGTCTGGCGCGCCATCTCCAAGACCGCAGTCTCCGGCCGGTCCTGCCAGCAGCACTCCAGCAAGGCGTTTTTGACCTGCTCAACCAACCGGCGATTAATAAAACCCAGGTAGTCTTGGGAATCGTAGTGGGAAACAGGATTTGGTAGATCTTTAGTCTCTCGCGTCATTTTATCGGCAAAGAAAAGCTCAGGCCGACCTTCTCCCCCACACCAGCGGGAGGTGAAGAGGTGAGGAATTTTTGAGGATCAGCAAAATGCTAGCTTGTAACTCAAAAATATGATACCAAAAAAAATCCTTGCTAAATATTTTTTTGATTAATATATTCGCTGGCGATTATCTTGGTAAGCGTCTCACTCATCCCAAAGAAAGGAGGCTACGGTCATCGGCGAGATTCGTTTCAGTCGTGATCACATCTGGGTCCGTCTAGACGATGATATGCGGGCCACCGTGGGGCTGACCGATTATCTCCAGGATAAGATGGGAGAAATCTATTCCTTGCGTCTCCCGGAGGAAGGTGAAGAGATTATCAAGGAAGAAGTGTTCAGTGTCCTGGAGGCCAAAAACGGCCGCCGGGATCTGACCGCACCCATTTCCGGGGAAGTGACGGAAATAAATTACGAAGCCTTGGAAGTCCCGGAAATCATCAATGAAGACCCCTTTTCAGAAGGATGGCTGATTAAAGTTGAATTGTCTTCGGCACACGATTTTGACGATCTGCTCACCGAAGAGGAATACGAAGATTTCTTGAACGAAGAAGAGGAAGAGTCTGAAGAGTAGTCCTAGGCCTTCACCTTTGTTAAGGGGGGATACTTTAAACCTGGCCGGTGAGACGACGTCACCCCTTTCCCGGATTGGCCGTGGGCTTAGTTTCTATGATATAATAAATTTGTGACCCCAGCTCTTAGCCCTGCCTCCGCTAGCCAGTGGTTGTGGAGGACGTTAACCTCCCTCCGTTTCACCCTGCTGGTGCTCCTGACTCTGGCCCTGGTGGCGATTCTGGGCACCCTGGTGCCCCAGGGAGAGCCTCCGGCTTATTACCTGGAGCGCTTTGGCACAACATTCGGCGCCTTATTGTGGCGTTTAGGTCTGGCCAACCTCTATAGCGGTGCGTGGCTGTTGGTGCCGGTGAGCATGTTGGCTCTTAACCTGCTCGCCTGCCTGGTCAAGGGATTACCCCAGGCTCTCCGCCGGGCGATGACCCCTCTGACTTGGCAGGCAGCGGAAGCTCTCCCCCTGCGGGGGAGATTTATTTGGCCGCCCGAGATGAAGTCGTCGGAGGTGGTGGCCAAGGTGTGGCGGGCGGAGTTGGGTCGTTCTCAGCGCCTCTCTCTTCCGGGCAAAGAAATCTTCTTCTGTGAAAAAGGACGTTTTCGTCCTCTGGGTCCTTATCTCATCCACTTCGGGCTGCTGCTCGTTCTATGGGGAGCTTTAGTGGGCAAACTATGGGGAGTAGAAGGGAAACTAGTAGTACATGAAGGAGAGCTAGCCGAAAGGTTCGAGACTCTCCGGCCGCTGACCGAAAGGGTTCTCCCCTTCCAGGTGCGTTTGGAGCGTTTCCAAGTAAATTATTATCCCCAAAGCGGCATCCCCGCAGAATTCCGCGCCGACCTCA
This sequence comes from Desulfobacca acetoxidans, assembly GCA_020722205.1. GTDB lineage: Bacteria > Desulfobacterota > Desulfobaccia > Desulfobaccales > 0-14-0-80-60-11 > DYLF01. The sequence continues at coordinate 3,538 of DYLF01000073.1, forward strand.
CCTTCCTCCGCCATGGCCAGGAAAAGAAGCGTGCCGTCTGCCGGGTTAACGAGCCGGTGACTTTTGACGGATGGACTTTCTACCAATCCAGCTACGGGGCAGAGCCCAGCGGGCCTTTGGGTTTTGAGATCTGCCAGGGTAATCTGTGCCATCGGCTGGAAGCGCCGGTGCGCCATCGGGTGGAATTGCCCGGGGGGGGAGCCCAGTTTTTGATCATCAAAGTGGAGGGCAATCTGCAAGGTCTGGGGCCGGCGGTGCAGATGGCCTTCAGGGACGGTCCTGGTCATCCCCGGATTTTCTGGGTTTCCCTGAACCATCCCCAGCTGGCCGACCAGCCTGATTCTCCCTTTGCGCAGCCGGCTGGCTATCGCTTTACTCTGACCTCCCTGCCTTATCGCTGGTATTCAGTCTTTCAGGTCAAACAGGACCCCGGCGTTTGGTATGTCTACAGCGGCTTTCTCCTGTTCCTGCCAGGATTGTTTATGGCCTTTTTCCTACGGCCGCAAAAATGGGCCGTGGTTTTGGAAAAAACCCCCACCGGCGATAAGGCGGGCCGCCTCTTGGGGGCCAGCCCTCGGGCCCGGGAGGCCTTTGAGGTTCGCCGGGAGCGCCTGCTCAGGCGATTGCAGCAGGGGGCCAGAGAATGATCAGCGCCATTATCGGGATAGTGACCCTGATTTACCTGGCAGCTGCTTTTCTTTTTTTGGCAGCCGGTTTGCGAGCCGCGCCGGCTTGGGACAGGTTGGCGCGCATCTTCTTGTCAACCGGTTGGGTGCTGCACACCGCGGCCTTTTTGGGGCGTTGGTGGCAATCAAGCTTGCTGGCGGCCCAACACAGTCCACCGGCGGGCTTTCAGGAAGTCTTGCGCATGGTAATTTTACAAGTTCCGCTGGCCAATTTTTATGAATCCCTAGTTTTCTTCTCCTGGTGCCTGCCCACTCTGCCTCTGATCTCCTTCCGCCGGTATACTACGGGCTTCCTGGGCGGGCTCCTTAGTCTCTTGGCCAGCCTGCTCCTGGCCTATGCCTCTCTGGGGGTGGACAGCCACATCAGGCCGCTAATGCCGGCCCTGAAGAGCAACTGGCTGCTCCTCCATGTGCTGACCTGCTTTGTGGGCTACGGGGCCTTTGCCCTGGCCTTTGGGGCGGCTCTGCTCTTTATCTGGCAGCTCAGGTGCCCCCTCCTCCCGGCTGCTACGTCTCTACCCTACATGGACCGGCTTATTTACCAGGCCACTGTCATTGGTTTTGTCTTCCTCACTTTGGGCATCGTCACGGGCGCGGTGTGGGCCGAAGCCGCTTGGGGCCGCTATTGGAGTTGGGACCCCAAGGAAACCTGGTCACTCATCACTTGGCTCATCTACGCCACCCTGTTGCATGCTCGCTTGGTCAAAGGCTGGCAAGGGCGGCGGATTGCCTGGCTGGCAGTGTTAGGCTTTCTGGCGGTATTATTCACTTACCTAGGTGTGAGCTTTCTATTGCCAGGGCTGCATTCCTATCTGACCTGACAACCTAGAGGCTCACCATAGGCCGTGTTCCTGCAGACGCCTCTTAAATTCCCCGGGCGTAGTGAAATGCCAAGCCATCAGCCCTTGCCGCTGGGCTGCTTCCACAAAAGGCAGCTTGTCGTCAATGAAGAGACATCGTTGGGGTGGTAACCCTGTCTCCTGGATCAGTGCTTGGTAGATACCGTCCTCCGGCTTTCGGCTGCCCACTTGGTAAGACAGGATAAAACGCCGGCAGTGCCAGATCAAGGGAAATTTTTGGCAAACATATTGGAAGTGCAACGGATTGGTATTGGACAGCAAGTACAAAGGGTACTTGGTTTTCAGGTGAAGCACCATTTCCTCCATGCCCTGAAGGGGGTCGAAAATGTCGTTCCACCAGTGACAGAAGCGGGGATAAGGCAACTCTATCTGGAAAAAGTCAATGATTTTCTGATAAAATATCTGGGAAGTAAGCTGTCCGGTATCATAACCGTGTTCCAGGGCCGGACTGAAGACTTGTCGGTAAATATCCGCTGCCGAGCCCTCAATCAACTCGGCCAGGTGTTGGCAAAAGCGGAAATGATCCACTTTTATCAGGACATTGCCCAGATCAAAGGCAATAGCGGCAATAGTCAGGGGGTTAGGCATAGCTTTCGGTTTCCCTAAAATGGCTTCGGCAAACCTATTTTATCCATCCGAATCGGAAAGGCAAGCTGGGAGGTTGGCCCATGGCTCGGACTCAGAAATGGCAATTTGGGCTGGCGTTGCTCTTGGGGATCGGAGGGGCCAGCATTTTTTGGCTTTATGGCCCCTATCTTGAACGTGAAGTGAGCCGCCGGCTAAATGAAGAGGTGAGAAATAAGCCGCTGGCCGTGGAGGTGGGGGGAAGCGGCCCGTCCGCCCTCAAGGACCTGCCGTCTGCAGCCGCGGGGAGGCGTTATCAACTGGTGAGCGACGGCAAACAGACATTTCTAGCTGATCTTCAGGAAGGCCGGGTATGGCGTTATTACCATCACTCCCGGGAAGGGGGCTACCTCAAAGAAGAAGAAGGTTTTTTGCCGCTGCCCTTTTACTGGGGCGGGAAAAAAGTCTTCAGCGCCGGGGAGGTGGAACCCGTGTCGCAAAAAGGCGGCCAACCGGCCAACCCGGCGCCTGACAAGTGAGCAATTCCTCATGAACTAAGGTACACTCATAATTCATAAAAAGATTCCCTCTGGATATCAGACTTGGAACCCGATAGTCGAATCCCGAGACTTCTCAGAACAGCGGTTTAATGTTCCTGCTCTTGCAGAAAGGCAAATATCTGGTAATGTTAACCGATAATAAGAGGGACTTGGAATAATTTCACTGTTTGGGGTGCTTTGGGGTCCTTCAGCTCAATCGCAAACCAGAAACCAGAAACTGCATGACGATGGTGAAATATTTTAATTTTCATGATCCCTTGGAGAAGCGTTATATTTTCAACAGCTTCCTGGTCATCGTGGCTTTGGTGGAAATCCTCATCCTGGTTTTCACTCTGATTTGGCAGATCGATGAGGGGATTTTCTCCGACCAGGTGAAGGTGGTGCCCTTCCCCTGGAAGGAGTATCTGTTGGTTTCCTTCGCCGCGCCCATCGGCCTGTTGTTCCTGTTTGGCCTGATTGTCCGGGGCTTCCAAGCCATCGCTCCTGACGAACAACCTTCTACCAGTAGCAGTGAACAAGAACCAATCCGGAAGGCGGCGGGCGCGACCAGATTCAACTTCTTTCTGGGACTGCTGGCTCTTTTGGCTGTGCTGGGTCTTTTAGTTTACGGGAGCAAAATCCTGCCGGCCCTCACCTGGCTATTAAAGGGAATGGGGCTGGGCGGCTCCTATCTGCTGGTGGCCCTGCTGGCCTTGGTCTGCCTGTATATTCCCTTGCGGTTGTTGCTCAAATACCGGATGCAAAAAAGAGCCTTAGATTACCAGTTCCTCCAGTACTTGGCTGAGCGTCATAAGATGGTGCCATTTGATCCCCAAAATCCTGGCCGTATTTCACCGCACTTCATAACCCCCCCCCCACCGGAAGCCTCTTCGCCTCCCGAGAGCTTGCCGCCCTCTTCCAAAGATTCTTCTTAGTCAAAATATTATTGTCGGAGCCGCCACTGAAAACTGAACACCCAATCAGGAAATCTTTGCAAAGGGCCTTGCTTCTGGCCTGCTTGTGCCTGTTTGCCTCTGAGGCTTTGGCTCTGGCCCCCCAGGACCTGATTGTGGTTTTCAACCGCCGCTTGCCGGCAAGTCAGGAGTTAGCTACCTACTACGCCAAGAAAAGAAAAGTACCCTCGGCCAACCTGCTGGGGGTTGAGGTTCCCACCGGTGAGTCCCTGTCCCGCCAGCTATTTGACCAGAATCTGGCTCCTCCGATCCGCCAGGCGGTGGAGCGCCTGAAGAATCAGGGGAGGAACCCGGCTATTTTACTGGTTTATGGCATTCCTTTGCGGGTGGAAGCGTCTGCGGTTTCTGACCCGGAGCGAAAATTCGGGGCCTTGCTCGAGAATAAGGTGAGAGAAAGTCTGGATCGGGTTCTAAACCTCAGTCGGCAGCTTGATCTTCTTGTCATCCGGGGAAAATCTTCTCTGACTCCCCGTCAAGGCGCTGACCGGTCTCTCGACCCCACCGAGGTGCTAAGAACGACCCGGGCCGCTCTTATCCGAGCCATAACCTACCTGAACCAAACAGAGGAGAAGGCAAGTAACCAGGAGACAAGGGACAAAATTAACTCCCTGATTCTGCGATTGTTTGGGGTGGCAGGAAAAGCCCGCGCCATGGTCAACAACCTGGACACCCCCTCACCGCCTGATCATCAGGTTCCTGTGCCGCAGGATTTGTATGCCCAATACCTCCTTCACCACCCGGAACTCACTAAGACGTTTTTCTGGGGTATCCTGCCGGAGAAGGCTCTGACTCAGGCGAAATCGGTGGGAGTGATGGACGGAGAGGTGGGTGAGCTGCAATTCTGGCTGGCGGGCCAACGCCTGATGAAAAACCCGCAATTACAAGCGGCCGTGGACAGTGAATTGACCATGGTGCTGGTCGAACAATATCAAAGGGCCATGTGGCTGCCTAATCCATTTCTGCCGAAATACGATGAGGAGCTCTTTGTCAAGGAAATCAGGGAAAAGACTGTCATGGTGGGCCGTCTGGACGGCCCTACCCAGGCAGTAGCCCGGCGTCTGGTGGATGACTCCCTCACCGTCGAAAAAACCGGACTTAAGGGAGTCTTTTATATCGACGCCCGAGGTCTGAAAGGCCAAGCCAGATACGGTAGCTATGCCTGGTACGATCAGCATCTGGTCAGGCTCTACCATATCGTAAAAAATCAGTCTCCTTTTAAAGTAATTCTTGATCAACTGCCACAGGTCTTCCCCCCCGGGGCCTGCCCCGACGCCGCCCTTTATTGCGGCTGGTATTCCCTGGCGAAATATGTGCCGGCTTTTCGTTGGCAAAAAGGTGCAGTTGGCTATCATGTCGCCAGCTCTGAGGCCGCCACTTTGAAGGCCCCTGACAGCCAGGTATGGTGTAAGCGGATGTTGGAAGAAGGCGTGGCCGCTACCCTGGGACCGGTGTCAGAACCGTATCTGATGTCCTTCCCGCTGCCGGACGAGTTCTTCCCCCTCCTGATGACCGGCCGGCTACCCCTGCTGGAAGTGTACTTCCGCACCCTGCCACAACTGTCCTGGCGCCTGGTCCTCATCGGCGACCCTCTCTATCAACCCTTTCGAAAGAACCCTGGTCTGCGATTGCCTGGAGTGGGCGCCCAATCACAATAGCCCTTGAATCTTCGGGAAATCGTGTTATAGTGCAATCCAGGCAAATAATTTGGAGGGTGCGAGGAGAAATCAGTTTGACATGAAAGTTCTGTGGGCCCCCTGGCGAATGGAATATATCCTGGGGGAGGGAAAGCCGCCGGGGTGCATTTTCTGCCCGGTGGAGGGGGAGGACCTGGCCAGCCGACTGGTGCTCTTCAGCGGCCGTCTGAGCCGGGTGATGATGAACAAGTATCCCTATATTAACGGCCATCTGTTGATTTCCCCCCTGCGGCACGTTCCCGGCCTGGACGATCTTTCCCATGTTGAACTCCTGGACCTGCAACTCAAGCTTCGGGAGTCCCTGAAGATTTTAAAGCAGGTCATGAACCCGGACGGCTTTAACATAGGGTTAAATCTGGGGACCGTGGCCGGCGCCGGAGTGGAGAGCCATCTCCACTATCACGTGGTACCGCGTTGGAACGGCGACACCAATTTCATCCCGGTTTTCGCCGAGGTGCGGGTGATTCCGGAACATTTTCGCCGCACTTATGAGCGCCTGGCTCCTTTTTTTCAGAACCTGCCCGACGAGGATCAGACATGCGCTATCTCAAGGTAATCTTTGCTTCTCTGTTAGTCATTCTGGCCATTATCTTTATCCTGGAAAACCGCCTCATCCTGGAACAGGCCATCCAGTTAAAGTTTGACCTTTACATTTTTAAGGCGGAGACACCGAATATCCCCCTGTGGGTGTTGATCCTGTTCACCTTCTTCCTGGGAGTCTTCACTGCCTCCTTGTATGGGATTTATGAAATCATCCACCAGCGGCAAACTATACGGCACCTCCGGCATAACCTGGAGATCCTGGGCCAGGAACTCAAACGCACCGCCCCGGCGGTGGCCGAGGAGTCGCCGGCTGCCGCCAACGAATGAGCAGCCCCTTGTCGGGCTAACAAATTGGGGGCCTTCTGCCCGGGGCGGTCAGATCTTAGTAAACTCTGACCCCCAGCCCCTAACCTATGACTGACCCTCAGTCTGACAAGCTCACCCCCATGCTCAAACAGTACCTGGACCTGAAGTCCCGGTATGCCGAGGCCTTGCTTCTCTTCCAAATGGGCGATTTTTTCGAGCTCTTCTTTGAGGATGCCGAACGGGCCGCTAAAGCTCTCAATATCGCCCTGACCAGCCGCAGCCGCGCCGGGGAGGAACGCATCCCCATGGCCGGCTTCCCCATCCACGCGGCCCATACTTATATAGCCCGCCTCCTGGAATCCGGCTTCAAGGTGGTGGTGTGTGAGCAGGTGGAAGACCCGGCGCAGGCCAAAGGATTGGTGCGCCGGGAGGTAACTCGCATCCTCACCCAGGGCACCATGGTGGACCTCAGCGCCCTGGAAGCCGGGCGCGACAATTATCTGGCCGCCGTTGCAATGCAGGGCCACAAATGGGGCTTGGCTTATCTGGAGCTTTCCACTGGAGAGTTCCGCCTCACGGAGAATGAGGGCGGCGAGGCCTTGGCGGACGAACTCTGGCGCCTGAAGCCCACCGAACTACTCACTTCCGAGGAGGCAAAGGAAACCGAGCTGTGGACCACCGCCCTTCTCCCCTTTGCCACCCCTCCCACCCTGCGGACCATGCCACCCTTTGCCTTTGATCTGCACGCCGCCCGTTTGGAGCTGGGCAAAGTTTTGGGCACTCTTTTTCTGGACGGCTTTGGGCTCGCCCCTTACACCCTGGGAGTGGCGGCTGCTGGGGCGATTCTGCGCTATCTTAAGGATTCCCACCCCGGCTCTTTGCCCCACCTGGACCGACTGCTGCCTTATAGCAGAGACGATTTTCTGGGTCTGGACGAAGCCACCGTCAAGCACCTGGAAATTTTTGAAACCTGGCGCACCGGCAGCCGCAAAGGTTCTTTGGTGGAGGCGTTGGATGCCACCTTAACTCCCATGGGGGCCAGAAAACTCGTGCATTGGCTGCGCTATCCACTGAAAGAGTTGAGCCGCATCGAGGCCCGCCTGGACGGCGTGCAGTTTTTCAAAAATGCCGGGTCGATACGGCAGCGCTGGCGGGATGGATTGAAGGGTCTGGGCGATCTGGAGCGACTCACCGCCCGCCTGGCCCTGGAGCAAGCCACCCCCCGGGAGATGGCGGCAGTACGCCACATCTTGGCCCGTCTTCCGAGTTTGAGGGACATCCTCACAGGTGAGCTGCCCGCTCTGGTGGCCTCTCAAGTCGAGGACTTGGAAGACCTGCCCGACCTTAGGGATCTCTTGGAGCAGGCCCTAGTGGACGATCCCCCCCCTACCCTACAGGCCGGGGGAGTCTTTCGGGAAGGCTATGACCCGGAGTTGGATGAAATCATCCAACTGGCCCGGGAGGGCAAAGATTGGATCGCCCGGCTGGAAGCCGAGGAGCGCCGTCGCACCGGGATTGCATCCCTGAAGGTGGGGTACAATAAAGTTTTCGGCTACTATATCGAAGTCTCCCGGCCGAACCTGCACCTGGTGCCGTCGGATTATATCCGAAAACAGACCCTGGTGAACGCTGAACGGTTTATTACTGCGGACCTTAAGGACTATGAGGCCCGGGTGTTGGGCGCTGAAGAAGCGCGCCTGAAAAGAGAGGCGGTCCTTTTTCAGGACCTCAGGCGCCGCCTTGGAGAGCAGGCCCCGCGACTCAAAAGGGTCGCCCAAGCCCTGGCCCGCTTGGACGTCCTGGCAGCCTTGGCCGAGGTGGCCGCGGTGTTTCAATACAGCCGCCCCCAAATCACCCCCGATCCCGTTCTGCTGTTGAAAAAGAGTCGCCATCCGGTGATCGAACGGCTGTTGCCGGGCCAAAGCTTTGTGCCCAATGACCTTACCTTAACTTCTGAGAGGCAGGTGCTCATCGTTACCGGTCCCAACATGTCAGGGAAATCCACCTTCCTGCGCCAGGCGGCCCTGACTGTGTTGATGGCCCAGGTGGGTTCCTTTGTGCCGGCCCAGGAGGCAGTGGTGGGGCTGGTGGATCGCATCTTCACCCGGGTGGGGGCGGTGGACGACATCGGTCGCGGGCAAAGCACTTTTCTGGTGGAAATGCATGAAACCGCCCGCATCCTTCACCAGGCCACCCCCAGGAGCCTAGTCATCCTGGATGAAATCGGCCGCGGCACCAGCACCTTTGATGGCCTGTCATTGGCCTGGGCGGTGGCCGAACACCTCCATGACTTGGCCGGCCAAGGCGTCAAGAGCCTGTTCGCTACCCACTACCAGGAACTCACGGAGCTGAGCCGGATCAAGCCCCGGGTGCATAATCTCCAGGTGCTGGTGGCTGAAGCCGAGGGCCACATCGTCTTTCTCCACCGGCTGGCACCCGGCGCCGCCAGCCAAAGCTACGGCATCCAGGTAGCCAAACTGGCCGGCATCCCCCCGGAGGTCATCCGACGCGCCCAGGAAATCCTGGGAAACCTCGAAGCCGGCACCTTGGACCCCTTGGGCTATCCGAGGCTGGCCCGCTCCCGCCGCCGCCCGCCCAAGGAAACAGCGCAACTGAAACTTTTTGAGCTGCCCCCGACAGCCACTGAACACGGCCGGGAGGACCTGAATTGAGCTCTTCTGACCCTCGAAGCGAAAAACACCGCCCATTTTTTAGCTTGACAACTCGGGTAAACTAGCCAAAAATTAATATTAGAGCGGGAATAACTCAGTGGTAGAGTGCAACCTTGCCAAGGTTGAAGTCGCGGGTTC
>DYLF01000151.1 GCA_020722205.1 Desulfobacca acetoxidans
GCCGCAGCTACGGCCGGGAGGAAGAGGTCCTGGACCCGCACCACTACCTGCCGGTCCTGCTGAAGAAGCCCGGGGCGTTCCCCCGGGCTACCCCGATCCTCAGGTGGTCGCTGCCGCCGGTGTATGAGGCCTATCACCGGCAGTTGCGGGACCGTTCGGAAGGCCAGGGCGGCACCCGGGAGTATATCCGGATCCTGATGCTGCTCAAGGACTACCCTCTGCCCGCAGTCACCGCGGCGGTGGAACAGGCCGCCACGATGGGGGTGTTCAGTTCCGAAGCGGTCAAGAGCCTGCTCAGTGGACAGCCGGAATCTTCCTGGCGCCGTTCTCCATTGCCGGTGTGGCCCAACCGGGTGGACCACTTTGACCGGCTGGTGCACGGTTAAGGGGGGATGCCATGGAAAAGAGCCTGCTCCTGGAGACCTATCTGAAGCAGTTACGGCTGCCGGCCATATGCCGGCATTACCAGGAAGTGGCCCGGCAGGCCGTGCAGGGTAACCTCCCCTATGAGGCGTTCCTGCTGGCGCTGGTGGAGCTGGAGGCCCAGCAGCGGGAGGAAAACGCCCATCAAAAAAGATTGCGGCTGGCCAGGTTCCCGGTGGTCAAGACCCTGGACCAGTTCGACTTCACCTGCGTGCCTTCCCTCAACAAGGCCAAGGTCCTGAGCCTGGCCCAGGGGGACTACCTGGAGCGCCACGAGAACCTGATCCTCATGGGCAACAGCGGCACCGGCAAGACCCATCTGGCCACGGCCCTGGGACTTATGGCCTGCCAGCAGGGCAAAAAAGTGCGGTTCCTGACGGCCGCCGGTCTGATTAACCAACTGGCCGAGGCCCAGGCCGGCCTACGGCTCTCCCACCTGGAGAGAAACCTGGCCCAGATGGACCTCTTGATCATCGATGAGGTGGGCTATGTACCGTTCTCCGAAAAGGGGTCCCAGCTATTCTTCCAGGTGGTGGCCCAGAGCTATGAGCGACAGTCCCTGATCATCACCACCAACCTGGAGTTTTCCCAGTGGACGCAGGTGTTTGGCAGTGAACAACTAACCGGAGCCCTGCTGGACCGGCTGACCCACCATGCCCATATCCTGGCCATGAACGGGGAAAGCTTCCGGTTCCGGGAGAGTTTGAAGAAGGTGCGGGCGGAGTGAGGCTTTCAGGTGGGACACCTGACTAAAGTGGGCCGGCCAGGCCAACGATGGCTGCCAGCCTTGGCCGGTGGCAGCCCTATGCTTCGCCCCAGGGCGAGCGCCGGCCCGCCCTGCATAACGTTGGTGCCGGCGGGCGGCGCTCGCTGGCCCCGGCCGGCGGCTGGCTGGTCGGTGACTATGGAGATGCCAGGTGTGAATTTTTTTTAATCAGGTGGGTCCCTTTTACGTGGCCACTAGTGGTCCCCTATTGCATGTCCACACACAGCCGCCCAGTTAGCTCTCTGTGATTTTAATCCGGTCAGCTATGCGGGGTTGGATGATGCCCTTCTTCGCCAGTAAAGCCCTCATGCGTTCCTAAATCAAGGCCTTAACGTCGCGGAGTTCAACCATTTAATTTTAGAACACACTATATATAAATTTTTAATTCAAATAGTATTGACAAGAGAACACAGAAATATTACCCTAAGAGTGTGACGAAGGCAAGTTCATCTCCCTCAAGGAATTCGGCTGGTGTTGCACCAGTTGAAATAGGTAGGGCGCTATGCCGAAGACTCCCTGGTGCGGCGTTGCATGTGTATCTGAGTGGAAGAAGCCACGAGACTGGGAACAGCTCTCGGCGCCACACCCCCCAGGCACACAGGGTAGGTAACATCCACACCAGGAAAGCATCGACAAGCGAAGC
>DYLF01000074.1 GCA_020722205.1 Desulfobacca acetoxidans
GGCCTCGTCCAAAATATTTCCAGGGGTGTCGGCCCAGTCCTGAAAAGTCCGTTCACTTACCGCCAGCACATCAGCGGGGATGAGCAAGGGACTCAGGACCCGGCGCAACCGCACCATTTCTTGGCGCCGATCTTTGGCCACCGGTTGGACGATCAGAAAGTCCAAGTCGCTGTCTTCCTGTAGACTGCCCCGGCCATACGAGCCGAACAGGATGATGCGGCCGGGCTTCCCGGCTTCTTTAAAAAGATTAAAAGCTCTCCGCAAAGTGCTTTCCGAGATTGTTGCGGCCATATTTTAGATTCCCATGATCAGCCGCATAAACTCATCAAACAAATAATTGGCGTCGTGCGGCCCCGGGCTGGCCTCCGGGTGGTATTGGACTGAGAAGGCGCCTAATTTCGGATGGCGCAAACCCTCCAGCGTCCCATCATTCAGGTTGATATGGGTCAGTTCCACTTGCGGGTCCGGGATGGAATCGATGTCCACGGCAAAGCCGTGGTTCTGGGAGGTGATCTCCACCCGGCCGGTGAGCCGGTTCTTCACCGGCTGGTTGGCCCCCCGGTGGCCAAATTTAAGCTTGAAGGTGCGCCCTCCTAAGGCCAGGCCCATGAGTTGGTGGCCCAGGCAGATGCCGAACATGGGTTTGGACCCCAGGCACTGGCGGACATTATCAATGGCATAGGTCACTGCTGCCGGGTCCCCGGGGCCGTTGCTGAGCACAATGCCGTCAGGATTGAGCGCCAGGATGTCAGCCGCCGGCGTGGCGGCCGGCACCACCAGCACTTCCAGCCCCCTGGCCTGCAGACAGCGGAGAATATTGAACTTCACCCCGAAGTCACAGAGAATCACTTTCTTCCCGGACCTTTGCCGCCAGAGGGCGGCAAGGTCAACAGAGACGCCCCCTCCCAACCCCCTATCAGGGGTTGGGGGAGGTAGTTTCCCATCCCACCAATAGGGTTGCCGGCAGGTGACCAGCGGCACCAGGTCCAAGCCTTCCATATTGGGCACTTCTTCCCGCACCCGGCGCACTAAGCGTTGGGGGTCGAGGTCTTCAGTGGAGATGATCCCCCGCATGGCGCCCACGACTCTCAGGCGTTTGGTGATAGCCCGGGTGTCCAGGCCTTCAAGGCCCAGTTTGCCGGCGGCCTGAAGGTAAGCGGCCAAGTCTCCCTGGGCGCGCCAATTGGAGGGGTGGGCGTGGTATTCTTTGACAATGAAGCCTTCCACCTGAACGCCGCAGGACTCCACGTCTTCCCAGTTGACCCCATAGTTCCCCACCAAGGGGTAGGTCATGGTGACGATCTGGCCTCTGTAGGAAGGGTCGGTAAGGATTTCCTGATAGCCGGTCATGGAGGTGTTGAACACCACTTCCCCGGCGGCCTCTCCGGGTCCCGTAAAAGACCGTCCCGCCAACACCAGGCCGTCTTCCAATGCCAATAAAGCCCGCACAGTTCACCCCGAAAATAAGCAGGTAAAAAATATTAACATAATATTCCGGTGGGTGGAGGGGAAAAATTACCGGGCCAACCTGGGGAAGGCTTTCACCAGGCAGGCGGGGGGCGTAAAGTGGCGATTAAGCAGAAGGCGGGACATTTCCAGGGCGTTGACAGGAGCTTGGCCATGAGGGTGGTTGTTAAAGATCAGGTAGACCTCAGGCGCCTTGGCCATCAGTTCCCGACACCGGTTGGCCAGCTCTTCCAATTCTGCGGGAGGATAAAGGTAATCATAGCGCGCTTGCTGGTCGTCGCCGAACTCAAACCATTTTTCCCGCCGACGGCCGTGGCAGCGCAGATATCCCACCGGCCCGGTGGCCCAGACGGTCTTGCCCAGGGAGTAGGAGACCTGGGGCTGGTCGATATTGGTGAAATTCAAGCCCACCTCGGTAAGGAATTCCCGCACCTCCCGGCGCTGCCAGGAGCGGTGCCGCACCTCTACGGCCATGGGAAAGTCCGGGAAGGCTTCCTTGAGGGCCGTGAGATAAGCCCGGTTTTCCGGGGTGTGGTGGAAGGAGTAAGGGAATTGGGCCAAAATTACCCCCAAGCGCTCGGCCCTCAGCAGCGGCTGCAAGCCCTCCCGGAAGGCGTCGGCGTCCGCCTCCCTCCACCGCCGTTCGTGGGTGAAGACGTTCAGCAGCTTGGCCGTGAAACGAAAGTCGGGGGCGTCGGAGAGCGCCGCCAGCCAGCGCCGGGCCAGGTTCGGGGAGAGGGGGCGGTAAAAAGTGACGTTAATCTCCACCACATCAAACAAGGCGGCCAAAAAAGTAAGCCGCTCCGTCCCCTTGAGTCCCGGCGGATATACCACCCCCTGCCAATCTTGGTAATCCCAACCCGCCGGCCCGATGCGCAGCATGGATAAGGGTCAGGGGTTAGGGGTGAGAGGTGAGAGGTGGGCGGATTGTAGGCTCTCTTCCCGGGCCAAGACCGCCCGCAAGGCTTCCAGGGCCACTTCCAATTGGGAGTCGTCGGGTTCCCGGGCGGTGAGGCGCTGGGTGGCCAGTCCTGGCCACAGTATCAACCGGGCCAGGGGATGGTGGTGATGATTGCCCCCCCAGCGGATGATTTCATAAGACACCGCGGCGATGGGAAACATCAAAACCACCTTGATGAGCACCTGCACCAGGTTGTTCAGAAAACCTTGCCGGGTCAAGTTCGGGAACAGAGGAAAAAAGAGGGCGAAGACCAAGAGGCTCACCAGTAGCACCACCAGAATGAAAGAGGTGCCGCAGCGGGCGTGGCAGGTGGTGTGCCGCCGGGCGTTGGCCAGCTCCAGCGCCTCCCCGGCCTCGTAGGCCCCGATGGCCTTATGTTCGGCCCCATGATACTCGAAGACCCGGCGGATGTCCTTCAACCAAGAGATGCCCCAGATATACAGGAGCAGAAAAGCCACCTTGATGAAGCCGTCAATGATGTGGAAGGCGAGGTCAGCGGTGGTGAGGGGGCGTCCGATGAGTCCGCCGGCCAAGCCGCTGAGCCAATGCGGCAGGAAGCCGAAAAAGACAAAGGCCAGCAGGAAGGCTCCCCCTATGGTGAGCAGCAGGCTCCCCCAGCCCAGCTTTTCCTCTTCCTCTTGCAGGGCCGCCTGGGCCGAGAAAGTAAGGGCCTGGACACCGGTAACCAGAGACTCAATCAGGATCACCGGGCCGCGCAGGATGGGGTTTTTTAAAACCGGGTATTTCTCCCCCAGGGAGACATAGGGCTCGTCTTTGAGAAACACTGCCCCATCGGGTCGTCGGACGGCGACGGCCAAGGCGTGGGGGGAGCGCATCATCACTCCCTCTAACACAGCCTGGCCCCCCACCTGCAGGGGAGGCTCTCCGGATTTCATGCCGGTTGGTCGCTGTTTTGACTGTTGCCTTCCAGATGGGCGTATTTGCGCCGGAAGCGCTCCACCCGCCCGGCGGAATCCACCAGCTTCTGTTTGCCGGTGAAAAAGGGATGGCACTTGGAGCAGATTTCCACCCGGATCTTTTCCTTGGTGGAACCGGTGACAAATTCGCTCCCACAGGCGCAGCGCACCGTGGTCTGATAATATTTGGGATGGATGTCTTTTTTCATGGGCTGCCTTGAAAGGCCCACCGTCCAAGGTCAAAAGGATTTGGCACTTGTCATGACCTTGAGTGGGCCAACGATCCTTAAGGGGCTCGTTTCCTGCCCCCCAGATTATAATAATATTCTGAATGTTGTATTATATTATTTTTAAACAAAAAAGCCATCTAAAATTCGGCCTGCTCTTCCTTTCTCCCCAATCTTGCTATCCCGCACTGCTACCTGACGATTGGATGAAGAAGGATACGCCCCTTCCTTATTTATATCTTGGAGTCCCTTCCCCGAAGTGAAAGGTTTTCCGCCGGAGGAGAAGAGGAATTCATAAGTTCTGAACTTATTCATGAACCCATGCTGCTGGCAGGGCGGAAAGGAACCACCAGAAAAGCCCTGGTTGCGGGAGGGCTCTGGCGCTTGCTGCCCAACAACAAGGACAGACCCCTTTCCGCTCGAGGAAAGCCAGCTATAAGGGGAAGGGACTGCCACCTCAGTTGGCCGGGGTCGCAACAATGAATAAATTGGCGGAAAGCGACAGCCCTGGGACATCCCTTGGCCCTGCCTGCATGAAGTCCTGGCCATTGTGGCTCACCCCAGAATCTTCCCACCCCCCACACTAGAGACAGGGCGTGCTCAGCATAGGGGTCATCAAAGGGCAAACCAGTATGGCCCCGATGACCACTGCCGCACTGTTGGCAATGAGGCCAAAACTGGCGATCAAACAGGCGGACATGAGCAGGGCATAGAAGCTCGCCTTGGGGTCAGACCAGTACCGGATCTCCTCCGTCACCCGCTCCAATCGCGGCGCGGAGGTGCTCAACCACTTGAAGGCCCCTGACAAGTTAATCTCTCCCACCTCACCCCACCCCTGCATGGATTGTTCAGTTTACCCAAGCCTTTCCCCCGGCGCCAGCAGAGGGAGAAAAGGATTTTGTTGACATTTGCAAGAAGAGCACTGGACTTCGATCTAAGTTATTGGTTTGTTATATAATTATGATCAGTCCGCAGCACTCCGTCTCTGGCATTAACTTCGGCAAACCAACCCAGTAATTGAATAACTTTTTGATATTGCTTAATTCTTTAAGAGGCAAGAAGAATTGTTATATTAGGGCTACCCGGCTGACAGCAAAGGTCTGAGGCCAAGAATCAGCCCGAGGGAGAAAATAAGGATTCCGCAAGAAATACAGCAGATAACAAAAGGTAGGAAGAGTTGAGGAGTGTAGAAGAAGCAATTGCTAGCCAGTTCCCTTTTTCCGCATTGATGGAGAATTTGGGGGTCCTACTTCCTTTTCTTGGGAAGGCTGTGCTTGAGCATGGTGAGAAGTTCCCAGCTATTGTAAGGGGCTAACAGGCAGGCATAAGCGCCCATGGCCATGGCTTCCCGGATAACCTCCTGGTGGCTCTGATGGCCTTTATCACACAGGAGTATCACCCGGCACAAGGGAGAGGCGACCTTGAGGCGGGAGTAAAGCCCGCTGCCAAAAATGCCGACTGCTTCGCAGTCCACAAAGATGGTGGCCGGCCTCTGCCCCTTGAGAAAGCGGACGACCTCCTCGGGGTGCGACATAACCAAGGGAGTATATTTGTTTTCCTGTAAAAGGGTAAACAGAGAATCCCGGGTGGGCTGGTGCGCCACCAAAAGGATTAACCAAGCACCTTTGTCGGGCCTGTCAGTGTTTTTCATATCTGTCGACCACCTGGGAAAACCGGTCTTAAAACCCCGTGCCCTACCGGGTATCTTCTACTTTCCGACTCTGAAGCCATTATGGCCAATTGGCCACTCCCGGACATGTGAAACCCTTGTCGGGGCAAGATGTGGTTCGCCCCGACAGGGTGATTTACCCGCTAAAAGTGCTGGCTGCTGAGTCATTTGAAGAGGAAAAACTTTTCGCCTTCCCGGACGTTTTGAACAATCATAAAATGCTGCAAAAAACAAAACCCCGCGGTAACCATTCACCGTGGGGCCGGCCATCCTGCTGCCCAAGCGCGCTCTGCACCCAGACTACAACAAGTGATACTGCAAATATTGCACCATTCCAAAATCTCCTTGAATTATCAATTACTAATTCTCAAGGATCAACATTCTCTCTGGCGGCCAGCCCCCTTCTTTGTCCAAAATCCGTCAGTTTTTAGGCCGTTTTCGAATTTTATTTTGCAAACTAATGAGAATCTTCTGTCCAATATCCGACATATATGTTTATATTTCAAACCTTCCTGAAAAGACCGGGATTGAGAATTTGTGATAGAGGAGCTAATGGCCTGCCGTAATCTGGGCTTGTGATCCACCCCCACTCCCCTCTCCCCGCAAGCGGGGGGAGAAGGAGATTTTTATCAGGAGGGCCGGCGGCGCCTGAAGGCCTTACCGGAAATCGTTTTTGACCTCGATTTCCCCGGAAAGAATTTTGGGATGAGTGGTGGAAATGCGGTAATCATCGAAAGTGATGGTGTCCTCGGATTGGGGGAGGTGGTCCAGACTGTGGTAGCCGTTGCGGCGGCGATAATCATAACCATGGAATAAAGCGTTGAGGCCCTCTTCCAGGGCAGTGATGACATTCTGGGCCGTGAAGGACTGACCGGGCCGAAAACCCCGCAGGCAAATGCTCTGTCCCGTCCGGTAATGCAACAGGAAAGGATGCTTGTACTTTTCTAGGACCATCGGCCGGAGAGGCCCCGAGGTGGAAACCGCCACCCGGCAATCCGGAAAGAGGTAGAGCCGGCCGTAATAGTCTTTCAAAGCATACTCACCGCTCCGCTTATAGATCAGGTAATCGTCCCGACTGCCGATTCGGGAGAAGCCGAAGCCATCGACCTCCAGGGAGTCCGCTTCGGCCAGATAAAGCAGCAACGGCAGATGCGCGCTAGACATCCGGACAAGCTCTGCCAGTTGTCGCACTGCCTCCTGCCATCTCGCCTTTTTCCGGGCAAGAATCTCCCCGGCCAGCGCCTGATAAAACCACTGGCGCAAGTCCCGACCTTTGATCAGACCTGTCGGCGGGTCTGACTCAAGAAACCGGTTTTTTCCCAGGGCGGTTAAATCTCCGGCCAATCTTTGAGGATCCAGGATTTTTCCGGCGCGTTCCCGGTAGTCAGCCGGGATGAGCAACCTGTCGCTAAGAAGACCCAGGATATCGTCCTCACCCGAGCCCCTTTTTTTCTGCCAGCTGGTCCTGTGGACGAAATGTGGCAAAATTTCAAAGATAATCGTTTTGAGCTTGCCGCTCAACACGCGGACAACTGCTTCGGTGCGGAGCACATACTTACTGAAGTAGTGGCTTGCCACTCGTTTATATACTTCCGGCTCCAGAAGGGCATAATTGGCCAGAAGACTCTTTAGGCTCAAAGATTTCACAAAGTAGCGCGGCCCTTGTTGGATTACCGGCGCCTCCCCCGCCTGCCCGGAGGGTGCCTGGGGATTGATCTTGGACCGCAAGTCATGCATTTCCTCATCAATGGCCGGGTCAAACAACAAAGGCAAATATATAAACCCGTCAGCCACCAACACCTCTTCCTCACCCAATAACCGCCTTAACACGGTCCACCTGCCAAAAAAACCTGTACGTCCTCAGTGACCAGCCCCCAAGATAAGGCAAAAGCTGGTGGCGCAACTCTCCGGCTGTGCCTGAGAACAGGCTTAAGACCTGTGCCACCAAATATTACGGTGGGTGCGCCGCCCACCCGCCGGTTTTCCTTTCCCCCTCTTCCCCTTTAATCTGACTCCTTTTTTTCCAGCTGCTCTTTGAACCTGGCGGCAAACTCCCTCTGAAAGGCTTCAATGTCCATGGCCTCATCCACCCGCCCGGCCAGATACAGGGCCATGCCTTTATAAACCTGGGCCTCCTGGAGGGAGGGTTGGTGATGCAAGGCCTGGTCAAAGTATGGCAAGCTCTCCTCATATCTGCCCATGCCCAGCAGAGCATGGCCTTTGGCGGTGAGTGCAAAGGGTTCGTCTTTCTGACGGGCCAGGATCATATCCAACACCTGAATCGCCTCCTCACCCCGCCCCAGATCCGTGAGGCACATGGCTTTGACCTGGAGGGCCCGCATGTTCTCAGGATTAAAGTCCAAGGCCTTGTTACAGCAATACACCGCCTCCTCCAACAGCCCCTGTCGGGCCAGGCCCTCAGCCCCCGAAATCCAGGGGACCTTGCTCTCTCCTTCCACCCCTAGCACCTGGAGCAACAGGCCTTCATAGGTCTGTTCGATGACGGTGCGGCCCAAGTCCGCCACCGGCACCCCATGCCCCGGCAAAATATGGGCAATATCCCGCTTGAGCAAAGCCCTTATGCCAAACAGATAATGACTCAAGTGACCGCCGGAGCCTTTGTCCACTTTCGGCGCCGCGTACGGCATGGTCGTGTCCCCGGTGATGGCGGTCCTGGAGGGCGCATGATAGAAACTCACTCCGTCAATGGAATGCCCCGGGGTATAGATGGCCTCCCATTCCTGACCGCTCAGAGAAAGGCGTTCCCCACCCTTAATCTCGGTAACCCGGGAGCCCAGCTCCTGAATAATCTTTTTCAACTCCATCGGGCCGCTTTCATGCAGGATCAATTCCAGGCCGCCTCCCGCCGCCAGGCTGGGATAGGCTCTCAGAAGCTCAAAGCCGCCCATGCAATGGTCGCGGTGGCCGTGGGTGAGAACGATCTTCTTGATATCCGCGGGCTTAAACCCTTGACGGAAAAGCTCCATCAAGCCGGTGTAGTCATTGCCCGGGTCTACCAAGGTGACATAGTCCCCCTTGAGCAGATAGACGTTGGAGGAATACTCGTAGGACAGAAAAAAAAGGATATTCTCGAAAAAAGGGTCGGAGAAATGATAAACCTTGGTCAGTGGCTGCCAGCCCGGGTGGGGGGGCTCCTTTTCCACCTCAAAGTCCACCTCTTCCTCCTCCCTTGGCTGAGTTTCCTGGGTCTTTTCTTCGGTTTCTCTTTCGGTCATCAATATGCCGCTCCTGGTTGGCTGATTTTGTCTTTATTTTATCCAGGTTTTTGGTTAAAATCACTATAATAAATAATTTGGCCCGAAAAGTCTGCCATGCCGGTTTATTGCCCCAGGTGCGCTCTTCTCCTGGACCCGGCCCGCCATGCCGATCTGGTCTTTGATGGCCAGGTCTGGTGCAACCGCTGTCATAACTACGATGAGCGGCTTCTTGAGGGACGCTCTTTCTCAGACCTGAAAGCCTGGGCTGAACAGATATGTCAAGCCTTTGGCCAGGAGCCGGTCCACCTGGATTGTGACCCGGCCTATCTCCCCGACCCAAGAAAATACTGGCAAGGCGGGACCTTCCTCCTGGCTGAGGCCGACCAGGCCCACCGCACCATCATGCTCCACCCGCCGGGACAGCGCCTCACGACCCTGTGCCATGAGTTGGCCCACCTCTTCAGCGGCCAGGACCACACTGAATACTGGGCCCTCACCTTCGCCGCCCTCATCGCCTGGGTCAAGGCCCAACTTTGATGGCCTCGAAAAAACTCATAAATCTTTATTCCTTAATGTTGATAATTACCACTATAACAATATCTTAATGAAACTCCTCATTTATTTCCCTCTCCCCCTTGGGGGAGAGGGAAAAGCGGACTTTCCAAATGAAACCCCAGCCAATTACCATATATTTCCGGCCAACGACTACCCAGGCTATAGGCCTGAACCGCCGCCAACCCGGGACGAAAAAATCCCCCTCCCCAGTGATCAGGCTGTGAGAGGGGGATTGCGTGGTCTTGGCCGAACCCTTGACCGAAAAAGGGCCCGAACCTTTTTCCCTCAGGCCAGGGGCGATTTATCCCCTTGGCCTGGGGGACACCAGGGTCAACGATTATGCGGGGATATAATCCACCACGTAGGGCAATTTCTGCATCTTGTGCATGGGCCACATCTTGGTGCTTTCCTTCTCCTCGCCGGGGTAAACCGCTTCGCCCCGGATTTTGTCGATCAGCACCTCGATGAAGTGCACCGCCGTGAGCTCGTATTTGATGATGGTCTCCGACGGCAGCAACACTGCCAGGCCCGACTCCTTGCTGCACTTCCAATGAAAGGGCTCATTGGGTTCGTGCATCAGTTTGGCAGGTTTATCCTCACGCGTCCCCTTCCAGATCTTCAAAAGGGTCCCGGAGATGGTGTCATTGGGTTGAACTTTGAATTCCTCATAAATCTCGTCCGGGATATGCCACCATAAGGCGCGGAAGCCGGTCTTGACATAGCCCTTGACTAGCATGGGGTCGAATCCGCAAACAATGACGCGGGCTCTTGCTGGCATGCTCGCTCTCCTTTTTATGAATTCGCAGCCTGGGTGGATCCCCACCTGGGTCACCCCCGGCCTGGCACAGCCTGGCTTGACCCAGGTGGAACCGCCCTTATTCTCGCCAAGCCTCTTTGGTCTTGCCGATAAGTTTCTGCCAGAACCCCGGTTTCACGCTCGGGGTCTCCAGTTCCTGTATCAGGCGGCGCAGGTCGGCCACCTGGTCATAACACCAGTTCATGAACTCTTCCGCCTCCTGGAGGGTGAGGTACTCGCACTGCCACAACCGCCTGAGATACGGGGACATGTAGGTGGTGATCTCCTCCTGGAACTCCTCCACCAGGAAGTCGTTGTTCCCCTCCGGCGTGGCGAACCCCAGATGGTTGGCCTTCCAGTTGATGACCATCTGCTCCAGGGCGTCCAGTTCCTGGCGGACGTTTTCTTCCATACTAGCCCTTCTGCTTAAAGGCGTAGCACTTCTTCACCACGTTGAAGTCCGCCACGCACCAATAATAGGGCCAGTGAATCTTCATGCACCAGCCGATGATGTCCGCCGGCGGAAAGCTGGAGCCTTTGATTACCGGTTTGAGATATTCACACTGCCAGCAGATATGGTCGGATTCTTTCTCCGGCTCCAGGACTTTGTCCAGAAATTGCCGTGGGGTTAGCCCTTTCGCTTCAATCATGTGCAACTCCTTTTCTCGATAGGCACCGGGTCCCGGTTACCAGTCGGTCACTTCGCCCTTGGCGATCTTTTCCTGATACTCGGCCCAGACGTCCGGAGACAGTTTTGGCAGATCCCAGTTAAAGGGGAACCGGCCGGCGATGCCGGCGGAAGGCGGCTGCGGCCGCCAGCCTCGGACCGGCCGGTTACGGATGCTGAACTTCACCATGTCGGGCACGCCCAGATAAATGTGCCGGGGCAGGCACTCGAAGGGCCGGGTGCGGCCCGGGGTGCCCATGGTATAGAACTCATAGCCCTCCAACGGCCGGTCGGCATAGAGAGGCATCATGTCCGGTTTGGTTCCCGCCGGCTGTTCATCCGGCCCCTTGTACATATGCCCCTGGATCATGTGGATGGCGTACACCGTGCCGCAGTGGGCGCAGTTCACCGTGCCCTTCCAGTTCCAGAAGCAATACGGGTCGAGGTAGTTCACCGTGTTGCAGGGCTTGCCGTCCACTTCTTTTTTGCACCAGATGATATCACACACAGTGTTTTCCTCCTTTTAGATCCAGGCCTTGTCGTACCACTCCTGCATCTTGCTGATAGGATAGCCCAGGAGCTCATGGTAGAACTTGACGTTGTCGGCGCCCACCGGCCGCCAGATCCAGCGGAGTCTCCGGGGGGTCTTGGACATCAGCCCGGACGAGTAGGACCCATGGTTCAGGACATCGCCGAAGAGGGGGTCATCGATCCAGCGCACCGTGCCCCGCTGGCGCCAGTGCTCGCACTCGTAGACCTCCCGGTCGTTCATCACCGGTTCGCACAAAAGCCCGGCGTTCTGCATGACCCGGACCACTTCGCTGCGGGACTTGTCCGCGGCCCACTTTTCCAGCTCGGCGTAGATTTCCACCTGGGCCTCGCCTTCCACCCGGTCCTTGAACTTGGCATACTTGCTGTACAGATCGGGCTTCTTGACCACGTCACACAGGGCCTTGAAGTCCGCGTCCTGGAAGGCGGAGATCATGCAGTAGCGGGCCTCCAGCCGGTCCTGGGGGTTGATGGCGTCCGGGTAGTCGGACTTGCCGCAGAGGATGATGCCGTGCACGCAGAGCTGCGTGTCCCAGTTGCCCCAGCGCTGGCGGACGATGCCGAAGCGGCCGTACAGGGGCGCGGCGTGGCCCAGGCAGCGCGTGGCCGCCTGCACCTGGGAGAACTCGATCTTGGTGCCCAGCCCGGTCTTGCGCCGCCAGTGCAAGGCCGCCAGGATGCCGAAGGTGATTTGCGTGCCGGAGTACCAGTCGATGCACCAGTTGGAGTGCTTGGTGCAATGGCCGCCCATGAACTCGTGGTGGCCGGTAACGCTGGCCAGTCCAGCGTGGGCCTGCCCCAGGATGTCGTAGGAGCCGCCGAAGACCTTGGGGCCGTAACCGAAGCCGCCGCCCCACACCGAGATGAACCGAGGATTCATTTCCATCAGAAAGCGGTAGCTCTGCTTCCAGCGGTCGAAGGTGCCAGGCCGGTAGCACTGGGTGAGACCGTCCGACATCTTGACGATGCGGTAGAAGGGCTCCTTCATCTCCTCGATGTGGTAGTCAATGCTGACATAGTACTCGTTGGGGTTGGCGTGCATGAAGCCGTACCCCGTGCCGGTCATGGGCCGGGTGTCATGCAGGGGATAGAGATAGGCCTCGTTGAAGGGCGAGGTGTGCTTCATGGGGTCGCCCATGCGGGGCATCTCGAA
>DYLF01000007.1:0-48472 GCA_020722205.1 Desulfobacca acetoxidans
CAGGCGTCCCAGCGTGATGAAGAACATCCTAGTCCGCCACCGGGCCGCCCAGGTCGCCCGCCAGTTCCTGAATGAGCATGGCTTCATCGAAGTGGAAACCCCCATTCTCACCCGCAGCACCCCGGAGGGGGCCCGGGACTATCTTGTAGCCAGCCGATTGCAAGCCGGTCACTTCTATGCCCTGCCCCAGTCGCCCCAGCTCTTCAAACAACTGCTCATGATGGCGGGGCTGGGACGTTATTACCAGTTGTGCCGCTGTTTCCGGGATGAAGACCTGCGGGCCGACCGGCAGCCGGAATTCACCCAGATCGACTTGGAGATGTCCTTTGTCACCGAAGAGGATATCTTCCGGGTGGTGGAGGGCCTGATCTGCTCTTTGTTCAGCCAGGTACGGGGAATTGACTTGAACAGGCCCTTCCCCCGCCTCACCTACGAGGAGTGCTTGGCTCGTTTCGGTCTTGACCGTCCGGAAATCCGCTTCGGCATGGAACTCACCGACCTCACCGATCTGATACCTGCAACGGAATTTCGTCAATTCCGGGAGGTAGTGGATCAGGGGGGCATGGTCAAGGGCCTGTGCGCCTCGGGACTGAACCGTTTATCCAGAAAGGAGTTGGACGACCTCATCGACCTGGCCGGGGTCTATGGGGCTCGGGGCTTGGCTTGGGTCAAGGTTCAGCTCCAGGGCTGGCAATCGCCTCTGGCCAAATATTTTCCCGAGGGAGTGCAAACAACCATTAATAACCGGTTTCAGGCCCAAGAGGGTGATCTGCTTCTCTTTGTGGCCGATGCTCCAGAGGTGGCCAACACGGCCTTGGGTCAGTTGCGCCTTCATCTGGCACAGAAAGAGGGGCTGATCCCTGCCGACACCTACAGTTTGGTGTGGGTCACCGATTTTCCCCTGCTGGAGTACGATCTGGAGGCTGGACGATACACGGCTATGCACCACCCCTTCACCGCACCCAAAGAAGAAGATCTTCCTCTGCTGGCCAGCCAGCCGGATAAAGTACGGGCCCGGGCCTACGATCTGGTGTTGAACGGCACCGAAATCGGCGGCGGCAGCATCCGCAACCATCGCCGCGACATCCAGGAAAAAGTTTTTCAGGTTCTGAGCATCTCGCCCCGCCAAGCCGAAGAAAAATTCGGCTTCCTGCTGGAGGCATTGGAATACGGCGCTCCCCCCCACGGGGGGGTGGCTTTCGGCTTTGATCGGCTGGTGGCTATCTTGTGCGGGGTCCGCTCCATTAGGGAGGTCATCGCCTTTCCCAAGACCCAGAAAGGGGTCTGCCCACTGACCCGGGCCCCCGCCCGGGTTGAACCGGAACAACTCCTGGAGTTGTCCCTGAGGTTGGAATAATCAAACCAGTGAGAGGTTACTGGTTATAAACAATGATCTTTAGGAGATTCCCCTTGCCCAGTTCTTTTCAAAGAAGAGACTACAGAAACAGAATACGGGAAAATTGAACATATGGTGCTTTATGTCACGGTGGAATCCTGAACGGCGGTTATTGGATCATCAGCACACCCCCTTCTGGCGGTATAAGCTGGTGGAAGTAGATCAACCCAATCTGATGCGGGAAATCTTCCCTTACTCGGAGGTGGCCTGCATCGACTTTGATTACAAATTTGTCATGCCCCAACCTCCGGAGCAGATGCTGATCACCGACACCACATTCCGGGATGGCCAGCAGGCCCGGCCACCCTATACGGTTCAGCAGATCGTGGATATTTTTGATATGCTGCACCGGCTTTCCGGCCCCCAAGGGGTTATCCGGCAAAGTGAATTCTTCCTCTACAGCGCTAAAGACAAGGAAGCGGTTCAGCGCTGCCGGGAGCGGGGATACCAATATCCAGAGATTACCGGCTGGATCAGGGCTAAGGCCGAAGATCTTAACCTGGTGAAGGAGATGGGTCTGCCAGAGACCGGAATCCTGACCTCCGTCTCTGATTATCATATCTTCCTGAAACTGGAATGGAATCGGCGCCGGGCGTTTGAAAATTACCTCGCCATTGTTAAGGCTGCCTTGGATCTCGGAATAGTACCCCGCTGCCACTTTGAAGATATCACTCGCGCCGATATTTATGGCTTCTGCATCCCCTTTGCCATCGAACTCATGAAACTCCGGGAGGAAAGTGGCATCGACGTCAAAATCCGTCTGTGCGACACCATGGGCTACGGCGTGCCCTATCCCGGCGCCGCCCTGCCTCGCAGTGTCCCCCGGTTGGTGCGGGCCATGATCGAAGAAGCCGGGGTGCCTGGCCACCTCCTGGAGTGGCATGGACACAATGACTTCCACAAAGTCCTCGTCAACGGCGTAACCGCCTGGCTTTACGGGTGCAGCGCCGTAAATGGCACCCTGCTGGGCTTTGGGGAGCGTACCGGCAATTCGCCCATCGAAGGGCTCATCATAGAGTACATCTCCCTCCGGGGCCAAACCAACGGCATCGACACTACGGTGATTACCGATATCGCCGAATACTTTGAAAAAGAGTTGCATTACCACATACCTCCCAATTATCCCTTTGTAGGGCAAAACTTCAACGCCACCAGCGCCGGCATCCATGCCGATGGGCTCTTGAAAAATGAAGAAATTTACAACCCCTTTGACACCAGCCGCATCTTGAAGCGGCCGCCCACCATCTCCATTACCGACAAATCCGGCAAATCCGGCATCGTCCATTGGCTCAATACTCGCCTCAACCTTACCGGCGGCAAAATGGTGGACAAAGATCATCCCGGGGTGGGAAAAATCAACAAGAGAATTAAGGAGATGTACGATGCCGGACGCTGCACCGCTATCTCCCACGAAGAAATGGAGAGTCTGGCGCGTAAATATCTCCCGGAACTCTTCGTTTCTGAGTTCGACCGCCTGAAAGAGAAGGCCCACAAGCTGGCGGCCCACTTGGCCGAAGACCTGGCCGCCCGGGAGGAAATCCGCTCCATGGAGCCAGCCTCGCAAGAACCGGTCTTACAGCGGGTGTTGGACCTCAATCCTTTCATCCAATTCATGTATGTGGTCAACTTGGAAGGCCGGAAAATCACTCGCAATATCACCCATGTGGTAGACCGTGCCAAATATGAAACCATGAACCCGAACGAAGACCTCTCTAATCGTCAGTGGTTTATCGAACCCGTCAAGACCGGCAAGGTGTACGTGTCCGACTTTTACACTTCCCGCTTCACCGGCGCCTTGTGCATTACCGTGAGTGTGCCGGTGCGGGACGAGGCTGATGATATTCAGGGAGTCTTGGGCATGGACATCCGCTTCGAGGCTTTGGCCAAAATGGAGGCAGACGGAGAAATTTAACTGACCTGCATTGGCAGGTCCTGGAGGGATTGGCAGTCCTCTCCTTGGTAACTCACATCTCACAAGTGAGGCAAACTTATGGACGATTGGGAAAAATTAAAAGAGTTAAAGGTCAAATATGACGCTCAGGTAGAAAAAGTGCTGAAAAAATTCCCGGAGCGCCGACCTGAGTTTGTCAACACCTCCGGCATCCCCATCCACCGGGTGTACACGCCTCTTCAAATGCAGGACTTTGACTACGCCGAAAAGCTGGGTATGCCAGGGCAGTATCCCTTCACCCGAGCGGTGCAGCCGACAGCCTACCGCGGCCGCTTCTGGACCATGCGCCAATATGCCGGCTTCGGCACCGCGGAGGAAACCAACAAGCGTTATCACTTCCTTTTGAAGTCCGGACAGACCGGGCTATCGGTAGCCTTTGATCTGCCCACCCAGATCGGCTACGATTCCGACCACGAACTGGCCCGCGGGGAAGTGGGTAAAGTGGGCGTAGCCATTGACTCCCTTTGGGATATGGAACGTCTCTTCGCCGGCATCCCGTTGGACCAGGTAAGCACCTCCATGACCATCAACTCCCCCTGCGCCGTTATTTTGGCCATGTACCTGGCAGTCGCCGAAAAGCAAGGCGTTCCCTTCAGCCAACTCCGGGGTACGGTGCAGAATGACATCCTAAAAGAATATCCGGCCCGAGGAACTTACATCTTCGGACCCCGGCGATCCATGCGCCTCATTACCGACATCTTCGCCTACTGCACCAAAGAGGTGCCTCAGTGGAACACCATCAGCATCAGCGGCTACCACATCCGGGAGGCCGGCTCCACCGCAGTGCAGGAGGTGGCCTTCACCTTGGCCAATGGCATCGCTTACGTGGAGGCAGCCATCCAGGCGGGCCTGAAAGTGGACGAGTTCGCTCCCCGATTATCCTTCTTTTTTAATTCTCATAACGACTTTTTGGAGGAGGTGGCCAAATTTCGAGCCGCCCGCCGGCTGTGGGCCAAGATCATGAAAGAGCGCTTCGGGGCCCAGGACCCCCGCTCTCAGATGCTGCGCTTCCACACCCAAACGGCCGGCTGCACCCTGACCGCCCAGCAGCCCCTGAACAACATCATGCGGGTAGCCTTTCAGGCCATGGCCGCGGTTCTCGGCGGCACCCAGTCCCTGCATACCAACTCCTTCGACGAAGCCTTGGCTCTGCCCTCAGAGCAGGCCGTGCAAGTGGCTCTGCGCACCCAACAGGTCATTGCCTATGAAACCGCCGTCTGTGACACAGTTGACCCCTTGGCCGGCTCCTACTATATCGAATACCTGACAGACCAGATAGAGGCCAGAGCCCAAGATTACATCGACCAGATCGACCGCCTGGGCGGTGCAGTGGCAGCCATCGAAAAAGGCTTCATCCAAAAGGAAATCCAGGACAGCGCCTACCGCTACCAGAGGGAAATCGAAAAAGGCGACCGGATCATCGTGGGACTGAACAAATTCCAGGTGAAGGAGGAGGCCAAGCCCGCAGACTTGTTGAAAGTGGACCCGGCGGTGGGCGACCGGCAAGTGGCCAGACTAAAGGAACTCAAGGCTACCCGCGATAACTCTGCGGTGCAAACCGCCCTGGCGGAACTGAAAAGCGCTGCCGAAGGCGATCTCAACCTGATGCCGCCCATCCTCAAAGCGGTCAAATCCTTGGCCACTCTGGGGGAAATCTGCGACACCCTGCGTGCCGTCTGGGGTGAATACGAAGCCACGGCATTTGTCTAAAGCCGTGAGCCGAAAATCTCATTGCTCAGTCAGCGGCTCCCGGCTGATAATAAGAGAGGCAGGGTGCGCCCGGCGCACCATTTCTGCCATGCAAGGAAAAGCTGAATCCTTGGTTTAGCAGTGAGGAGAGGTAAAATGACCGAAGCCAAAAAAATTCGCGTGCTGGCCGCCAAACCGGGACTGGACGGTCATGACCGGGGTATCAAGGTGATTTGCGCCGCCCTCCGGGACGCCGGCATGGAAGTGGTCTATACCGGCTTGCGGCAGACCCCCGAGCAGATCGTGGCGGCTGCCGTGCAGGAGGACGTGGACGTCATCGCTATGAGTTGTCTGTCCGGGGCTCACAGCTACCTTTTCCCCCGGGTCATGGAAATTCTCAAGGACAAGCAAATCGCCGATATCCTGGTGCTGGGCGGCGGCATCATACCCGATGAGGATCTCCCGGCCCTGAAGGCCAACGGCATCGCCGAAATTTTCCGACCCGGCACCGATACCAACGATATCGTCAAATTCATTCAAGACCACGTGCGAAGAAACTGACACTCATGAAAGGCAAGAGGCTCGGGACAATTGGCAAAATCGGCAAATTCCTTTGTAACCCACGCCCCTCCCCTCTTGCCGCTTATTATTTGCACATCGCCACTAACCAAAAGCCTATAGCCTACAGCCTATACAGAAGGGTTCTATATGGAGGCCAGTATCCTGAGCCTCCTGGTCGACTTGGTGGTGCTCTGCCACTTGACCTTTGTGGTGTTTGTCGTTCTGGGCGGCCTTCTTCTGCTGCGTTGGCCCCGCTTGGCTTGGCTGCACTTGCCGGCGGCGGGCTGGGGAGCCTGGGTGGAAATCTCTGGTAGTGTCTGCCCCCTCACCCTTCTGGAAATCTGGCTGCGCCAGCTGACCGGCGCCAGCACCTACCAGAGCGACTTTACACATCGCTATCTCCTCCCCCTCCTCTATCCCGTCGGCCTCACCCGGCAACATCAAATCATCCTGGGACTGTTGGCGCTGGCCCTGAATCTGGGGATCTACACCTACCTGGGGCGCCGTCTTATAAAAAGGCTCCTTTTTCAACGCCTAGCGCCTCGTGTCCCCATATGTGGCCAACGCCTACCTGCCCACCCTGGCAAACGACTGGTTTAATGCTCCATGACCGACATTTTCGCCTCCCTCAGATCTGCCATTCAGACCGCCCGGCGGGGACGGCCGCTGCTCCTTTTATTGGACTATGACGGCACCCTGGTGGAGATCGCTCCCCGCCCCGAGTTGGCCATACCTTCTCCGGAACTGCTGGCACTGTTGGCCCGCCTGGCGGCTCAGCCTTATCTCAAAGTGATGGTTGTCTCCGGGCGCCCCCTGGAGGACCTACAACAACTCCTCCCGCTTCCGGGCCTGGATTTCCTGGCCTCCCACGGCGGTGAAGCCTTCATTTCCGGACGGCTTCACCCCTTGCCAGTAGCTGCCGCCTACCAGCAGGAACTTACCCGTTGGCGCCAACAGCTGCAGGAAAATCTGCTCCCCTTTCAGGGATGGTGGTTGGAAGACAAGCCTCTGGGGTTCGCCCTGCATTATCGACAGCTCCCCCCTGAGCAGAAATATGAATTCCTCAACGTACTGGCCAAATGGCAGGAACAGCCTCGACAGGCGGCAGGCCTTCAGCTACTGCCCGGGAAGAAGGTACTGGAAATACTGCCCCGGGGGGTCAGCAAAGGGGCGGCCATCCAGGAAATATTGCTCTTGCCTGGTTTTATTGAGTTATTTCCGATATACTTAGGTGATGATTTTACTGACGAAAGCGCCTTCCAGATCCTGGCCCATCGGGGGCTGACCATCAAAGTCGGCCCCCCCACTGACCAGACGGCGGCTTCCTACTTTCTTCCTGATCCCAATGCAGTCAGACATTTTTTGACCGGGCTGACCTTCCCCCTGGAGGAACTCTAATGACTGAGATCCTGAACCAGATGGCAGCAAACCCCTTCTGGTTCCACGAGTGCTTCCTAATGTCCATGCCCTTGGGCAAGAAGGTGGTGAACCTGCGGGAACTGCTGGATAACCTGCGGGAGGTGGACGAATCCGTGCTATTCTATCACCTCATTCAATCCCGCTTGCTTCTGGACCAGCCAGCCGCGGAATACCCCAACGACTTTGCCCTCTGGGCCGCCCACGCCCTGCAGGACACCAGACTGGCCGAAAAGCTTAGCTCCTTTGATCCCTTTGAATATCAGACCCTCGGAGAAGTGCGCCAGGCGGTGGTGGACATCTTGGAGGAATACCTCTGGGACCTGCCTTTCGTGCCCTGGGCCCGCCCAGGCTTTGAGTTTCACTTCTGCCAAGCTTCGGTGGTGGTGATGCATTCTTTGATTTCCGCCCACAACTTGAAAGAATTCTGCAGCGCCCTCACCCGGGTAGGACTTGACTCCATCTATTACCATTTCTTTGAAGCACGCTGGCGCCTGGGCGAGTTGAAAAGCGACGATTTCTCTTTCTGGATCGAAACCAACTTCGACTTGCCGACATTGGTCGAAGATATCCGCAGCATCGACGTTTATTTTTACACCCTGAAAGAAGTGCGCGCTTCCCTTGTCGGCTTGATCCATCAGCACCTGGGAGAACTCTGTGATCACCCTGAATGATTACACCCCCATCGTCGGGGAAGAAGTAGTGAGCCAGCTCTATCGTCTGGCCGAACGCCTTAAAGGCCGCCGCTTTGTCCATATCAACTCCACCGCCGTCGGCGGCGGCGTAGCGGAAATGCTTGCCCGAGCCATACCGCTCTTGAACCAGCTCGGCCTGGAGACCACCTGGGAGGTCATCATGGGTGACCCTTTTTTCTTCGAGGTTACCAAGGCCTTCCACAACGGCCTGCAAGGCTTCAGGGTGCAGCTGACCCCCAGCATGCTGGAGCATTACCGCCAAGTTAACCTGGAAAACGCCAAGCGATTTGCCTGGGAAGCGGATGTGGTGATGGTGCATGACCCCCAACCGGCTAGCTTGATTGAAGTATTGCGCCCCCAAGCCCGGCGCTGGGTCTGGCGCTGCCACGTAGATGTCTCCCGCCCCCACCTGCCGGTGTGGCGTTTCCTGCGGAAAATCGTCAGACAATACGACGCCTCCGTCTTTTCCATGCCCCAGTTCGCCCAGAACCTCCCTCACCCCCAATACCTCATCCACCCCTCAATCGATCCTCTGAGCGAAAAAAACCGGGAGCTGACCGAGAAGGAAATCCAAACAGTCCTTTACCGCCTGGGGATTGAGAAAGACAAACCCCTGATCCTGCAAATATCTCGCTTTGACTCCTTCAAAAACCCTGTGGGAGTGATCCAGGCCTTTCGCCTGGTGCGCCGTCATACTCCTTGCAAACTGGTGCTGGCCGGCGGTGAAGCCACCGACGATCCCGAAGGCCCTGCCATTCTGGCCCAGGTCCAGGAAGCGGCCCACGGCGACCCCGATATCCAGGTGCTGCTCCTCCCCCCGGATGCACACCACGAGGTTAACGCCCTGCAACGGGCCGCCGACCTCATCGTCCAAAAATCCACCCGTGAAGGCTTCGGCCTCACCGTCACCGAGGCCATGTGGAAGGGCAAACCGGTCATCGGCGGCGCCGTGGGCGGCATCGTCCTGCAACTCAGAGATTACCATACCGGCTTTCTGGTGCAGTCCCCTGAGGGCTGCGCCTTCCGCATCCGCTACTTGTTGCACCGCCCGCAACTGGCCCACCGCATGGGTCAGATGGCCCGGGAGTTTGTCCGCCTGCACTTTCTCATCACCCGCCATCTCCGGGACTATCTCACCCTGTTGATCTTACAGGCCAACCCCGATCGCCGTTTGGTCGAGTTCTAGCCAGTTCGAAAAGGAAGTCACCATGTTTTGGGATCAAGGCAGGTTAAAAAAGTTGATCGAAGATAGATTGAGCGACTTCCACGTCATTCTGGTGTCCAACCGGGAGCCCTACATGCATGTCTATAAGGGCGGGGAGGTGGAGATCATCATGCCCGCCAGCGGCATGGCCATCGCCCTGGACTCCCTCATGCAGACCACTAGTGGCACCTGGGTGGCTGCCGGTAGCGGCCCGGCCGACCGCGAGGCCTGCACCCACGGAGACTCCCTTATGGTGCCGCCCCAGGACCCCAAATACAAACTGCGCCGCCTGTGGCTGACCCGCCAGGAAGAGAGAGATTATTATTACGGCTTTTCCAATCAGGCCCTTTGGCCCTTGTGCCACCTAGCCTATATCCGTCCGCGCTTCGACCCCGGCCAGTGGGAAACCTACAAGGCAGTCAACCGCAAATTCGCCGAGGCCGTCCTCTCCGAGGTGAACGAACCCCAACACACCATCGTCTTCATCCAAGACTACCACTTCGCCCTGCTCCCCCGCCTGCTCAAAGAGGCAGAGCCCAATCTGGTGGTGTCCCAATTCTGGCATATCCCATGGCCCAACTACGAAATCTTCCGCATCTGCCCCTGGGGCCGGGAAATACTGGACGGACTCCTGGGCAATGATCTCTTGGGCTTTCACTTGCAATACCACTGCAACAACTTCTTCGATACCGTGGACCGCACCCTCGAAGCCCGAGTCGATATGGAAAGATTTTCTGTCTTCCGCCAGGAAAAGGAAACCCGGGTGTGGCCCTTTCCCATCAGCATCGACTTCGGCCGCTTCGAGACCTGGGCCCGCTCCCCCTTCACCGATGCCCTAATCCTGGAACTGCGCCATCGCCTCAACCTGGGCGGCGTCAAGGTGGGGCTGGGAGTCGACCGCCTGGACTACACCAAGGGCATCCCCGAACGCCTGGAAGCCATTAACATCTTCTTCCGTAAATACCCCCAATACCAGCAGCGCTTTATTTTCATCCAACTGGGTCCCCAATCCCGCCTCCATATCCCCAGCTATAAGCAGCTCAACGCCCTGGTGGACTCCTGGGAGGAAGAGATTAATTCCCAATACGCCCAAGGCCGTTGGAAACCTTTGATCCTCCTCAAAGACCATTATACCCAGGAACAGGTGGTGGCCTTCTATCGGCTGGCAGACATCATGCTGGTAAATTCCCTCCATGACGGCATGAACCTGGTGGCCAAAGAATACGTCGCCAGCCGCATCGATGGCGGCGGCGCCCTCCTCCTCAGCCCCTTCACCGGAGCCTCCCGGGAATTGACCAGCGCCTACACCGTCAACCCCTATAACCCCGAAGAAATCGCCGACACCATCTTCCAGGCCCTGGAAGACCAACCCGAGAATAAAGCCGCCCGCTTGGCCGCCATGCGCGCCTGGGTTCAGGAACACAACATCTTTCAATGGTCCGCCCGGTTCCTCCAAGCCCTCATTCATCTCCCCAAAGAAGACTGATTACCGAAACATTGGTGCAGTTGTTGGCAGGGGGAAAATTTCTAACCGGCGGGGAAAAGAAAAACTAGGTGGACTCCGCAGACTGCCTCGAAAACTTGCCAAGGTACTCCTGAAGCGCCTGCCGTCGCGGCAACGAAAGCACTGGACAGGCATCACTCACCGCCTTGCCCTCGCTCACCCGGACGGCAAACACCATGCAGGTCGGATACCCGCAGGCTCGACAATTGCTGCGGGGCAAAAGCTTCAGAATCTCCAGCACCCGGGGTTTCGGGGCCACCCGACAGCTGGGCGCAATCTTTCCCCGCTTCTCCCAGGTCTCATTGATCACCTCCACCAACCACCTTATGATCTCCTCCGCCTCTTCTTCATCCCGCAGGATATTGATGGCGATCTGCCGGGCAGAAATATTAATCAGTTTGGCCCGGTACTTGAGAATTAATGACGGCGGCTCCTGACAATACAAATCCCCTCTCAGGACAGTGTTTAAATAAGGAAGCAACTCTCCAATATCTTTGTCCAGATAGGCTACCCCCCGCAGGTGCTGGGCCTGCGGGTTGGGCGGCCGGCAAAACTCCCACCGATATCCCCTGATCAACATGCCCGACCCAATTCCTTAATCAACCCCTGCCCTCTCCACTCCCTGGCGCCTTGGCCGCCGCCTTCGCCCTGAACCGCGCCGCATCGATGACAAATCTCTCATGGCTGCCCTCGGAAATCACCTCCACTTCATCCTCCGCCCGCACCCCAAAGGTCAGCTTCCGCCCCTCCACCGACAAAAGCTCCACCCTGATGGTCACTCTAAGCCCCGGCGGCGTAGCCGCTATGTGGGACAGCCTAAACCCAATCCCCACCGTCTGCTCCGCCGGCCAGTCCAGATGCGGATTCACCGCCTGAATACAGGCCCATTCAATCAGCCCCACCATATACCCTGAGGCCAACACCTCCGGCATGGCTCGAAACTCCGGCGACTCCGGCAAAAGATGGGGCACCGTCCGCTGCACCGGCACCGAGTAGGTGAAGACCAAACCCAAACCTGGCTGCAGAGACTCCTTCATAACCAAACCTCCCATAAGCTTTTTTTAATTATGAAAGAAGTTTTAATATCTGTAAAACTCATAATTTTAATATTATTAATAAATTAATCTTATAATAAACAAGACAAAGGCGCAGGCTGCATAGGTTTTTACCGCGCGGGCCAAGGACATAAGCTTATTGCAAGCTGCGCCGCCGCCAGAAGGAGGATAGTCCGGAAAAAATGAAACAAATCAGGAGAGTGATAATTGACCGAAAGGACCGCCGTCCCGGCTTACCGAGAGCGGTTGTTCGATATTTCTGGATTTCGACCCCAAAAGACTTATAGCCTTGTTGATATCTGATCAACAAGGCTCTTTAGGGCGCGAAACATTTACTCTAACAGCTTGCCAAGACCAACTATTGGCTTGCTGCCGCAAAGGCAATTCCCAAGGAGTGGTGAGAGCATAATGGCCGATCTCAGTTATGCTGGATTTCGGCCTTCAGGGCCAGAGCCTGGGGATGTTCTGGCTCAAAGAGCAAGATTTTCCCCACCATCTCCAAGGCTTCCTCCACCTGGCCCAGCCTGTGTCTGACTTCCGCCAGGGCGTAAAGCACCTGGAAATCCAGAAGGTGACGCTCTACGTACTCTTGAAGGCAAGGTAAAACCATTTTCAGCTTCTCCAGGTCCTCGGCGGCCTCCACTAAACCGAGAAGGGTATCTTTATCCCCGTCATTTAATTCCAGGGCCCGTTGGAAGCACTCCCAAGCCGCCCCGCGGTTCCCCCGGGCCAGCATCACACCCCCCAAAACGCTCAGGGCCTCATCCGCCTCCGGCTTAAGCTCCAGGGCCCTTAACAGATACGACTCTGCCTTGTCCAGGTGCTCTCCCCGCACCGCCACCCTGGCCAAACTGATATAAGACCTCGGATTCATAGGTTGCAAATCCAAAGCCTCCGCCAAGTTGAGTTCCGCCGCCCACATATCCCCCAGGGCGGCATAACATTCCCCCAGCTCCAGACAAATCTCAAACAGCAGATGTTTCTTGCGATACGAGGCAGCCAATGGTCATACCTCCTATTATCCCTTCTCCTCCTGAAAAACCCTGTGCCCTTCCTCCTCGCTCTGGGAGAGAGCTAAGGTGACGGCCATCCTGTCCGGAAGCCTCTGTAGCTTTTAAAATTGCCTTGGCCTTTTCCAGGTTCTCGACGGCCTCCTTAAGCTTCCCCAGCTTTTTCTGCAGGCGCCCCAGTTCATACGGATACCTCGGCTCCGGCGTGCAACCCACCAGAAATTGATACATCTGGGCCGCCTCAAAGTACTTGCCCATGGCCCGGTAGGTCTCCGCCAATTCAGCGGTTATCAGATACCGGCGGTTATCATAGGGGTTGATGCGCAAGGCCTGACGGTAGCTGTCCACAGCCTGGGGAAAGAGCCCCTGCTTCCTTAAGGTGACCGCCTGTTGCCAAAGCAACGTCACCTGATGGTCCCGCATAATATAGAGCGGCTTCCCTTGCTCGTCATACTCTATCAGTTCCAAGGAAATCCCGTCTTCTTCATGATAAGTCAGCCAGTCGCTTTGCACCTGCTCCTGCCATCTGCTCTGAAAATAAAGGGAATTTTCCCTTTCCTTGGCGTGCCGGCCGGGAGTCTTGCTCTCCAAATGATAGACCACACATTCGGGAGTATAAAAAACCTTGTGCCCCAAGCTTCTCACCTGAAAACACAGATCCACATCTTCAAAACCGTTCTGATAGTGCTCATCAAACCCCCCGGCGGCGAAAAACACGGACTTCCTGATCATCATGCAGGCCGCCGTCACCACCTGAAATTCCCGCCCCTTGTTGACTGCCGGATGGCTCTCATGGAAACCCCGATAGATATGGCCCACCCGCTTATGGTCATCAAAGGCCACCCCCGCATGTTGAATGGTCTTGTCAGGGTAGAGCAATTTGGCCCCCACAATACCGATGCGCTCATCTTTCTCAAGTACCTTGCTCAACCCCTGCAACCACCCGGAGGTTACAATGGTGTCATTATTCAGGAATATCAGATAATCCCCCCTTGCCGCCCGCGCCCCTTGGTTGCAGGCTTTGGCAAATCCCAGATTGCTGGTGTTGGCCACCAGCCGCACCCGCCTCTCTTTTTCCTCCCGGCGCAGGTAGTCGCTGGAACCGTCCGTGGAGCCGTTGTCCACCACGATGATCTCCACCCCGGTAAGCTCAGTGTTATTATAAATGCTTTCCAGACATTGGCGGTTCAAATCCAGATGGTTAAACACCGGGATGATGATGGAGGTGGTGACTCCCTCTTCCCCTTTACCGATTTGTCCTATCGGTTCCAGTTTGCCCAAGGTTTCAAAGGATTGGCTGCTGCGGCCATCCAAGGACTCCTCGGGCCGGAACGCCGGGGTCCTCTCTTCCAGCACTTGGCGGTAGTACTCTTCGATATCCTGAGCATCCTCCACTATTGACTTGACCGGTTTGATGCCGGCCCGCCACTCCTCGATTATCTCCGGCTGCGCAATCACCATTTCCAACTTGGCGGCTAAATCTGCCGGGTCATTGGCGCGAAAAAGCAGCCCGTTACAGTTGTCCGTAATGATTTCCGGGATACCGGCCACCGCCGCGGCAATCACCGGCACTCCGCCGTGTAGGATCTCCCGAATCACAAAAGGGAAATTCTCCCCCCGGGATGGCACCACCGCCACATCCGTGCCGACCAGAATCCGGGGCAGATCAGCCGGACTGTAGCCGCCGTGGAAAATCACCCTTTCCCCCGCCCGGTTATTCGCTTTAACCTTGTCGAAATACCCCTGTTCGACAACGTTGCCGTACACATGCAGCTCAGCTTCCCTAGTGTTTATCTGATTAAAGGCCTCCACCAAGATATCCAGGCCCTTGCGATAACAGATGGTTCCCAAATAGGAAAATCTTACCGGTGGCGGTCTGTGCCCCCCTCTTTCCAAGGCCTTGAAAAGATTGGCCCCTTGCGGCAGGTGCACCATCTTCTGATTGACGAACTGATATCGCTGGAAAAGCTCCATCTGAAACCGGGCCGGAAAGAAAAGCCGATCAAGGAGCTTAACCGCCCGGTGATTGGTGTAATAACGGTCTGCCAGGTAATAGAAGAATTGGGGTATCTGGTCTTCTGTTATCTCGGTTAAATATTTCATCATACAGTGGACGCACTGGTCGATGGTTTCTGGGCCTTCGCACACCATACCGCCGGCTTTCACCAGATGAATCTGGTTGCATAACAGCCAGTAATCATTGGCCGTCATCACTACCGGAATCTGCATCTCCTTCAGGACTTCCAAAAAAGAGATGGTGAGTCCCATGAGATGTTGCACGTGCACCAGGTCCGGCCGATGCTTCTGCAAATATTGTCGGAGCACTGGTTTTAGGGCTTCGTTGCGGATGGCGGAATAAATATGCAGCGGCGCCACAAGTTGGGCCACTGCCAGACCCTCGAAATCCCCCTCTTTGATAACAAATTCCGGCTCCCCCGGTCTTTTCTGCACCGGCCGGGGGTAGAGTACCCGCACCTGATGCCCTCTGGCCTGCATGGCCAGAGCCAGGTCCCGGGTATAAATCTCCGTGCCGGCATAACTATGGGGCAAGAAATTGTGCGCTGCATATAGAAGTTTCAGATCGAATGTTCTGCTTCTCATTTCTGCTCCACGCTGGCCCCGCCCCCGACATTTAGAGGGTTGCCCGGCCAGCTCCACGATCAAAGACCTCACCCTCTCGCTGGCGCAACCATCATGCCCCTCGTTGATGTCCGGCAAGGCCTCCTGCTGCTGCCGCCGAACCTCTTCCCGGAGCCCGGCATCAGACAGCAGCTTGTCTAGCACCTCCGGTAGTTTTTCGTCCTCGGCGGCAATGATAACCCCGTCTTCCCGGCCAAAGGTCCGAGCCTCTTCGGGAAACAGCGGCAGCGACACCACCGGGCGCTCTAAAATCATGGCCTCCGGGATGACCGATGATTGCCCGCTGACTACAATGACATCCGCCGCGCGTATGGCTTCCATTTTATGGGAACGGCAAAGGCGCACCTGCAGACCGTGGTGCTCCGCCAAATAATCCAAGTAAGCTTGATCCAGCAACGCAATCTGCTGCGGCGGTAGACTCAGGCGCCCCACTTCATTGGGATGAGGACGCACCAACAGTTGCACCCCGCCGCCCATACACCCCACCGCCCGCAGCACTGCCTCATGAATCGCCTGGTAGCGCCGGGCAATAGCCGAAAAGAAGGCCGACGAACCGTCCACATAACTGGTGGTTAACATGACCACCGGCCGGTGTGGCTCCAGACCCATCCGGCGTCTGGCCTCCAGACGGTCAATCCGGCTTTCTGCCCGATAAAATTGGTCCCATAAAGGCGCTCCCGTAAGAAAAATGCGTTCCGCCTGGTTCCCCTGAGATACCAAAAAATTCCGGCTTCGACGCCCATAAGCCGCCAGATACCTGGCATACAGCGTATGCATCTCCCCCGCCACCCGTCCCCAGCTCGGGCCCAACATGCCGTGAGCCAACTGCAGCGTGGGAATCCCCGTCTCCTTTGCCGCCAGTACCAACGTTCGTTGCGAGGGGCTGTTGTCGCACCCCAATACTATCAAACGAGGACGGTGCCGGCGCCACAGCGCCTGCCAGGTCTCTATGACGCCGATCTCCATATGGAGTATCTGCACCAGTTGATTAATAAAAGAATTACAGATATACCTCAGTAAATCTCCCCTCCGGCCGACAAAGGCCTGGCGCACCTCGGGGGCCAGAAAGGCTTGACCCAACTCGGTGGCTAAGCGTTCCATCTCGCCTTTGGCCAACGCCGGGAAATCCTTTGGGGTATAAGACTCCCAGGAGATCAGATACATACCCTCCCGCCGACATTCCTCCGCCAAAACCCCGCCGGTCATAATGGGGGTGAAGCCCTCTTCCACCACGGCCCGTATCAGAGGAAGATAATCCGGATTATGAACATCAAAAAACAGCAGACAATCCCTCACGCTTCTTCCCCCCCATCTTTCAGTGTCTGGAGCAGTCCCTGAACGAAAAAGGCGGCCAGCCACCTTTCAGTCGGCTCCCCCAGATTGATCCCCCGGTAGCTGAGTACCCGGGGCAACGGTTTCACCTGATGCCAATTCTCCGCCAGCCTAGCCGCTTCCTCTGTCAACCCCGCCATTTCCTGGTACGAATAGCTCGGGAAAAATCTTACCAACGCCTCCTCTAGGGTTTCCGGCAACACTTCCGACCTTACTCCGCATTGCGGGCAGACGTGACCTCCCACGGCAATGCCGGCCACCGTGGGCTGATACACTTCAAAGATTTTCCGGCAGCCGCGACAGCGCAGAGTTAAATAAAGCCCCCACACACTACCCCGCAACCCCACCACCACCGCGGGCCGGGAGCTATTACTCGAAGCTAAAGGTTTATTAATCATGATCTTCCTTACATTCCCTTTCCCTCATCCTTGGCCTCACCCCAGATTGTGGTCTGTGACTAAACCCCCACTGACCATCGGCCCAGTTGAGATGGTTAAAGTTAACTTCCCGATTCATTGGCGATAAACCACCATCTCCCTTTTCAAACAACCACCAGTTCAGGTTGTCAAAAATCGGTAACTCCCGCTGCCAAAGAAAACCGTATGCTAACGGGCGCAGCCGTGGGTAACGGTCCAGATAAAAAGCCCCGAAATCCCGTTTATACAGGAGGCCCGACCGTCCTCGATAGGGGATTTCCTGAGGAGCATGGGAAAAATACTCCACACAAAGAATATACCTTCGGGACACCCGGACAATTTCGTCTGTCGCCCGGCCCAGATCATTCGGAGCAATATGAATGAGCACCCCGGCGGTGAAAACCAGATCGACGCTGGCGGCAGGCAGGGGCAGCTCAAAAGCGGACACGTTCCAGACCTTTTCCACCTTAATCCGTGAATCCTTCCGGAGATGCTCAAAGGCTTTCCGGTTGGGTTCCACCGCCCACAGCTTCACCTCGGCGCCGAAAAGTTCCCGCAGAAACCAGAGGTTAAGTCCGATATTGCTCCCTACTTCCAGCACGCTGACAAATGAAATCCTCCCCAACATCCGCCGGAAGGCCTCTTTACCATACTCAAGCTTCCAATCAGCAAATTCATTGCGCGCCAGATACTCATCTCCGAAATCACTCGTCCAGGCGGCCAGCTGCGGGCTGGCGTGGAAAAATGGGTTGCCTTCCGAAGTGGCCGTGCCGGTAACCGACTCCTTCCCCATAAACCTTATCTCTCGTGCCCCTTATCTGAACTTACAACACTATAAAATCCCGCTGCTCATTATGACTCTCAATCCTGAGCCACGGGTTTGTAAATGCCTGATTGTCAAACCGGCCATCTGAATAATAAAGGTGCCGGTTCCATTCGCTGAACGTCCGGTCCGCCACCTGAGGCACCCGGGCTGCCCCCACCCACGGGTCATAAATATGATTGGCCACCGTATCCTTTGCTACCCACGTCCCGTCAACCTTCTTCTCCCAGATATCCGGGTCCCGCATGGGTTCGATCCATTCATAAAACTCTTCCTCACTGAGACCCAGGAACTTCAGATAGGTGTCCAGGGTGCTGGGACGCACATGATCATATAATTTGACCATCTCCACCCCTTCTTCCCGGGTCATCCTGCCATGACGAATCTCCATACTGGCATCATCAGTGGCCCGGCCATAACCAAACTTCAGATACTTGAGGTAGTCATGGACATCATTGGCATGGTCGTCCGTCTTGCCATAAAGCAAAAAGCTGCGCTCCCGCCGCGCGGAAAATGGGGCGAAACCATAATTCTTAATAACGAAATCCGCTTGTTCTTTGGCATTCCAATACACAAAGTTACTCAGATAAATACCCCGCACTCCTAGTTCCTCAATCTCCTCATCGGACGGGTATTGATACGGCACCACCTCCCGCCAGGTGATCCCACTTTCCTCGTTTATCAGGTCTTCCGGTTCGAATCCCCGCATGTCATGTTCCTGGCGGGTCCATTTCGTAAATTCCACCATGTCCTC
Source organism: Desulfobacca acetoxidans (assembly GCA_020722205.1). GTDB lineage: Bacteria > Desulfobacterota > Desulfobaccia > Desulfobaccales > 0-14-0-80-60-11 > DYLF01. The sequence goes on from DYLF01000007.1 coordinate 18,447, forward strand.
CAGGGTTACCAGCCCCGTCAGTTCAGCAAAGCCATGCTCCCCCCAAACAATCAGGGGAATCCGGTACTTAACCGCCACCTGGAAGGGGAAGGTTCGGATGCCGGCATGGTAATGCCAGGTTAAATCTCCCACCTTCTTCAGCATATAGCGCGAAATCTTGCGCACCGCTTCCGGACTGGCGGTAAAACGAATCAGGTCACACCCGAAACGACTCACCAGGTTGTTCAGATTGCGAATCCCCAACGGCGTATTGAAAGCATGATTGTAGGTCACTAACAAAGGATTCATGCCATAGACCACCTTGAGCAGGTATGTCTGATAATGGCTGTCTTTGCCGCCGCTCACCGGGATAATGCAGTCGTACGGATTGCCCGCTTCCCAAGCCCGGCGGCGATGCTCCTCCAAAATCTCTCTCAGCAGCTTTTCCCGCTCGACCCAGTCGATCCTCTGTCTTGATTCATGATAGCGGCAACCGCTGCAAACCCCTTGCTCGTCGAAAATAATAGTGGGCTTGGCATTGGCCGGATAGAGGCAGCGAGCACAGTATTCCATAGCTTGCTCTCCTTGGGTTGGCAAAAGGTCTTCTTGCTTATATATTTAAGTCAGCTCCCTATTAATCTTTACCAAGCCTCTTCAGGCACCCCCCCCCACCTTTCCCTAAAACACCTTACTGCCCGCCCGGTCCTTAAATTTATGGTTGCCGGAGCTCACCTGTCGCACCTCAATGCCGGCCTCAGCTAAATAATTTTTGGCCTTCTTTGTACTATGCTCAGTGTAGTGAAAAATATTCGCCGCCGCCACAGCCTCGGCGCCACCCAAGAGTATGCCGTCCACCAGATGCTGCCAGCTAAATACACCCCCCATGGCAATGACCGGAATGCTTACGGTCTCCACCACTCCCCGGAGCAGCCGCAGATCATAACCCTGGCGATATCCATCTCGGTCGATGCAGTTGAGAAATATCTCCCCGGCGCCCATCTCCTGCACCCGGCGGGCCCAAGCAAAGGGACACAGACCCGTGGGCTCCCGCCCCCGGTCAATATATACCTCATAGCCCTTACCCTGGTGATCCTTCACATCGATTGAAACCACCATGCATTGGCTGCCAAAAATCCCCGCTGCTTCCGGCAGGAGCTCCGGGTTTCTTACCACCGCCGTATTTAGACTCACCTTGTCGGCCCCCAAATGCAGCAAACGTCGGATTTCTGCCACCGAGTCAACCCATCCCCCGACAGTCAGCGGGACAAAACACTTGCCCGCCAGCTCCTCCAATACCTGATAAAACTTCTCCCGTTTCTTCATCCCTGGGCTGACATCCAGCACCACTATCTCGTCCGCCGCCCAGCGATCAAAAAAGTCCACTGCCGTGGCGCTCTTCCAATGGATGACGTTGGTATGCTTAAATCTGACACTCTGCACCACCAAACCATCGCGCAGCACCAAAACCGGAATCAGGCGTTTCTTGAGCATAAGCATCTCCCTCGCCGGTCAACCTGATAAAATTACTCAAGAGCTTCAACCCGAACCATTGGCTCTTCTCCGGATGAAACTGCACCCCGAAAATCTTGCCCCATTGCACCGCGGCCACTATCTCCGTCCCATGCCAACAATTGGCCGTCACCCTATCGGCAGCCTCAGGGGCTAACTTCACCTGAAAGCTGTGGACGAAATAAAACACCGGCGCTTCTCCCAGGCCGGAAAATAACGGGCAAGGTCTTACCACCTGCACATCATTCCACCCCATGTGGGGGACGCGAAACCGCGGGTCAGAGGGGAGGATAGGCTGCACCGTGCCAGGAAGCCAGCCCAACCCCTGATGACAGCCGTGTTCCAGGCTTTCCTGCACCAAAAACTGCAAACCTAAACAAATACCCAGGTAAGGCTTCCCCTTCTCCAATACCTCCTCGCCGAGGGGCCCGATCAGGTCCAAACTCCGAAGCTTGGCCATGCCAGCCCCAAAGGCCCCCACCCCCGGTAGCACAATGGCTCGGCTCCGAGCCAACTCGGCCCGGTCATGGGTCACCCGGGTGGGGCAGCCCAAGGCCTTGAAGGCATTGACTACCGACAAGAGATTTCCGGCGCCGTAATCTATGATGGCGATCATGCCTCCTCCACCAGGTCCCAGGACAAAGGGGTGCCCCGTTCGATGTCCACCCGAGCCCGGCGTCCAAGAATCTGCGGCAGGTATTTGGGAGACAGGCCATGCCCCGGCCGGATGGAGCGGACATTGTCAACGGTAAAACTTTCGCCCGCCGCCACCTTCCGGCAGACAAACAGGGAACGGCGAAAAACCCGGCTGGCCCCTTCCGCCTCCTGGCACCCATATTGACAAACCCCCAGCGCCTTCTCGGTAGTGCGGATGGCCTCCACCATAGCCCTGAACTCGTGTGGCTCCAGAGAAAACGCACTGTCCGGCCCCGGCCGAGAGCGGGACAGGGTAAAATGCTTTTCCACCACACAGGCCCCCAGAGCCACCGCAGCCACCGGCACCGTCCACCCCAGGGTGTGGTCCGACAACCCCACCGGCACTCCAAAGGTCTCGGCCATATGCGGGATGGTCCGTAAATTCATGCTCTCCGCCGGGGCCGGATAGGCGCTGGTGCACTTTAACAGCGCCACCTCCACCGCCCCGCCCCGCCGGGCCGCCGCCACCGCCTCCTGAATCTCTTCATAGGTGGCCAAGCCGGTGGACATGATCAGAGGCTTGCCTTTGCCGGCCATATATTCAATCAAAGGCAGGTCCACCAGTTCAAACGAAGCTACTTTAAAGGCCGGCACCCCCAGATCCGCCAGGAAATCGACGGCATTCCTATCGAAAGGGGTCGAGAAAAATATCAATCCTTGAGCCTCTGCGTGCTGCTGCAAGAGAAAATGCCAATCCCCCGGTAGGGATGCCTGTTCATAAAGGTGATAGAGGGTCATGCCGGACCATATGGTGTCTTGGATTACAAAGTAGTCGTTATCACAAGCCAAAGTTAGGGAATCGGCTGTGTAGGTTTGAACTTTGACGGCGTCAGCGCCGCATTCCCCTGCTTTCTGAATCAGTTGCAGAACCGCCGCCAGATCCCGATGGTGATTGGCGGAAATCTCCGCCACGATGAAAACCGGATGTCCGGGGCCGATACTCCTTCCGGCAATTTGCATGCCGCTGTCTTCCTCCTGGGACCACCTGAAAAACAGGTCAATTCAACAGGAATATTTTAGAGACATCCGCACAACTTTAGTGACCACGCCGCCTCGTTTAACATAATTGACTCCCTCTTCCAAGGTGAAACCAAATTTTTTATAGAAATTTATGGCAGTTATATTCTCTGCAAGGATATCACAGATAAAATATGTCAAGTTCAGAAAGTTAAAACCAAGATTCAAAAGGTTTTGCATTATTATCTTTCCTTTACCTTTTGAGACCGTGTAAATGCCAAGATGAGTTTTTCCGTTATAAATATCTATATGTTGAAAATTTCCGACTCCTATTGGCTTGTTATTTTCAAAAACAATCCAATAACTATTAAAATTGTCATATAATAACCTATTGATAAAACTATTGTGCTCTGCTTGAGAAATTATATGGTTAGTTAACATCCATTGTCTAATTTCAGGAGAATTGCGCCATTGCAAGACCATATATTTATCATCTTCGCTAAGATTTACAAAATTCTTAAAAGTTATATTGCCAAAAAAGTAATCTTTTTTTAAGGATTCATTAAAATCAATCTTATGATTGATCTGCATTTCATGCACAACACGATATCCCCCACTACCGTCAACAAGGTTTTTGCACCTTGTGTGCAACTCTTCCCTTAGGTTTCGGTTCTCAAGCAACATGTTTAAAGCATCTCCGATCTGATTCGGCTGGACCTTATTCAAGTGGCCGACCGACAGGACATATCCGCCTTGGGTCAGATTGGATACCGGAAACTCTTGGTTATCGGCGATTATGCCGACCAGGGCCGGCACCCCCAGGAAACACAATTCCCACAAGGTAGAGCCCCCAGCAGTCACCGCAATATCCGCCCAAGCCATAACCTTTGCCATGTCCGGCACAGCTTCAAAAAATTCCAGGCGTTGGCGAAGGCTGGCGCCGGCCGTCAGCAAGCTGGCTCGGTGCGGATTCTGTGGCCCCACAACCACCTTGACTTGGAGGGGAATGTCAGATCGATTCAGTGCCTTAATAACTTTCTGGGTAAGATTGTTAGGATCGGCTCCCCCAAGGGTAATAAGGAGCTTGGTGGCCACAGATGGCATCTCTCGAGGTTTTTGGCCATATTCCCGAAACTCCCGCCGCAGCAGGGCATAAGTCGGCCCCAGCAGAAACCTGCTCCCGGCTTCTCCTTGATAAGGCAGTTTCTCCGCCCCAAAATTCTGGTTCACCACCAAGTCGGCACAGTAACACGGCAGATGGGCATAGTCGTCCATCACCAGCAACTTGGCCCCCAACTTCTTAATCTCCCGCTGGTGAACAGAAGTAAAGTGATACCCGTCCAGCACCACCCAGTCCGGCTGTTCTTGCCCAATCACAGCCAGAGTCTTGTCGAAGCCATCCCGGGGCTGCAACTGCCTAACCTGACAACCCTCCTTGACAAGCCGCTCCACCAGAGCTTTATGCCCCCCCGCCGTCAGGAAAAGCACCTCCCCCCCCTTCTCCTGCCACGCCTGGGCCAAGGCCAAACCGCGCATCACATGGCCGGTGCCTATAACTGTGTCGGCGTCAGCCCGGATGACCAGCTTCATGTGACCTCCGCCGCAGCAGAAACTCCGCCCAGGCCAGATCCAGAGGACTGTCGATGTCCACCGACCATTCTTTCGAAACAAAATACGCTGCCACCCTGGAGCCGTAAAACTCCCGCTCCCTGAGAAACACCTTGGTCTTGCCGAAGATGAAAGACCCGTCATGTCGGTAGAGAGGAGCCAGTTGTTGCGCCCGCTGCATATACTGACCCCCGAAATACGGCTCCACAAACCCCCCTGGCGCCCATACCGCCCGCTGGGGCGGATGGGAATAGGGTACCAAACTCATGACGTAGTGAACCTCCGGGTCTTTGAGCATCTCATACGCCCCCCGTAAATCCTCCACCCGCCGCAGGGGACTGGTAGGCAACAATACTGCAAACTCCTCAAACTCCTCCCCTTGCGCCCAAAAATGCTCCAGCACCTGGACGCATACCTCCTTCACCATGACCGAATCCCCCGCCAAGGCCAGCGGCCGCCGCAGCGCCACATGGGCCCCATACTCCTTCGCCACTGCCAGAATCTCCTCATCCTCCGAGGACACACAGACCAGTCCGAAGATGCCGCTGGCCAAAGCCGCTTCCACCGCATAACTCAACAGCGGTCTCCCCCCAAGCTTGGCAATATTTTTCCGGCAGAAGCGCCGGGACCCGCCACGGGCCGGAATAATACACAAGGGCCCCCTCATCTCACATCCTGCCAGCTAAGGGCTTCGTTGTATTTCAAGTCCCGGGTGGTGACTCGGCCGATGAAAGCCTCCAAAAATTCCGGGGATATACCCTCTTCCGGTCTCTTGGCAGCCAACATCCCCGGCGTCAGCATCGTCCCCCGGGGAATATCCTGGTCCGCTACCAGATGCCGAAACCAACGCCGCCGTTCCTTCAAATCCGCCGCGCTGGGTCGCAAACTCAAACTGCCCAAGGCCTTCTTCAGTCTCTGCATTCGGGCTACATAAGCACAAAATTCCTCAGGCTCCTTGGCTAGGAGATGATGGTGCCCCGGCAGGTTCCGACTCATGGTTAGGCGTTTCTCCAGCACCACCGCCCCCAGGGCCACCGCCATGATATCCAGGTCATCCTCCCGCCCCTCCGCCGAAAAACCCATGTGGACGTGAAATGTCTGCCGCAGATAAGGAATGCTCCGCAAATTGATCTCCGCCGGGTTCTTCGTATGACTGCAATGCAGAAGCACCAGATCACGGTTCCCCTCTTCCTCCAGCAGATGGATGACCCGGGCCAGTTCAAACAAGGTGACCGGCCCTAAATCCATCAACAGGGGTTTCCCCGAAACCGCTACCTCCCGAAACAGCGGCAGATAATTATAGTCCCAGGAACTCAACTTTATGGCCTCACAGTTCAGAAAGCGGGCCAGCTCCAACCCCCCTGGTGAGTTGACCGTGGCAAACATGATAACCCCTTGTTCCCGGCAATAACCTTGCACCTCCTGCCATTGTTCCCGGCTGAATCTAAGCTTGTTTAACATCTCATACATGTTCTCCGTTACCCAGCCATGAACCGTTTGATAACTGTAAGTAATCGAACGATCACTCATGATCTCATCCGGAAACCAGAAGATAAACTTGACCGCATCCGCTGCCGCTTCCTTAACCGCCGCAATTAACTCTTTGGTCAGGGATAAATCATAATTGCAGGTGACCCCGATCTCTGCAATGATGAACAAAGGGTGCTCTTCGCCGATCACTTTGCCGCCTATTTTTATTTCTCTGCACATACTCTCATAGCTTCATCATGGGCGGTGAGGGAAACAAGGTACCTTTGCGCTGGCGCCAAACCAGGGTCCAGAATCTCCCTCACTATCATAATCACCCGCTCCACCTCTGCCTCCGACATGGCCGGGTACAGAGGCAGAGTCAATAGACGCTCATAAGCCGCTTCGGCCAGAGGACACACACCACCCGGAATAGCGAAACGGCTTTGATAATAGGTGTGCCGATAGACCGGCAGATAATGAACGTTGACCCCCAAACCCGCAGCCCGCAAGTCTTGAAAAATTTCATCCCGTCCCCGCCCCCCTACCTCTAAGTTCAGCAAAATAACATATAGGTGATAAGCATGGCTGACTCCCTCCCTGACGCGGGGCCGGGACAAGGCGGGAAGCCCTTCAAAGGCCAAATCATAGCGGCGCGCCACTTCACGCCGGCGGGCCAGAAATTCCGGCAGCCGGCGCAGTTGGCTCATCCCCAAGGCGCACTGCAGGTCGCTCAGGCGGTAATTGTATCCCAACTCTACCATCTCATAGCGCCAGGTGCCCTCTCGAAACCGTTGGTGGTGATCGCTGTCCAGACCGTGATTGCGGAAGCGCCGCATCCGGGCCGCCAGCTCCGGGTCATCGGTTACCACCATGCCCCCCTCACCGCTGGTAATGTGTTTCACCGGATGAAAACTGAAGACCGTCAGATCAGCCAAACTGCCCACCCGTCGCCCATGATACTCTGCTCCCAGGGAATGACAGGCATCCGCTACCAAAAATATGCCGGCACGTCGCGCAATATCCCTTAAGGCATCATAATCACAGGGTTGCCCGGCGTAATCCACCGCGATTACCGCCTTCGTGCGCGGGCTGATCTTCTTCTCCACCTCCTCAGGAGCAAGCAGCAAAGTCTCAGGATCAATGTCGGCAAATACCGGCCTCCCCCCCTGATACACCACCGCATTGGCCGTGGCCACAAAGGTCAGCGCCGGCACAATCACCTCATCTCCAGCCTTCACTCCGATGGCATCCATGGCGGCATGCAAGGCGGCAGTACCGCTGCTCACCGCTACTGCTGCCTGCACCCCTACATAAGCCGCCACTGCCTGCTCAAACTCCACCACCTTGGGTCCCGTGGTCAGCCACTCGGAGTGCAACACCTCCACCGCGGCCGCCACGTCCTGCTCATCAACCCAGGGCCGCCCGTAAGGTATGACTTTCTGCTTCATCTAATCCCAAAAGACGACCCAGTTCCACCACGCTTAAACGCCATCTGTTTAGGTCGCTGCGATATTGAAAATCCTTGGCCACCGGCCGACAGCCCGGCAAATGGCCATTGTCCCACCAGCGCAGAAAAGGACCGGGCTGTACCACATAAAAATCCTCAAATTCCAAAGTCCGCCTGGCTTCATCCTCCGTCATCAGAGTCTCGTGCAGTTTCTCCCCTGGCCGGATGCCGGTGATTTCCACCCGGCAATCCGGCCCCACGGCCCGGGCCAAATCCATTACCCGGGCGCTGGGCAACCGCGGCACAAAAATTTCCCCCCCTCGCATAATCTCCAGGCAGCGACACACAAAACTCACCGCCTGCTCCAATGTCATCCAAAAACGCGTCATCCTGGGGTCCGTTACCGACAACACGCCCCGTTGGCGCTGTTCCAAAAACAGGGGGATGACACTCCCCCGGCTGCCTAATACATTGCCGTATCGCACTACACTAAAACGGGTCTTCCTGGCGCCGGCATAAACCTCAGCCGCCAAAAAGAGCTTCTCCGCACACAGCTTGGTGGCCCCATACAGGTTGATCGGATTCACCGCCTTGTCCGTGCTCAAGGCAATGACCTTCTGCACCCCGCAATCAATGGCGGCGTCAATAATGTTGGCCGATCCCATGATGTTGGTCAGGATGACCTCTAAGGGATTGTACTCTGCTGTCGGCACCTGCTTGAGAGCAGCCGCGTGAATTACCACCTCTACCCCCTGCAAGGCCCGATATAATCTATTTTTGTCCCTGACATCGCCGATAAAATAGCGCAGGGGGGAATTATGGCGATCCCCTAAATTTTGCCGCATCTCCAACTGCTTGACCTCATCCCGGCTGAAGACGATGAGACGACGGGGAAGGTGGCGATGCAGCACCGTCTCAATGAATTTTTTCCCGAAAGAACCGGTGCCGCCGGTGATTAAAATGCTTAAGTCTTTCCAGTCCATAGATGATCGACCTGCACTATCTGTGATTTTAGAATAAACCCCAACTGCCCCCCCTCGACGGGGAGACCATTAAACCATACCGGCGAAGGTTTGCCTTCTTACCTTGCAACAACCGGACCATTACCTAATACATTATTATTCTTGCAAATTATTAATCCTCCCACCAAGTCTGGGTCTTTTCCGCGGAAATTTTTGCCTGGCCGAGGCTCAAAATCTCTGACTGCCAGCGCCTCTCCTCGCCGACAGGGCAGGAGAAAAAATCGGACAGGCTAGGTTTATGTTTACCAAGCAAAAAATCACTCCGGATTATTTCCTTGACTTAATGGCTAAAATGCCTTACTAACGCCAAGAAAAGGGGAAACCTGGCTTTTCCCCCTGTATCTACTGGGTGGTGGCCAGGAGAAACGAGGTTACCCAGTTCCTACAATGGACTTTAGTAAGGCTGCCCACTCTCTCTTTGGGAGAGGGTTAGGGGAAGGGAACCTTGGGTCTATGGTGCGTTATTCAACTTCTGCTCTTTATTAAAAATCAGCCACTAGATAACTCGAAGAGGAATGGCCACATGAAGAGATTGCTTATTTCGAGTCTGATGGTTTTTCTGCTCTTGTTGCCTTTCGCAGCCACTGGCACGGAACTCGGTTTGACCTCGTATCCCGACGGCATCGAAAACTTCTTTGCCGGCGCCTTCCCGCCTCCCGGGTTTTATTTCCAGAATTACTGGCTATTTTATAAGGCCGACCAATTCCGGGGCGGCCCCCCCAATCCCAAGGCCTTTGTCTTCGTGGAAGCCCTGCGCTTCATCTATTCCAGTAAAATCAACATCCTCGGCGCCAATTGGGGCACCCATCTGGTGGTGCCTTTGGTCTACACCGACCTTAGTTCCAGGGTCGGAAGAATGGTTATTGCCGACGATAACCGCTTCGGCTTCGGCAACATCGCTTTTGACCCTGTCATCCTGGCTTGGCATTTCGGGGATTTCCATGTCACTTCGGCCTTCGAAATCCAGTTCCCCGGCTCTTATAATCGTAATAATCCCGCCAGCCCCTCACGTAATTATTTTACCTTTGAACCCATCCTCGCCTTCGGCTGGCTGCCCAAGTGGGGGCTGGGAGTCAATGTCAAAATGATGTATGACTTCCCCACTCGCAACAATGACCCCCTGACCATCACTGGCGCCCGGAACTATTATCATTCCGGCCAGGCCTTCCATTTCGACTACTGCGTCGATTATGCCGTCCTCCCCCAGCTGCGTCTGGGCGTCGCCGGCTATTATTACACCCAGACTACCGGCGACTGCGCGGATGACGTCAGGGTCGGCTTCCATGGCCGCGAATTCGCCGTCGGCCCCGCCATCAAATTTGACTACGGCCGCTTCAGTTTCTGCGTCATCAATCAGTTCGAACTGGCCGCCCTCAACCGTCCCGAAGGCGTGCGCAACTGGGTCAGAATCTGGTATGCCTTTTAATCACCGCAACTTATATTAGCCTCTGATAAAACCTCTCTCTCAGACTCAACTTCGGTGGCACCGACTTGCCGGCCCGTGCAGGACTCGACTGCCTTAAATCTTCTCTGCTCTCCCCTTTCATACCTGACACACTCTTTCACCGCTTTCCATCCACTGCCAGCCAAGTCATGACCGACTACCTATCTTGCAGCTGACTAATTATCCCCCATAAATTGTGACTCTTGTTTCATGTGTGTTAGCCCTTCCCCTCCTTTCCTGCCTCCGGCCACTGGTCCGGGAGAAAAAAGAGAGGAACCACCCACCATGCTATAAAGTCTGCCGCCCCAGGGAAGGTTCCCAAGGTGGTAACTGCCCCAAAGACTTATTTTCTTGACAATGCTGCCGGACAAGACCTAATCTGCGGATAAGATAAAGGGTTCATTTCTACAATTGGTCTAGCTAACGGGGGGGGTAATTGACAGGCTGTGGAAAAACCCTGCTTAAGGGAAAATGATGGGTTAGAAAGGACAATCTCCCCTCCCTGGGTGCAGACAAAGCCACCTTTTCAGGGAGTCGGGGCTGGTTCATTGGCAGCCGCTTCCTGATAGCCGCAACCCTCTCGGGGGCAGACCCATTTCTTGCCCTTCTGCCGCAGCCACGGGAAGCCACACTGCGGGCAAGCCTTGGCCAGGAGGGGGTAGTTGAGGGTGTAGGAACAAGCGGGATAGCGGCTGCACCCGAAGAAAAAGCCCCGCCGGGAGCGCCGCTTGACCAGATGGCCGTCACAGTCGGTTTCCGGACAGGGGAGGTCCGTGTCGTTGGGCCCGTTCTCCCGGGGCACAATCCGTCCCTCTGAATCACGGCTGAAATTCTGGGTGAACTTGCACTTGGGATAGCCGGCACAGCCAAGAAATTCCCCGCGCCCCCCCCGCCGCACCACCAGCTCTTTCTGGCATTGGGGACAGCTCAGACCGGTTCCCGCAGCCTGAGGCCCGGCATCCTGCCCGACGCCGGAGGCTGCTGCCGCCCCGCTCCCGAGCTCGGAGGTTAACTCCGCAAGGATGATGTTTCCCTGCGAATCCCGCCTGATATTCCGGGTAAAACTGCATTGCGGATAGCCCGCACACCCCACAAACTCACCGTTACGCCCCCAGCGTATAACAAGTTCCCCCTGGCAGCGAGGGCAGGTCAACCCTGTAGGCAGGCTCTTGACCCGACGCATCCGGCTCCGGGCTTCCTCCAGGGCCTGCGAAAAAGGCCCATAAAAACGGCGCATCACCTCCTGCCAGGGCACTTCCCCCTCAGCCACCCGGTCCAAATCCTCCTCCATATGGGCGGTAAATTTGGGATCCATGACCTCGGGAAAGTTTTCCACCAACAGATCGCTGACCACCAGCCCCAACTCCGTGGGGCGCAAATGCGTCTTGAGTTTCAGGATGTAGAGGCGGTCCTGCAGATTGCTCAGGATAGTGGCATAGGTGCTGGGGCGGCCGATGCCCTGCACCTCCAGCTCCTTGATCAGACTGGCCTCAGTGAACCGCGGGGGCGGTTTGGTAAAATGCCGCTGCGGGTCAAAATCCCTGAGCGTCAAAAGATCACCGACGGCAAGCAGCGGCAGCTTGGCCGCTTTCTCGCCGTTCCCCTCCTCTTCCTGAGTTTCCTGGTAAAGGCTCATAAAGCCCGGGAACTGCAACACGGCAGCACCGGCCCTGAAGAGATAGTCAGCCGCCTTAATGTCCACCGTCGTCTGGTGATAAATGGCCGCCGCCATCTGGGAAGCCACAAACCGCCGCCAGATCAGATCGTACAGGGCCAGCTCATCCTTCTTCAAATACCTTTTCAGATCCTCGGGCCGCCTTAAAACGCTGGTGGGCCGGATGGCCTCGTGAGCTTCCTGAGCTCCCCGGGGGCTCTTGTACTTGTGGGGTGTTTTGGGAAGATATTCCTGGCCGAAGGTCTCCCTGATGAAGCCCCGCACTGCCCCCAGAGCTTCTGCCGCCACCCGCGTGGAGTCCGTGCGCATATAGGTGATCAGTCCCACCGGCCCCTCCGGCCCCAGTTCAATCCCTTCATAAAGCCGCTGGGCCAGCCGCATGGTCCGGGACGGAGCCAGACGAAGTTTGCGGGAGGCTTCCATCTGTAAACTGCTGGTGATGAACGGCGGCAAAGGAACGCGCCGGCGGGGCTTCTGCTCCACCTTGGCCACCCGGAAGTCGGCCCCTTCTAAATCTTCGATCACCTTCTCCACTTCCCCGGCATCTGTCAGCTTGATCCTTTTCCCTTGGTGGCTAGCCAGCTCCGCCACAAACGCCGGCGGCTCCCGGCCTTCCAGGCAAGCCGCCAAAGACCAGTATTCTTCCGGCACAAAGGACAAAATGGCCCGCTCCCGATCGCACACCAGACGAAGGGCCACCGACTGCACCCGCCCGGCGCTCAGACCTCTTTTCACCTTGTCCCACAATAAGGGGCTTATCTGGTAGCCCACCAGTCGATCCAGGATGCGCCGGGCCTGCTGGGAATCATAACGGGGCCGGTGCAGCTCCCCCGGCGCCGCCAACGCCGAGAAAATCGCCTCCTTGGTCAGTTCCATGAACAAAACCCGATGAAAACGGCGATCCTTCGACCCCAAGGCCTCAGCAATATGCCAGGCGATGGCCTCCCCTTCCCGGTCCGGGTCCGGTCCCAGATAGATATCCCTGATACCTGCGGCCGCCTTTTTCAGCTCCTCGATAACCTTGGCCTTCCCCAGGATGGTGACGTACTGGGGGCGGAAATCATGCTCCAGGTCCACCCCCAACTCGTTCTTGGGCAAATCTTTGATATGCCCCTGACTCGCGCACACCTTGAACTCGGCACCCAAATATTTTTGCAGGGTCTTGGCCTTGGTGGGTGATTCGACAATCAACAGTGACTTTGCCATAGAAATAGTTTTCAGTTCTCGGTTTTCAGGAAAAGCGTTTAGGCCAAAGATGCCATTATCATAAAAACCCTCGCTTCAAAGATCGGCGGACGGCAGTTGATCGCTTCGGTTGGCTAAACCAAGGTATGTCAACCTTCCAGGACATAACACTGGCCGGGCAACTCCCGGATCAACCCCTGCAGTTCCAGCATGGTGACCCGGCTCATGACTTCCGGGGCTGACAACCCGGAGGCTTGGACCAACTCTTCCAACTGAACAGGTTCAGTCCCCAGGATGTCAAGTACCGGGTCATCCACTGTGAGTCGCGGGGAGGCGGGGGGAGCGCTTTTGGCGGAAGCTTGGAAGGTGGGGGAAATCTCTTCCAGGATATCCCGCACGTCGTGTACCAGCTTGGCGCCTTGCTGAATAAGGCGGTGAGCACCAGCACTGGTGGGGGAATTGATGGGGCCGGGCACCGCCATGACTTCCCGGCCTTGCTCCAAGGCCCGGTCGGCAGTGATAAGAGCCCCGCTCTTAAGCGGCGCTTCCACCACCACCACCCCCCGGGACAGGCCGCTGATGAGGCGGTTGCGAATGGGAAAATTATGCGGCTCCGGCGGCGTCCCCAAGGGAAACTCGCTGATCAAAGCCCCCTGCTGGGGGATGCGGCGATAAAACTCCCGGTTTTCCGGGGGATAGACTACGTCCAAACCGCAGCCCAACACGGCCAGGGTGCGCCCCCCACCCTCCAGCGCCCCCTGGTGGGCCGCAATATCAATGCCCCGGGCCAAACCGCTCACCACTGTAACCTTCTGAGCTGTCAAATCCCGGGCCAGGCTGCGGCTTACCCTCATCCCATAATGGCTGGCCTGGCGGGTGCCCACCAGCGCCACCGCCAAGTCATCTTCAGGTCGAAGATCACCTTGGACGAACAGAAAAGACGGTGGATACCCAATATTCTTCAAGCGCTCGGGGTAGCGCCCGTCATCTAAGGTGACAAGTTCTATACCCAGGTTCTGCAGGCGAAAAAGCTGAGCCTCCACCTGATCCCAATCCCGAAAGTTGACAATAGCCCTGACCACTGACGGAGATATGCCCTTGACGGCAGCGAGTTCTTTCTGTGAAGCTTCAAATACTGCCGCCGGACTGCCAAACTTAAGGAGCAGGCGTCGAAACAGCACCAGTCCCACCCCGGAAATACCTCGCAGAGCCAGCCACGGAAGCTTGTTCATCATCATCGTCTGAGTGAGCCTGAACCATCAGCGCAATCTTTCACTGCCTAAGACTCACTGCTTGACCTTTCCCTCCTTATTCCACTGAGATCTCATATCCTTCACTTAACTGCCTCTCAATGGCTTGCGCCCGGGGGATAAGTTCCTGGAGCCGTGCCAAACCGGCCCGACGCTCCTCCTCGGCCTGCCGGGTGGCGGCAGCCAACCCCGCCAGATCCGCCACCAGCGAACCCAGATAGTTTTCCCAATCAATCTCCTGTTTCCTGGCATAATAATCTATTAAGGGGAAGAAATACCGGAATTTCAAACGCTCGCCATAGTCCAGCACCTGAAGCCTTGCCTGCTCCAGAAACCAAGTCTGCATGGCCGCCAAGGCCCGCTGCAACTCGCCCAGCACCTGAGCCCGGGGGTCGGTCACCGCCTTAACGCCCAGCCGGCCCTTGACATACCGCCAAGCTCGCTTGAAAACTTCCAGGCCGGAACGCACATAGGCTTCACCGGCCCAACGCCACCCCTGCTCCACTTGGAAGGTCATGACCGGCAGCTCCAGGTTCTGGGGGGGCGGCGGGAATTCCAGCGCAGGCGCCGCCAAAGAAGCCGCTAAGCCCAAGGCGGCAATCTCCCGATAATACAGGGTCAGGGCTTCCTGCAAGGCCAGGGATAATGGCGTGCAAATCTGGGCCAATTCCTGCCGCACTTGAGTTTCTTGGGCCCGAATGAATTCCAACACCTGCCTGGTGAATTCGCCGGCCACAAACCGGCCCACCTCTTTCTGGAATTCCTGAAACATCTGATAGAGCAGCAGGCGAAAAGGCCTGGCGTTCTCTGGCGGCACCAACTCCCGCCAATCCGGTTCATATCCCCGGATAAACCCAGCGAGAGAGGACGCCAGCCCGCTCTGCAGGTCCAGCGCGCCGGTGATTTGCCCCTTCAACACCTGTTTAAGATGGTCACCGGCTCCCTTCAGGGTCTGTTTAATGCTGTGCCGGGTGGCCTCCAGGGGCTGGCGGCGCTCCCGCAACCGCTGGGCCAATTCCTGAAAAGCCGACTGATCCCGGCTAAGCAGGTCCTGTACCAAACCCAGTTGCTCCGCCAGTCCCTTGGCCACCATGCGCGCTTGGGCCAGGCTCCCCCCTGACAGTCGTTGGCTTCGCAGTTTCTGAATAGCGCCGGTGAAATCAGCCGAGAACCTCTGCGCTTCAGAGTCGCTGAACGCCAGCATGCCGCCCTTCCCAGCCCAGACCGACAGCAGGGCGCCCTCTGGGGTGTCCAACTTTTCCCCCCGCTCCTGACGCCGCTCAAAAAGCAACTTCAGGGCGGAGAAGGCATAAAGGGCTGCCCCCGATACCACCGCCGAAATTTCCTCCCCGCTCCTCTTGATTAGGCTGTTGATTTCCTCAAGATTACGATGTTCCGTCAGGTCCAAGTTGATGATAAACCGGATATAAGGGGCCAACCCCAGGCGCTTGAGCTCGCCCAGGAAGTGAAAGTCCGCCTGTCTGAGTCCCACCCGGGAACTGACAAGATAGAGCACCAAGTCGCATCTTAACAGGTAGGTCAATACCTGAGCCAAGTGCTGCGGCATCGGCGAATCGCTCCCTTGACAGTCCCCCAGTTCCAGGCCGACCGGCAACCAGGGACTGGGTATCGTGAGAGAAACGTCCTTGAGGTAAACGGCAGTGGCCTGCCGGCTCACCAGCTCTTGATGGCTCGAAAGCGAGGGGCCGACCAGGGTATGGAGGCTCCCCTGGGATAGATAGTCGGCCACCAGGGGGTAGCCTTCCAGGTAGGCCTTGAGGAGAAGATAATCCTGGTTCAGACTGCCGCCGCGCCAGTAACCGGCAGTCTCCCCGTCCGCCAAAATCTGAGACAACAGCTCCCGGTCTGAATCATTTCTCAGGTCCAAGGGGGAAGCGCGCTCAACCAGCCTGTCGTTGGGCAACAAACCCAGGGATTGAGCCACCTCGCCGTGAATCTCCTCCCAGCCCTTAAACCTGAGGACGGCCTGCGGTTCCGACCCGGAAATTACCCGCGTCACCATGGCCGTCAGGATACCGGCTCCCCGCGCTAGCACGTCATGCCCCACTAAGGCGTTCACCAGGGTGCTTTTACCGGCTTTCACCGTACCCACCACCGCCACCCGGAGACAATCTTCCCAGAGATGAGCCTGCACCTGTGAGAGTACCTTAAGCCAGTGTTGGGCCGGAGACTCCGCCTGTGGAAAGATCTGGCTCCAGGCCCATGCCATCTCCTTTAAATCATCGAGACAGCGGTTGACTTGTTGGGTGGTGGAATCAGCAGGCACACCAAGTTCCGTACTAGGCAGCAACAAGCACTTACCCGGATTTCTTTGGGGCAAAACCGGCTATGTAGCCGCGTCCCACCTCTACCCTGATCTTATCCGCAATTTCGAGGGTCAAAGTGTTATCGCCCAGCGCCGTGATTTCCCCGCACAGCCCCCCCGCGGTGATCACCCGATCACCCCGCTTCAGATTCTCCAGGAACTGCTTGTGCTCCTTCGCCTTGCGTTGTTGCGGGCGAATCAACAGGAAGTAAAAGATCCCGACCATGAGGACCATCGGCACTACAAAGGTCCACATGGCGCCGCCTGCTTCAGGTGCACCGGCACCGGCCGCGTAAGCCCAATTTACCACGTGTTCTTCCTCCTCCAAAAAAGTTCAACGTCAACTAGGTGAGGCTATTGCCGATTTCGATAAAAATCCCGCTGGAAGGCGGCAAACTGCCCGGTTGCTATCGCCTCCCGCATTCCCGCCATCAGGTTAAGGTAATAATATAAATTATGCCAGGTCAAAAGGCGATAGGCCAAAATCTCCCGGCACCTAAAAAGATGGCGCAGATAGGCCCGGGAGTAATGGCGACAGGTGTAACAACGGCAATGCTCGTCCAAGGGCTCTGAATCCTTAGAATTCCGGGCATTGCGCAGATTCACCTTGCCGGTGGCGGTATAGGCCAGGCCGTTCCTGGCATTCCGGGTGGGGACCACGCAGTCGAACAGGTCAATGCCCCGGGCCACCCCCTCCACCAGGTCCTCAGGCAGGCCCATCCCCATGAGATAACGGGGTTTATCCTCAGGGAGTTCAGGCACCGTAGCCTCGAGCATGGCATAGGTGGTATCCTTGTCCTCCCCAACACTCAGGCCGCCCAAGGCATAGCCGGGGAAGTTCAGTTCTTTGAGGGACTGAGCCGCCTCCTGCCGCCAACTGGGGTTCATCCCCCCCTGCACAATGGCAAACAAAACGCTGCGCTTTTGTTTCCAGGCCGCCCGGCACCGCTTGGCCCAGGAATAAGTGATGTCCATGGCCCTCCGCACCTCCGCCTCCGGACAGGGATAAGGCGGGCATTCGTCCAGGCACATCATGATGTCCACCTCCAGAGTCTCCTGCAACTCCACCACCTTCTCCGGCGGCAAAAAATGCAAATCACCGTTCCAGTGCGACCGGAACAGCACCCCCTCCTTGGTAATGGTGCGAAAGGGCGCCAGGCTGAAGATCTGATAGCCCCCGGAATCCGTCAGAATGGGGCCGGGCCAGTTCATAAAACGGCCAAGACCACCCAATTGGGCGATGACCTCCACCCCAGGCCGGAGAAAGAGATGATAGGCGTTGCCTAATATAATCTCTGCGCCCAACTCCCGGACCTCCTCAGGAGTCATGGCCTTCACCGTCCCATAAGTAGCCACCGGCATGAAGGCCGGGGTGTTAACCACACCCCGGGGGGTTCGCATTTCCCCCCGCCGGGGGCCGGCCACCCCAAACGACTTTATAAGATGGAATTCAAAGGAGGACATCTAGTCTAAAGGTAAGATTAGTTCATTAGACAGAATTATTCACCAAAGAAGTCTGCGTCCCTTCCATTTGGCCACTCGCCTTGGGGTCAAATTATCAACATGGCGTCGCCGTAACTATAAAAACGGTATTTTTGTTCAATGGCCGCTTGATAGGCCGCCAAGATCAACTCCCGCCCGGCAAAAGCGCTCACCAGCAGCAATAAGGTGGAGCGGGGCAGGTGAAAATTGGTGAGCAGACGATCCACCGTTTTGAACTGATAGCCCGGGTAGATATAGAGGTCGCACCAGCCATGGCTTGCGTTGAAACCTTGAGGTGAGGCGCAGTACTCCAGCACCCTGACCGTCGTAGTGCCCACCGCCACCAGGCGTTGGCCCCGGTCTTTGGCGTTATTGAGCCTGGCTGCGGTCTGACCTGACAACTCAAAATATTCCGGCTGCAGACGGTGTCTGGTAAAGTCGGCCAAGCGCACCGGCAGGAAGGTTCCGACTCCCACATGCAGGGTGATGGTGGCCACCTCCGTGCCGCGCCGAGCCAACTCCTCTAGTATCTCCTCCGTAAAGTGCAGCCCGGCGGTGGGACAGGCGATGGCTCCCGGACAGCGGGCGAACACCGTCTGATAGCGCTCCCAATCAACCTCCTCCGGTGGTCTCCTAAGATATGGCGGCAAAGGCACTTCTCCATAAATGTTGACGGCTTGGTGAACCGACTGAGATGAAGATTGAAACAACAAGGTGCTCCCCTGAGAGTCACAGGAGATGATGTCGGCCCATAAATCCGGGCCGAAAACCAACCTCTGGCCGACTCTGAGGCGATGCCCCCTGATGAACGCCCTGACTTTGGCCTTTCTGGGGGAAGCCCCGTTATCCACTGCTTCCGGCAGGTGATGAAGCAGGACTTCCACTCTGCCGCCACTCTTCTTTACCCCCCGCAGACGGGCCGGAAAGACCTGGGTGTTGTTGGCCACCAGGAGGTCGTCCTCGTCGAGCCAGCTAAACAGGTCCTGAAATTGGGCGTGACACCATCGGCCCTTACCTCGATCCACTACCAAAAGCCGGGAATCCTGCCGGCGGGCCAATGGATAGCGGGCAATCAGTTCCGGCGGCAAGTGATAATCGTATTCGTCGATCCGGGTATTCATAAACTAAAAAATATCTAAAATACAACCCCTCCGATATCCAGGCTGGTGCACCTGTCAGCGATAATAGTTATAATCAATAATTCTATAAGGCAACAGATTTCTCATCAGGAGAGCAATCCGGATGAACCTTCTTTGCTTGTTGTTTCTGTCTGTTTGGCTGATTTGGCCTGGTAATCTGTGGGCCGGCCCGACTCCTCAGGAGGTCATGACCCGGGTGCAGGCCCAGTATGATCGCACCTCCGGGTTCAAAGCCCACTTTCGCCAAACCTCCCGCCTCCGGGCCGTCAACCAGGAGGACACGGCGGAGGGCTGGCTTTATTTCCAGAAGCCCTGCCGCATGCGCTGGCAATACGAGACCCCTCCCGAACAGCAGAAAGAAATAATTACCGATGGCCGGGAGGTCTGGCTGTATAATCCTCAGGACAATGTGGCGATGGTGTACCCTCTGAACCAGGTTTTACGGTCAGACCTGGTCATGCGGTTCTTTTCCGGCATGGGAAAATTTCGCCAGGACTTTGAGATATCGTGGCGCCGCCCACCGGACCAGTCTTTGCACTTTATCATCGACCTGTATCCCAAAGTCAGCCGCCCAGAGGTGAAGCGTCTCACCCTGACCATTAACCCCCAAACCTATCTGGTGGAAAATTTGGAATTCAGCAATGCCCTGGGGGAAGAGACCAGATTTACCTTCTCCCGCTTGAGTATGGATGCTCGGCACCCCGCGGGCTTCTTTACCTTCACTCCACCGCCGGGAGTGCGGGTCGTCAGGGAGCGAGCCCAAGGCAACAAGGTAACAAGATAAACCTATACATTACTTGGCATTGCTCCTATATGCCTAGACATTAGGTGTCAGATGAGTCTTACCACTTTGCGGCAAGAAATCCGCCACTGGCTCCGGAAAAGACGGGCTATACTCTTGGCCCACAATTATCAGCCACCGGAGATTCAGGATCTGGCCGATTATTTGGGAGATTCCTTGGCCTTATCCATGATGGCGGCCAACACCCCGGCGGAAGTAATCGTCTTTTGCGGCGTCCATTTCATGGCGGAGACCGCCGCCATTCTCTGCCCGAACAAAACGGTGTTGCTGCCGCGGCTGGATGTGGGCTGCTACATGGCCGACACCATCACCCCCTCGCTCCTTCGGGAGCGCAAGGCCCAGCTTCCCGGGGTGCCGGTAGTCACCTACGTCAACTCGAGCGCCGCAGTGAAAGCTGACAGCGACATCTGCTGCACCTCCGCCAATGCCATCAAGGTGGTCAACTCTTTGGACGCCCGGCGGGTGCTGATGGTGCCGGACCGCAATCTGGCTCTTTACACCGCCAGGCATACGGACAAAGAGGTGCTGAACTGGGAGGGTTGCTGCAACATTCACGACCGCCTCAGCGCCGCCGAAGTGCTGGCCTGTCGGCAGGCCCATCCCGAGGCCATCTTCCTCGCGCACCCGGAATGCCGCCCCGCAGTCCTGGACCTGGCGGACGTGATTCGCAGCACCAGCGGCATGTTGGCCTATGTGCGACGGGCAAAGGCGACGGCATTCATCATCGGCACCGAAAGAGGCATCATCTACACTCTGCAAAAAGAAAATCCGACCAAGCAGTTCTACTCCCCTTCTCCGGGACTACTATGCCCAGACATGAAGCGCATCACCCTCCCGGATGTCCTAACGGCCCTGCAGGAAAACCGTTATCAGATCACCATTGAAGAGGAGTGCCGGCAGCGCGCCCTGCGGGCGGTGGAGCGGATGTTGGCTGTGCCCCGGGACTGATTCCCCTTCCTGCCCTTGCGTTCTTTAGGCTCCCAGGCCCCAGTTTCACTGGGAAAGAATAATCGCCAAATTAAAGGTAACTTCTTGTCTTGTCGATAAGTGTTATACCCTGGCAGAACCTGGCCTGCTTTTTGCTATTTTAATCTCTTAAAAAAAAGCAGACGAATAGTCTCGGGTGAAACGCATGGACGCCTCGGAAGCACTAAAAGTTATTCGGCACTCTCTGCACGACCTGGCTCAACCCTTGGCCGCGGTCACCGGGTTGGTTGACCTATTGCTCCTGGAACATCGCAACAATTGCAGTCAACCAGAAGAAATTCAGCTAATCAGTGACAAACTGGAAGAGGTGCTGGAAATTATTTCCCATATCCGGCAAACCGCTCGCGAAGCGGTGCCGGAGTTAAGTGAAGAGATAATGCCGCCTGAGAGGCGGGTGAACTAACCCTCGGGGGCTCAGCCCGCAACCACGTTGATCCTCAAGGGGAGCTGTGCTTTAAATAACCACGTTGATTCTCAATTGCCGCCTTCACCTTCTTGGGATCAGCCACGCCGTACCACAACATCTCCTTTCCCCCCGACCGGTTTTGCAGGACCAAGTTGCCGACGTTGAGCAGGCTTTGAGTCAGGCCCCGTTTTACCTCAATCCTCCCCAGTTCCTGCCAGGCGATCTCCTGCCGGCTGGCCGGCCAGCGCCACACGTGGGCCACTCCCCGGGAGTCTGCCAGATACTCCTGTCCCCACAGCCAGTATGCCACCAAGATCAGAATAGGCACACCCAAAAGAATCCCCAGCCACTGCGGCAGCCCGGCTTCCGGGTTGATCAGGGGACCAAAAAAACATAGGAACAGCGCCACGTAATAAACGAAAAAAGCCCTGGGAGCAGGGCGCCAGCGCTGCACCTGATTGCCTTCCATGGTTGTCTGAGACATCGTAGCACTCCCCTGTTAAGATAAGGTTAGTCCAGTTGGGCCCAGAAAATCGGCCAAGACCGCCGCACATCCGCCCGATATGGTCTCTTCCCTCAAATCCAGATACCCACAGAGGGCGTTGGTGAAGAAAAGTAATCATATATTAAGATTCTACCTAATCATTTCTCATCCGGAAAGCCCCCTTTGCCGGGACTTAGGACTCGGCACGGCCTGCCGCTACCAGTGAGGACCGAGGTTTCCGGATGGGCACCAATTAAAGTCCAATATGCCATGCGGTCTTGCTGATGGACTGTTTTGTGGTACAGTAGGGTTGATGACAAAGCAGGAGAACAGAGCCCCCCAACAGGTCGGGGTGCGGCTGGAACGGCTGGCCATTGTACTTAACCGTCCGCAGTTGCCGGAAAACATCGGCGCAGTGGCAAGAGCGGCCTGCAATACCGGCATCAAGCGCCTCATATTGGTCCAGCCGGAGAGTGTGGATTGGGAGCGCATGCGCATGATGTCCACCGGCGCAGCCGCCCATCTCCTAAAAAGTATGACCATCTACGATGACCTGGCCACGGCATTAGCGCCTTTTTCCTATGTGGTCGGCACCACCGCCCGATTGGGCGGCATCCGCAAGGAAGTTTTTACCCCGCGGGACATTGCCCAACGCCTCATTGAACTCTCCCCTCACAATGATATTGCCCTTCTCTTCGGCCCGGAAAACTGGGGACTGACCAACAAGGAATTGCCTCTCTGCCATGCTCTGGTGACGATCCCCACGGCTGACTGTTCCTCGCTGAATCTGGCACAGGCAGTAATGGTCGTTGGATATGAGATTTTCGTCGCTTCTGCGACAAATCCCCGTTTCGAACCCCGTTGGGCCAACTCCCGGGAACTGGCATCCATGTACGCCATGCTCCAGGAGACGTTGGTGAAGATCAATTTCATCAGTCATCAGAATCCGGAATATTGGATGTTGAAGGTGCGCCGCTTGTTCAACCGCCATGGGCTCAAGGCCCAGGAGACCCAGGTGATTAAAGGTATCTGCCGCCAGATCGACTGGTACGTCAAGAAAGAGCTGGCAACGGCCAGGATGGAAAAGGCTGGCAAGGCTGCCGGGGAGTGAGCGGAAGTCTAAGGTTTGTAATACATCAGACCCCGGGCAAAGGGGGCCACAGCTTTTTCCAGTTGATGTTGGGCCTGAGGGGAGAGGGGCTGAAAATCCCGGGCTGCTGTCACCAGTTCCTGGACCTGGTTCACCGAATCCGCGCCGATCACCACCAGGTTCACCGGTTGGCTCAACGCCTAGGCGATTATCTCTGCTAAAGGCGCTATCTGGAGTTGCGGTAGCAAGCCCCGGCATAAGACTTTCATGCCGATCACCCCCAAACCACGGGCGGCGGCCTCTTGGGCCAAGGGGAGGAAGCTGCGGAAGTGGGGTTCCGCCGGATTAACCGGCAACAATACGGTGTCAAACTCATCCAGCTCCAACGACCGGCGCAGGATGCCGGGATCGTGGTGACCGGTGATGCCCAGGAAGCGGGTCAATCCCTCCTCTTTGGCCCAGCGGCAAGCCGTCAGCGCTCCCTCCGGAGCGCTAAGGGCAGTCAGATCTTCCTCCGTTCTCACCTCATGAACCTGCCAGAGGTCCAGATGGTCGGTCTGCAAATTTTTCAGGCTGGCGGCCAAGTGAGCCTCGGCTGCCACTCGACTGCGGGCGTGGGACTTGCTGCTCAGGAAGATTTTATCGCGGTATCCTCTGAGGCCTGAACCCAGATAGGCTTCGCTGCCCGCCTAGGCCCGGGCTGACTCAAAATAGGTGACGCCGGCCGCCAGCGCGGCCTCTATGACCGCCTGGGCTTGGCGCTCCTGTCCGCGGCTGCGCAACGCCCCCTCACCGCCCAAACCCAAAAGCGTTACCTCCGCCCCGGTGCTTCCCAAAAGTCTCTTTTCTAAGGTCAAGACGCACCACTTTCTGTGGTCGAGCCTATTGCGGCGAGGCCTTTTCCAGGTTGAGGAATTCTCTCAGCAGCTCCTCTTGGTGGGGGGTCAGATTGGTGGGGGTGAGAAGCGACACCTGCACCACCAGATCACCACGCTTGTGGTTACGCAGATCAGGAACGCCCTCCCCCCGCAGGCGAAAGGTGGCGCCTGACTGCGTCCCCGGCGGTATGGTCAGCGTGGTTTGGCCGTTCATGGTGGGAACCTCAATTTCCGCTCCCAGGGCGGCAGCCACAAAGGACAACTCAGCCTGATAATAGAGGTCCTTGCCCTGCCGTTTGAACAGATGATGGGGGGCTACTCTCACTTCAACGTAAAGGTCTCCGGCCGGACCACCGAAACGGCCGGGTTCGCCCTCTCCCCGCAGGCGCAAACGGGTGCCGTTATCCATGCCCGGCGGAATGCGTACCTGGACTCGGTCTCTCTTTCTGACGGTGCCGCCCCCGCCACAGGCTCGGCAAGGGGAAGAGATATAACTGCCCGTCCCCCGGCATCTGGGACAGGTGGTGAAAACACGGAGGATGCCACGGCTCTGGCTGACTTGACCGCGGCCACCGCATTGGGGGCAGGCTTGCCGCTGGCTACCGGGTTCCATTCCCTGACCCTGACAATGGTCGCATACTTCCCGGCGCTCGACCTCGATCTCAGTCTCCAGACCCTTAACCACTTGTTCCAGGGTGAGGGTTATCTGATACCGCAGGTCTGCACCGGGTTGCGCCTGAGGAGCCTGGCTGTGACGCCGCCCTCCAAAGCCAAAAAATTCCTCAAAAATATCCCCGAAACTGCCGAAGATATCATCGAAACCGCTGAAACCGGCGCCAAGATCCAGGCCATTCAGGCCGGCATGACCATAAAGATCATACAATTGCCTTCGTTCCGCGTCGGAGAGAACCTGATAAGCTTCTGAAATCCTTTTAAATTGCTCCTCGGCGTTCTTGTTCCCAGGATTGCGATCGGGGTGATACTTCAGGGCCAACCGCCGGTAGGCGCTCTTGATTTCCTCCTGGGAGGCTTGGCGCGGCACTCCTAGAATTTCATAATAATCAAACATTGTCGCTAGACTATATCGGCAGAGTCAGGGCAAACTACACCTCCTGGTATTGTTTAAATAGTTATCACCCTTCAGCTCTTTGTCAAGATGATGGTGGTTGGCAATTAGGAGGAAAAAAGGCGCTGCGGAGGCAGGGAGTGGTGGTCAGGGAGAGGAGAGGAGCTCTTGCAGGCGAGCAGCCACCTCAGGGGAAAAATCTTGCACGGCCACCACTTTTTCCCGGCTGTGGGTTCCCAGGCGGAGATGCAAGGCGTTTGTTTTCAGCCCCAGGCGGCGCGCCAGAAATTTCAGCAGCTCTGCATTGGCCGCCCCTTTTTCCGGGGGGGCCGCCACCTTTATTTTCAAGCGCTCACCATGCAGGCCAGCCACCTCGGTGCGGGAAGCTCCCGGCACTACATGCAGGAGCAAGAGATAGCCCTGACAAGTCGGTTGGTAATAATTGGCCATGGGTCAATGCTCACTGAATCAGGCGGGCATAGTCCAGGATAGTCTGCACCAGGAAAATCTTCAGGAAGAGGATGGCGGCCAAGATGACCAGGGGGGTAAAGTCCATCCCCCCGAACATCAGAGGCAGCCGGCGGCGCACAGCCGACAACAGTGGTTCGGTAATGCTATAGAGAAAGCGCACGATAGGGTTGTACGGATCAGGATTAACCCAGGACAGAATGGCCCGGGCGATTATGAGCCACATATAAATGTCCAGGGCCCAGCCCACTACCGTGGCCACGGCTTCGAGTAAATGTCTTAAAGCGATCATGGCCAAACGTCCCCCCAAGTCATAAAATTCATTAAATTTAAGGCCTGCCGGCAGGAGTTGTCAAGAGATAAGGGGAGCGGTTTATTGCCCTTTTAACAGATAAGCCTCAATAAATCCGTCCAGCTCACCAGCCAGCACCGCGTCCACGTTGCCCTCCTCGTATTTGGTGCGGTGGTCCTTGATGAGACGGTAAGGCTGGAGAGTGTAAGAGCGGATCTGGCTGCCCCAGGCAATGTCTTTCTGGGTCTCCTGGATTTCCTGTTTTTTGACGTTCCGTTTCTGACGTTCCAGGTCATAAAGTCGGGCCCGGAGGACTTTCATGGCCAATTCCCGGTTGCGGTGCTGGGATCTTTCGCTCTGGCAGGACACCACAATACCCGTGGGCAGATGCGTCAGGCGCACCGCGGAACTGGTCTTGTTGACGTGCTGGCCGCCGGGGCCGCTGGCCCGGAAGGTATCTATTCGCAGGTCTTTCTCATTGATGTCCACCACAATGCGGTCATCCACTTCGGGGAGAATCTGGACGGCGGCAAACGAGGTGTGGCGGCGGCCGCTGGCATCAAAGGGTGAGATGCGCACCAGGCGGTGGATGCCGCTTTCACCCTTTAGGTGGCCATAAGCATAAGGCCCGCTGGCGGTGAAAGTGACGCTTTTGAGCCCAGCCTCATCACCCGGCAAGAGGTCCAACACTTGAACTTTATAGCCCTTCTGCTCGGCATAGCGCAGGTACATGCGCAATAACATTTCCGTCCAGTCTTGGGCTTCAGTGCCACCGGCGCCGGCGTGAATGGTGACGATGGCGTTTTTCTGATCATCCTCCCCCATCATGAGGAGTTGGAGTTGCCACTCTCTCAGGGCTTTTTCCAGGCCTTTTAGATTTCGGGTGACTTCCTGGAGAGCCTCCTGTTCGTTCTCCTCCTGGGCCAGTTCCAGGAGCACTGCCAAGTCCTCGATCTCATTGTCATATTTCTGCCAGGCTTCTATAGTCTGCAGCAACTGGCGGCGCTCCTTTTGGCAGGCGGCGGCCCGGGCCGCATCTTCCCAGAAATCCACAGCCCCCATCATTTCGTCCAACTGCTGAATACGCCTCTGTTTATCCTCCAGTTCAAAGATAACCTCTGAGGGCTATCAACCGCTCGCGAAAATCATTGAGCTTGTTTTTGACTTCAGAAACGTCCTCTATCATAAGAAATCCTCAATCTTACTTGATTCGGCAAAAGTAAAAGCCACCAGGCAACCAGGCCTTACCCTTAGCCCCTGCCCTGTTTAACCAGTTTAATAAGTTTTTATGGTGAAAGTCCGCGTTCCCAGGAACTCGCCCACGGCAAGCCGTGCCTTTAAGATCGGGGCCAGTTTTTGCGGACAATGTTTAATTATATTTTTTCCCCAGAAATTTATCAAGGTATCCTGCACAGATGGTGAAAGCCACCGGCTCATAAGGGGTTCGGAAGCGGATGGCCCCCCAAAATATCAAGGTCACGGTCAGCGGCACCAAAAAGCTGAGCAGCAGGACGACAAGGTCAGGAAACGCCGGTTGGCTGCGGATTAGGACACAAGATATCAGGAGCACCCCGAAGCTCAGATACAACAGAAAATAAGGGGTGACCAGGATCAGGTTCAGCCGCTCACAATTGAATTCTTTGCCCCAAGCCCGGAAACTGGGCTTAAAGGTTCTATGAAGTTTGTTTATTTCCAGGAACAAAAACTGCGGCCAAGTCAGGGTCTGAATTATCCGCCAGCCACGCTGCCAGAGATAGCGGTCGAAGTCGATTTCGCTCAGGGCGGCGGTTTTTTTAAGCTCTGCGGCGGAAGCGTAGGCCCCGAAGGCATACCAGGAGCCGGGATGGTGGGCCAGGGTCTTTTCGTTTTGTCCGCCGGCAAAGGTGAAGCCTCCTAGGCTGGAGAGGCCGGGAAATTTCAGGACGGCATAATTTCTACCTACCCAGGGGGCGATGACCGCGCCCGCGCAGATTAGATAGACCAGGACCAACCTGCCGCCCGGCCGCCAGGAGCGGCGGAAATGATACCAGAGATAAACCAGATACAAGGGAATAAGGAGGACGGCCTCAGGTCTGGTAAGGGCGGCCAGGCCCGCCAGAATACCGCTGCCACTGGCATACCATTGGTTTGGAGATTTTATCAGGCAGGTCAAAGAAACCAGGAAATAAATCAGCAAAACCGAGAGCAGAGCTTCGGCCTGCAGCCATAGGAACCAGTTAAAGGTGTGGGGACTGAATCCGGCCAGGGCCATGGCGATCAGCCCCGCCCTTGGTGACCAGTATAGCCTGCCCAGGAAATAGCACCCCAAGGCGGCAATGGCAGTGAGGAGACAGTTTATCCACAGGACCCAGGCGGCATTGGCGGTGAAGACTAATACAGGCGCCAGCAGCAAGGGATAAAGAGGAACCCGGCCGGCTGTGGGTTGGCGGCCGTTTAGGGTAAAGACGCCTTGGCGGCTCAGATGATGAGCCAGGGTGACATAGTCATATTCATCGTCAAACAGGGCGAGGTGATAAAAACCGCCGGCCGGCGTCTTTCTTCCCGTTAGTCTCGTTTCCCTTTGGGGGAGCTGCACAAAAAAGACATAGAGCAGGTGAACGGCGAAAATAATAATGAACAGGTGGACGAGAATGACTTTATGATGTGATGAGGTAACCACCATGAACTCTGATGACCCCGCAAAATTGCTTTTTTCGCAACCATCAAAGCTGGGCCGCTAATAAAGCCAGGACCAGGACTTCCAGTAGTTCGTTGACGGCTCCCAGGGTGTCGCCGGTGACCCCCCCCACTTGGCGTCGGAAGTAGCGGCTGGCAAGCCAGGTGACCACGGCGCTGACTCCGATAATTGGTAAGGCCTTGAGGCCGGCCGCGGCGGTGGCCAGCAGCAGGGTGCTCACTGTGGCCCCCAGAATGGTGCTGCCCCCAGCACCGCTGGTCATGGCCTGGCCCAAGCCGCCTTCGGGGCGGGCATAGGGGGAGAAGTAGGCCAAAAGCACCATCCCCCAGCGGCTGACGATGGGATAAAGGAGAAAGCCGCGGCTGAGGCCTTTATTTGCCAAGCCCAGGAACAGGGTATATTTCAGGAGGAGCACCAGAACCAGGCTCATGGCCCCAAAGGCCCCCAGGCGGGAATCCTTCATGATGCGGCGGCGGGCTTCCGGGGTCTGTCCCCCGGCCAGCCCGTCGGCGGTGTCCGCCAGGCCGTCCAGGTGCAGCCCTCGGGTGATGACCACCGACAGCCCCAAAAGTAGGGCGGCGGCCACCAGGGTTGGGAAGACGATCGTCAAGCCCAGCCAGGAGCCCCAGAAGAGCAGTCCCAAAAGAGCCCCCACCCAAGGGAACCAGAACAGGGAACGGGCCAGCTCGGGGCCGGCAGCTAGAGGCAGGCGGGGCCAAGGCAGGATGGTGAGAAAGGTGAGAGCCAGGGGCAGGGTGCATTTCATTTGGGCTTGGCGGCGACGCCGGCTTCGGCAAAGGTGGCCATTTCCTTATAAATGCGCCAACCGGCTTCCAGGAGGCCAAAGCCGAGGGCGGCGCCGGTGCCTTCCCCCAGGCGCAGTTGCAGGTTGAGCAGGGGTTTCAGGCCGAGATGATCGAGCATCAGCTGGTGGCCTGGTTCCACGGAGCGATGGGCGGCGATGAGATAATCCTGGGTTGCCGGAGCCAGGTGCACGGCCACTAGGGCGCCGGCGGTGGCGATGAAGCCATCCAGTAAAAGTGGTCGCCGAGCCGCGGCTGCTCCCAGGATGAGACCGGCGATGCCGGCGATTTCCAGCCCCCCCACTGCGGCTAAAGCCTCTAGGGGCTCCTGAGGGGAGGGGCAGTGCCTAGATAGGGCCCGATTGATCACGGCTACCTTGTGGCGCAAGGTAGCTTCAGTGATGCCGGTTCCCCGGCCGGTGACCGCCCCGACCGGTTTGCCCGTAAAGACCGCGGCTAGCGCCGCGGCTGGGGTGGTGTTGCCGATGCCCATGTCTCCGGCCGCCAAGGCGTCAACTCCGGCCGCCACGGCTTCCCGGGCCCGGTCAATCCCCACCCACAAGGCCTGTAGAGCCTCCGCCCGAGTCAGGGCCGGCTCCTGGGCCATGTTCCGGGAACCATAGGCCACTTTCTTGATAATGAGACCCGGCACAGAGCTGAAATCATAATTGACCCCGATGTCCACCACCTCCACCTGGGCGCCCATCTGGCGGGCCAGGACGTTGATGCCGGCGCCGCCTTGCAAGAAATTATAAACCATCTGAAAGGTGACCTCAGGAGGATAAGCACTTATGCCTTCGGCCACAACGCCATGGTCGGCGGCGAAAACCACCACCCGCTTGTGGGCCAGCGGCGGGAACAATTCCTCTCGGATGGCCACGTAG
>DYLF01000007.1:48487-52471 GCA_020722205.1 Desulfobacca acetoxidans
CCGCCAATTCCTCCAGCCGCCCCAAGCTGCCGGGCGGTTTGGTGAGGGCATCCAGGCGCTCCTGGGCCCGGGCCAGCCAGGCCGGGTCCACTGGGGCAATGCCAGCAATTACTTCCTGTAAAGCATTTTCCAGATCATCCAGCACTTTATTCTTCCAAGCCTCCTAATCTGTTAGCTTTAAACCCTTCAAAATCATGGGCAGACCCGCCGCCACCAGGATGACCAGGTCGGCCATTTCGGCCAGACGCTGGTGGAGCCAACCCACCCGATCCCGAAACTCGCGAGTCAAAGGGTGGTCTGGGACAATCCCCCAACCCACTTCGTTGCTCACCAGAACCAGCGGAGTAGCGAGAGAGGCCAAAACGCTGAAGAACCTCTGGCAGAGGACCTGCCACTCCTGCCGCCTCTCCTCCCAAGCCGGCGGTAAGGTCGGCTTCTCCCACCAGGTATCGCCCACAGGTTCCATTTCCGGCGGCGGCTGTTGGGAGATGAGTACATTGGAGATCCACATGGTCAGGCAGTCCACCAGGATCGCCTGGTAGGCCCCCGGCACCTCTGCCAAAGCCGTGGGCAAATGCAGAGGGACTTCCCAGGTGTCCCACTCAGGCCCCCTCTCCCGGCGGTGCCGCTCGATGCGGGCGGCCATCTCCGGGTCCCCGGGCTGGGCTGTGGCCACGTACAGGCGGGGGGCGGGTTTGGCGGCTGCCAGGCGCAGAGCCAGCCGACTCTTGCCGCTTCTGGCCCCACCCAAGATCAGGGCCAACCGGAAGTCCCCCGCAACCCGGCAGACGTCCTCTGCACTAGTCGGATACCTAAGCATATGAAAGGATCAACGTACAAGGCTCAAGGTTAAAAGTTCGAAGTCAAAATGATGGCTGAGCTTGACATCATCAAGCCCTTGGGTGGGCCGGAGTCACATGCAGGACTGTTTATCCAAAAAACCTGGAAATGTCCAGAATTAAAAACCTTTATGTCGTGAGCCGTAAGCTGTGAGCCAAGTGCGGCCGCTTATTTAACCTTTTCAGGGCGTGTGGACTTAGCCTCAGTTATGAGCTGAGCCACCCGGGAATCGGGCGATACCGGTTCGATCAAGACGATGTGTCGGGCGTTAATCCGCATGAAATCAGGGCCGTGCCACTCGCTGCCCCGCTTGACCAAGATATTTCTGGTCTCTTTCTTATCCTGTTCCACTTGGCGTTGGATATAAAAAACATCGCGGAGAATGGGATAAGCGGAACCGGTTTTTTCCAGTTTGCCGATAAATGCCTGGCCGTTATCCAAAAACACCACCTGATAGGCCGTATCAAAAGTGATCTGACTTTCCTGGGCACACCCCATACTGAGGAACATGATGGAGATGAACCACAGACAGAAACAAATTTTCGTCCACAGTCGCCGATCTGGTGCCACTTCCGTAGGGCAGCTCAAATTCATTTTTTTTCTCTCCTTTCTCCCGTTTCCCCCGCCATAACGATAACTACACATCCATGACCCGCGGGGATGAAACAAAGTTAGCAAAATGGCTCTTCCCGGTTTGCTATGAATAAGGCCCATTAATTGTTCATCGCCTGCCGCCAAGTATAGATTTCTTGCGCGCTAAAGCCCCTCAACTCCGGAGTTTACCTTTTTATGGGCCGCAAGGTTGTATCCCATCATGACCTTCTTCGCCTTCTCCACCAGTTTGCCATAGTAATCAATCTTGATGGCCCCGTAAACGTTACCAGGGCAACTCACACAGCCTCTTCTCCCTCCACAACATTTTTACCGAGGGGGCCAGATTATGAAAATAATATCGGCGACCTTCGGTGTCGCGTCTTCCTCTCTTGGTCGGTTGGAGATGCCTCTAAGGTTTTCTTTGTAGGATTATGGTGTTTGGTGGACATTTTATCTCTTTTTTGGAATTTTCCAAGTTGAAAGGCCCATTTTGGAATAGCGCGGATATTGATTAGCAGAAGATTGGAGGTGGGGGCGGGGCGATCCCCGCCCCTTTTACAGATGTGGTGGTTTTCTGACCAGGTCAGAGGATTTGTCTTCCCTGATAACGGAAAACCGAAAACGGTTGATTACCAGCCGCCTTTTTGGGCGATCTTGGCAACGGTGGCCTGGCGGATGCGGTCTTCGTGCTCCGCCTGGCGGGCGTGGCCCTTGGTGATCTTGGCTACCAGGTCTTCAATCTCCGTAGGTTTCAGGAGATAGTCGTACGCCCCCAGTTTCATGCCCTCAATGGCCGTTTCCACCGTGGCGTGGCCGGTAAGCATGATGACCTCGGTGAGGGGCCGAAGCTTTTTGATTTCCCTCAAGGTATCGATACCGCTTAAGCCGGGCATGAGGACGTCCAGGATGACCACGTCCATATCTTTGTTCTTGAGGATGACCAGACCGCGCTCGCCCTCCAGGGCGGTGTCTACTACGAACTCTCTGGCTTCTAAGCGCTGGGCCAGGGTGTTCACAAATTGTTCTTCGTCGTCCACAAGTAGCACTTTGATTTTCAAAGTGCTATCTCCGTTATTATATGGGGTCCGGGTGCCAGGGGGGCGGCTGTTCTGCTTCTTTCGGTGGTTCATTTATATTTCGACCTATCCCCCCAACCTATAGCCTAATAGGCGATCAACAAATATCCCATGCACAGGAAGACGGTGATAATCATGGGCCACCAGCAGGCCCTCAGGTAGTACAGGAAGGAGATGGGGTAGCCGGCTTTTTCCGCCAGGCCCACAGTAACCACGTTGGCCGAAGCGCCGATCATGGTGCCGTTCCCGCCCAGACAGGCCCCCAAGGCCAGAGCCCACCAGAGGACGTTGTTGTCCGTGCCGGGGAGCACGGTGTTGAGGTAAGCGATGATGGGCAGCATGGTGGCGGTGAAGGGGATGTTGTCAATGAAGGCGGAGGCGATGGCCGAGACCCAGAGGACCATGATGATGGCCAGGGTTAAGGAGCCGCCGGAGACCTGTTGCACCCACTCGGCGATCATCTGAATGAGGCCGGTCTCTTCGGCCCCGGCGATGACCATGAAAAGGGCGATGAAGAAGACCAGGGTGGGCCACTCCACTTCGTGCTCCAACATCTCCACGATATCCACCTGGGAGATGGCCAGGAGCAACATGGCACCGATGAGGGCGGCAATGGAAGGCTCCATGTGCAACACCCCGTGGATGATGAACAAAAAAATGGTGAAACCCAGGAGGCTGAGACCCATGGCCGCCAGTTTGGCGTTGGTGATGCGGTATTCCTCTCGCAGGTATGCGATGGTGCGGTCCACGTCCTTGACTTCGGCCTTCAGGTAATCCTTTTTATACCAATAGAGATAATAGACCGCGCTGATCGCCAGGCAGATGACGCAGATGACTGTGAGATTGGTGATAAATTGGGCGAAAGTCAGCTTGGCGTAAGACCCGATCAGGATATTGGGCGGGTCGCCGATGAGGGTGGCGGTGCCGCCCACATTGGAAGCAAATACCTCGGGCACCAGAAAGGCGATGGGGTTGATCTTCAGGGTGACCGCAATTTCGATGGTCACCGGGATCATCAGTAACATGGTGGTGACGTTGTCCAGGAAGGCGGAGGTGACGGCGGTGACCACCATCAGGACGGCGGACAGGATAAAGATGTTCCCCCGGGCCAGGGCATATGACTTGTAGGCCAGCCACTGGAAGATGCCGGTCTTTTTTAGCACCCCGACGATGATCATCATGCCCATGAGCAGGAAGATGACATTCATGTCAATGGCATGGATCGCGTCTTCAAAAGAGAGGATGAAGTAGTTCTCGTCAAAGGTGCCGGCGGTGTAGGAGATAAACAGCACCAGGGCAGCACCAAGTAAGGCGGCCAGAGTGCGGTGCATCCACTCGGCGGCGATGACCACATAGACTAGGAGCAGGATGGCGCTGGCAATCCAGAAGGCCGGGGTGATCTGCCGGTACAGGGTGAAGCTCCGGGTGGCCAAAAAAAGTCGGTTGCCGTCCTTGTCCACGCCGGCGGCCACCA
>DYLF01000152.1 GCA_020722205.1 Desulfobacca acetoxidans
CTTACACCTCCGCCATCGGGTAGCCCTGAACCGAAGGTCTCCAAGCGGAGCGCAGGAGAGATTTATCCCAGGGAAAGGGGAAATGAGCTCCCAGGGGTTGAAACCCCTGGCTACCCGTTTAAAATATTGGGGGTAGCCCTGAACCGAAGGTCTCCGGGGTCGGGTTTTCCAACCTGACAAGGAGAGTCCTTGCACCCAGGGCCTCGCTACCCGGAAATTTGATTTGTGATCCTGGCAGGCAACGAACAACCAAATTAAACCCCTGAAAAATCCCGGTTTATCTTTCACGCTGACTATGGGTCATCGGCAAGGCAAAAACCCCAATCCACAGAAATGTCCTCTTGAAAGTCCAGCCGGGAGAGCCTGTGGTGATGATCGTTTGAAGATTTTTCGGCTGGACTTTCAACCTGACGGGATTTTTCAACCCTCCAACACTTTATTAATCTCATACATAAGGGGTCCCCCTGGTCAAGATGCTCCAGATGATCCCAACTTGAACCCTGGCCACAGCGGCCCTGGCCTGAAAGGGCTTTTTACCCTCGCTTATCTTTCTTTGGTAGTATTGCTTAGCATCAGGGTCATACCTGATCCTGAGCATGGCCAGGTGATAAAAGGCCCACTTCAGTATCCTGTTGCACCTATGTCGGGATGTTGTGAAGAAGGTATTGCCGCTTTGATGTTGGGCAGGCGTAAGTCCAGCGTAACAAGCCAGGCTCCTGGAATCCCCGAATCTCCCTATACTGCCTATCTCAGATATGATCACCGCGGCCAGGGTTCTGTTCACTCCCCTCAGGGAACACAGGAGATTCACCTCATCTGGGGCCAGGTTATTTATCTGGTCTATCACCTCCTCTTTCTGTTCCCTGAGGAGCTCTATTTCCCTTATAAGGCGTTTTATCCTCCGGCAGAGGGTCTGGATATGAATGTCCTGTGGAAAGTGGTCCTGGTGGTTCAGGATGTCCATTATGGCCTCAGCCCTTTTCCTGGCCATCTGATACCCGTATCTTCTTCCCCCATGTTCCGTAAGAAACTCTGCTATCCTTTCTGATCCAGCCTCAAGGGCCAGGGCCGCGGATGGGAAGGCCTCGTAGAAGGATAAAGCAAGGGGGCTTATGCGCGGGAACATCCTTCTGTATGCAGGGCCGTATGTCAGGGCGAGGAGCCTGTGAAGCCTGTTAAGATGCTTGTTCAGGTCCTTCTTGATGCCAGAGAGCTCTCTTCCCATCTCCCTGAGAGCCAGGGTCCTGTAATCATCCCTGACCTCCGAAAGCTCATGACCCATGAGCGCGCCTATCCTGGCCAGATTCATGGCATCCAGTTTATCCGTCTTATCCTGTGTCATGGCCTCAGACAGCCTCCCGGAGGTCATGGGGTTCACCTCCAGAGCCTTTTGGCCGCGCTCTTTGAGAAGGACACACAGCCTAGATACCCCATTCCCCCTCCCTTCAACCACAACAATCACAGGTTCCTGGCCTATCCAGGAGAGACAGCTCTGGTATCCAGGCTCAGTGTTTGGGAAGCTCCTGGTATCTCCCCCCAGATTGGCCACCGTGAAACTGCTCCTTCCTGGGTCTATGCCATATACTTTATTCATAGGGGTTTATCTCCTTTTGTGGCCGGAGAGATTCTCCATGGCCTGCCATCTGTGTGTGGGTTGATAACCCTCCAACGGGCCCAGGGCCATGGAACCGGATGAGGTGGCATTTGAAAAAAGGGCCCCTAAGGCCACAGGGGTCTAGCCCCGGCCTCATCCGGTTCTCCGGCCACAGCTTTTTATAGGTCAGCTGGTTGATAGGG
>DYLF01000153.1 GCA_020722205.1 Desulfobacca acetoxidans
AACTGTAATAGACGAGATTTCGTCTGACATAACTGAACAACCTGACAACATAAATCCTTTCCCATCATCCTCTCTCGCCATCGCCTTACCAGGATAGCATGAGCAGCAAGGCCGTCAAGGCTTCCCTGCGGCTCGCTGCGCTCGGCCTTGACCGCCTGGCTTGGCTCATGCTCCGGGGAAGATAGGCGACGGCGGGAGAAGCGGCCTTCCGGCTCCGGCAATAGAAGCTGAATTAATGCAGGGCCAGCGCCTCCCTTCCTTCCTGGGGCTGCAACCTGTCCAACATCTTCTCCTCCGCCAGGTGCTTGGCCTCCAGGAAAGTCTGCATGGGGGTCTTGCCGAAGCAGTACTTGCCGCTATGGGTGCGCTCTTCGTTATACTCCGTCAGCCACAGATCCACATCCGCCTGGAGTTCGGCGATATTCCGGTAAATTTTCTTCCGAAAGGCTACCGCATAAAATTCATTCTGGATGGTGCGGTGAAAACGCTCACAGATGCCGTTGCTCTGCGGTGACCGGGCCTGGGTTTTGGAGTGGTCGATGTCCTCAAGGGCCAGGTAGAGTTGATATTCGTGATGCTCCCGGTTGCCGCAGTATTCCGTGCCCCGGTCGGTGAGGATGCGCAGCAGCCGGACCCCTTGTTCTTCATACCAGGGAATCACCCGGTCATTGAGCATCTCCGCGGCTACCAGGGCATTTTTCCGGTCATAGAGTTTGACGAAGGCAACCTTGGCATAGGTATCGATGAAGGTCTGCTGATAAATCCGGCCTACCCCTTTGAGGGTACCGACATAGTAAGTGTCCTGGGCGCCCAGATACCCCGGATGGTGGGTCTCGATCTCCCCGCAGGCCTCCTTCTCCGCCTTGGAACGCTCCAAAGCCCTAAGCTGCTCCTCGGAGAGGATGAGATTCTCCTGGGCCATCTTGGCCTCCAGGGCCTTCAGGCGCTGCCGAAAGGTTCCCAGATTATGGCGCAGCCAGATGGAACGCACCCCACCGGGAGAGACAAAGATGCCCTGCTTCTTGAGTTCGTTGGACACCCGCAGCTGCCCGTAAGCCGGCTTCTCAATGGCAAAATCCACCACCGCCTTTTCGACGTGTGCCTCAACTCGATTCTTGAGTATGGGTTTCTTGCGGCTGATCTCCTGGAGGGCCAGCTCTCCGCCGGTGTCATACAATTCTTTGAATCGATAGAAGGTGTCCCGGGAATAGCCCATCACCCGGCAGGCTTGGGAAACGTTACCCAACGTCTCAGCCAGCTTCAGCAAACCCAACTTGTTCTTGATGATCTTTTGCTCCGTGGTCATCCGACAGTTCCTCCATTTTCTCTCTTGAGTTTATCAGAACTGTCAGACTTAATCTCGACTAATTCAGCTTAAACAACTGGACTCCCATCCGGCCGAGGCTTGCTGGCGCCGGGGGTCTTATAACGACAATTATTTCTGCTGACAGCGACATTTGATTGATCTTATTCTTGGGAACGTTTAGCCTGTTCCATCCGGTAACTGGGGATGTTCAGCTCGATAATGACGCAGTGATGCACCAGGCGGTCGATGGCCGCGGCCGTGGTCATGGGGTCTTTAAAGATGGCTTCCCATTTGGAGAACGGCAGATTACTGGTGATCATGACGCTGCCTCGCTCATAGCGTTCTGCCAACAAGGTAAATAGCACCTCCATCTCTTCCCGTGACTGCTGCACATAACCGATATCGTCCAGGATCACTGCCTCATATTTGCTCAGCTTCTTCAACCACCGGGTTAATTTCAACTCTTGCTTCGCCCGCAGAAG
>DYLF01000075.1 GCA_020722205.1 Desulfobacca acetoxidans
GGTCATTCGCGCCAACAGCCACTTAAGCAGCAAACAGAATGCAACACTACACTAGCGGGCGCCTTGTTGCTTTGCCCTATTTTTCTGCAACATGCCGATGCAACATTGATTTCTTTACAAAAAGTGTCCGTTCGTCCAACAGCCTGTGTTGCAGCGGCTTATGACTGAAATTTATTTATCATTAAAATCAGCAAGATAATATTTGGCACAGTTTCTGCTCATATACGGGTAAATGGTTTGACCTGAATACGGTCTCTCTCAATCTGCAAGGAACCTGTTTATGCAAAGAAATACTTGGCGATATGCGTTGTTTTGCGGCGTGATGCTCTTTGGTCTTGACTCCGGCAGCGCACTGGCGGCCACGCCGAGCCTCGTAACAGTGCAAGAGGCGCCCGGCATTGGCCCCGTGCTGGGGGGCCGGGTCATCCCGGCGTTTACGGTCACCCTGCGTGCCCAGTTGCCTGGCCGGGTCAAATTTGTGGCGGGTGAGGCCGGAATGCCCGTTGCGCCGGGGCAACCCTTGGTGGCTTTGGATGACAATCAGCTACTTGCCCAGAAAGCCCAGGCCATTGCTGACTATCAGGCTGCTGAAGTCGCCCTGCACAACGGTTATTCCCAATATGGATATCAGCTATACAATTATGCCCCCCCCTCCTTCATGAATCCCTTTACCTGGATGGGAGAAGGTTTCAAGGCCATGATGGGCAACAGCCAAAATCCCTGGGCCACCTATCTCTCCAATCTGGGAAACCGGGAAGCCACTGCCCTGAAGGCGCAAACCCAACTGGAGGCTTCAGCCTGGAGAATCCGTCAAATCGAGGCGGAGATGAACAACTCGGTTTCCATCGCCCCCTTTCAGGGCGTAGTCCTCGCAAAGGAAGTCAATCCGGGGGATATTGTGCAGCCCGGTCAGCCGCTCATGGTGCTGGGCAGTGGTGGACCCAAGCAACTGCTGGTCAATGTGCCGGAAAGTCTGGCGGGCAATCTGAACCCCGGACAATCCCTGCCCGTCCATCTGGGCGATGATGCGGGCATGGTGAGTGGCAGAGTCTTCCATGTCGCCCCCCAGGCCAATCCGCAAACCCATACGGTGGCCGTCAAGGTCAGTCTGCCCCGCGATGCCGCCGTCCGTGTCGGGGCCTATGCGACCATCAGTCTGCCCAGTTACGGCAGTTCTGCCCAGAATGAACCGGCCATTCCCCGTAGCGCCCTCATTCCCGGGACTTCTTTGCCCTCAGTGCTGGTAGATCAGCACGGAGTGACCGAAGTCCATGTGCTGCGCCTGGGTGGACCCTTGCCGGATGGACAAATTCAGGTGCTGGCCGGCCTGCGCGTGGGTCAGATCATTGTCAATGATCCGCCTGCCGGGATCGGGTCCGGTTATCAGCTCCAGACCAGTGCAACTGCCGGGGAGTAAGTACCATGCATAACGGTTGCCAAACCCCTGAGCCAGAAACCCCGGAAAGCAAACCCGCGCACAGTCTGGGATTAGCCGGTTCCATTGCGAAGATTTTTGTCAGTTCACCGCTGGCGCCCCTGCTCCTGATTGTGCTGCTCGCGGCGGGCATTCTCGGCCTGATTTCCACGCCCAGAGCTTCCAATCCGCAAATCTCCGTGCCCATGATTGATATTTTTGTGGGTTATCCGGGGCACTCTCCTGCCGAAGTCTCGCGCATGGTCAGTGATCCTCTGGAACGTATGATGAGCGAGCTGCCCGGAGTGCGCCACGTGTATTCGGTGTCGAATCGCGGCGAAGCCATGGTCACCGTGCGCTTTCAGGTGGGCAGACGGATGGGTCCCTCCCTGGTGGAGGTCTACAACAAACTCGCCGCCAACATGAACCGGATTCCGCCGGGAGCCACCCATCCTTTGGTCCGTGCCAAGGGCATCAACAGCGTCCCCTTCATGACCTTTACGCTCTGGTCCCGGGAGGTTGGTCCCGCCACCCTCAACGAAATCGCCCGCACCGTGTTGCAACATCTCAAGCAGGTTCCCCAGACCGGGGAGAGTTTTATTGTCCACGGTCCTCAGGAAACGCTGACCGTCGATATTCATCCCGGCCGCCTGGCCGCTTATGGCATCACCCCGCAGCAGGTCGCGCAAACGATCAAGGCTTCCAACGCCCAGACGGAAACCGGGCAGACCGATGTGCAAAACATGCAGATGCGCATTGTCACCGGACAGTTTTTGCGCACGCCGGCAGAAGTCCGCAATTTGGTGGTCGGGGTGTATGAAGGGGAACCGGTGTATCTGTTTCAGGTGGCGCAGGTCCGGCTCGGACCCAGCGATCCCCACAGTCTGGTGACTTATTACCAGAAGGCCGGCAAAAATCAGCCCGCAGTGGATGGCGCTCCGGCGGTCACCATTGCCCTGGCCAAAATTGCCGGCAGCAACGGCGTGACGGTCGCCCGGGCCCTCATCCAGAAAATGCACAGTCTGGAAGGAACGGTCATTCCCGGTAATGTGCATGTCAGCATCACCCGCGATAACGGCAAAAAAGCCAATGCCAAGGTCGATTCCCTGCTCTTCAAGCTTTTTGTCGCCACGGCAGCCGTCACCCTGCTGATTCTGCTGGCCCTGGGATGGCGGGCGGCGGCTGTCGTCGTCATCACCATCCCGCTGATTTTGCTGATTACCGTATTCTCGGCCTGGTTATTGGGGATCACCATCAATCGGGTCAGCCTGTTCGGGTTGATTTTCTCCATCGGTATTCTCGTCGACGACTCCATCGTGATTGTCGAGAACGTGTATCGCCGCTGGCTGCAGGAAGGGACAACGTCCACCGAAACCCTCATTGATGCCGTGCGCGAAGTGGGCAATCCCACCATTCTGGCGACTTTTACGGTCATTGCCGCCTTGCTGCCCATGGGTTTTGTGGGTGGAATGATGGGCCCTTACATGGCCCCCATTCCGGTACTGGGTTCCGTGGCCATGCTCTTCTCCCTGTTCACGGCCTTCGCTCTGGCCCCCTGGTTGATGCTGCGTTTCAAACCCAGCCTGAAAACCCTGGAACGCATGCATAAGGGCGAACACCGGCAGGCCTCCTGGTTGCGCAAATTCTTCCGGAACACCCTGATTCCCCTGATTCGTCGCAAATTTTATGGTCGCCTGTTTCTGGGTGGCATTGTGGTCGCGTTTTTTGCCAGTCTGGCGCTGTTTCTGGTGGAGTGGGTGCCCTTCACCATGCTGCCCCATGGTAATTCCAGTGCCTTTAATGTCGTCATCAACATGCCGGCGGGGACCGCCATGCCGGTGACTGCCAATGTGACTGCCGAGGTGGTACAGCGCTTACAGGGGATGAAGGATGTTCGGGCGCTGCAAAGTTATGTGGGTACGCCGGAACCTTATGATTTCAATGGCATGGTGCGGCATTACTACCTGCGCAACCAGCCCTGGCAGGCCATGATTCATGTGCAGTTACTGGATAAAGCCGAACGCAGCGCCTCCAGTTCCGAACTCGCCGTCGTCGCACGGCGGCTGATCACGCCCATCGCGGCGCAACACCAGGCCCATATTGTCGTCGTGCAAAGTCCGCCGGGGCCACCGGTTTTGGCGCCGGTGGTGGCAGAAGTCTATGGTCCTTCTGCGGCCATCCGCGACGCGGTCACCCGACATGTGACGGCCGTGTTTGCCCGAGCCAAAAACCTCACTGAGGTCGATAACACCCTGGAAGCCCCCCATGACTACTGGCATTTTCATCTGAATGCCATCAAGGCCGGTATGGCCGGGGTACGGCCAGGCGCCCTCAACGAAACCCTGGCAATGACCCTCGGTGGCTACAAGCTGGGTAACTTTACGCCCTACGGGCAGAATCTTGCGGTACC
Organism: Desulfobacca acetoxidans; assembly: GCA_020722205.1. Lineage (GTDB taxonomy): Bacteria > Desulfobacterota > Desulfobaccia > Desulfobaccales > 0-14-0-80-60-11 > DYLF01. Next base: position 3,825 of record DYLF01000075.1, read on the forward strand.
GGTCGTGCTGCAGGCGCCTCTGGCCCTGCGCAGTAATGTCTATAGTCTGGCGGCACTTCCCGTACCCTCCGTCAGTTACGGCGCCGTACCTCTTTATACGCTGGGGCATTTTGATCGCGAGCGAGCGGAACAACCCATCTACCAGCAGGATCTCAAACCCGTTGAATATGTGACGGCAAGCAGCAGGGGACGTCTGGACGCGCCGCTGTATGGCATGCTGGAAGTCGAAGCGGCCCTGTCCGGTTATCTGACCCCCGATGGACACCCGCTGGGCATCGACTGGATCAGCATTCCCAGCGGTAATCATGCCACCATCAAGTGGGGTGGGGCCTGGACCGTGACCTACAAGACCTTCCGGGATATGGGCATTGCCTTTGCCGTGGCCATTGTCCTCATCTACATGCTGGTGGTCTGGGAATTCGGTAATTTTATCATCCCTGCCATTATCATGGTGCCCATTCCCCTGACCTTGATCGGGATTTTACCCGGCCACTGGCTGTTTGGGGCGAGCTTTACGGCCACCTCCATGATCGGTTTCATTGCTCTGGCCGGCATCATCGTGCGCAATTCCATTCTGCTGGTGGATTACTCCCAGCAAAGAGTGGCCGAAGGCATGCCGGTCATGGATGCCCTGATTGAAGCCTGTGCCACCCGTACCCGGCCCATTGTGATTACGGCACTGGCACTCATGCTCGGTTCGGCAGAAATCATCACCTCCCCGATTTTCCGGGGGATGGGTATTTCCCTGCTCTTCGGGGTCATGATTTCGACCATCCTTACCCTGCTGGTCATCCCTTTGGGCTGTGTCAGCGGTAGGAAGGCGTTTTGTCCGGCGGGAGTGGATCTGGATGCTTTTTGCCAGCAAAACAGGGAAACGCCCTTTCCTTTTGCACCCGCGCATCTGCAGGTTTCTCTACCGGCTCAGGGAAATCACGCGCGCAGTGAACTGCAGACCGCAGCACCGGCTCAAGACAGCGCCACGAAAGAGACCGGTCCCTTACGCATGACTCTGGACATGATCGGACAGGACGTCCGCGCCTTTTTCCGGGCCATTACCAAAATCCTGCTGGCTTTGCTCGGACAGCTCTGGGCCTGGCTGATGCAGCGCCCGACCACCCCGAACAACCCCGAAGCACCGGGTCCGCAGTCGCCTTCGGGACCCATAAGCCCCCCTCAGGGGCCGGATGTTCCGCCACAAGGACCGGTAAATCCCCGCCCTGCAAACCCGGAAAGTGCCAGCAAGCAGGCCGACAGTCCAGTCGGCAATGCGACCCATCCCGTCACTGCCACCGCCGATGAAACGGCCACTAAACCCGACTCTCCGGCGGTAAAAGCCAAGCCGCGTGGCATCCATTTACGCAGCTCCAAATCCAACCAGGAGGAATAACTTTATGAGCCACCTTAAATCCATCCGTCCTCTCACCCGTAGCCCTGTGTTCTGGCTGAGTGTGGCCGTCTGTACCGCCTTGGGTTGTCAGGCACAGGCCTTAGGTGCTGTCGACACGCCTTACGCACCGGGTGTTGCCACCATCCCCGGCCCTACGAGCGGTAACCTGCCGGCAGAGTGGGCTGCACACCCTATCGGGGCCAGTACCCCTGCGGCTTTGCCCTCCCGTTCCACGGAGGACGAATGGCATGGGTATGCCCCCCACAGCGCTTCCGATGGCGCATATCCGATGCAAGCATGGCCGGAACAACCCTCTGCTGAAAACGCGGTTGGCTCCTGGGAACAGGGCGGGCAGGCCATGCCGGAATCGCAGCATCCTTTTTCTACTCCCGGCTGGAATGGCGGCGATGCCGCCACGTCGGCCCCCAGCTTCAATGAAATAGCGGCCTGGGTACCCCCGCCTCCCGGACCCTATCCCAATGGACCCGGCGAAGGGGCTTGGGATATGACGCCGCCCGAACGTCCTGGAAAAGAACCATTCCCAGCATCTCCCGGCCCCACGCCGGGCTATGGATATGCACCCGCATATGGAATGCCCCAATATGGTCCAGCACCATATCGAGGCCCTGGCATGCCCTGGCAGAATGGGCCGAGACCGGGTGACGGGGCTCCCGCTTATGGCGCTGCTCCGAGCTATGGTCCGCCGGCCTACGGGGCGGATTCCTCTGCCCGGCCGCCACAATATGGCCCACAGGGATATGGCGCCCCCGGTAACCCGATGTCTGGTCCCGCCTATCCGCCGATGGGCTATCCACAAGGGCCCTATTATGGACCTTCGCCTGCCTATGGCAGACCGAATTACGGACCCATGCCCTACCAGGGAATCCCCCCGCAAAACGGGCCGAGGCCTGCTTATGGTGCGCCCGCTTATGAGCCATCCCCCTATGGAGGGAATCCCTATGTTGGACCCCCTCAGTTTGCTCCGCGACCAGGATATGGCGCCCCCGGCAACCCGATGTCTGGTGCCAGTTATCCGCCGATGGGCTATCCGCAGAGGCCCTATTATGGACCTTCGCCTGCCTATGGCAGGCCGGACTACGGGCCCATGCCCTACCAGGGAAGGCCCTGGCAGAGCGCAGCAGGACCGGATTATGGTCCCAATCCTTACGCAACACCTGTTCCATACGGGCCTCCCGCGGGTTATGGCTACCCGTGAGCCTGGCGATTCGGTGTTGATTGAACGGTAAGCGGGGCACGCTGATCGGCGCCCCTGAAAATGCAAGGAGAGCATCATGAAGCAAACAAAGTGGGTTAAAAAAGCCGCCATTGTTTCGGCGGCACTGGGGATCATGTCCCTGCCGCTCAGTGCATATGCCTGGGGACCATGGGGTGGGGACATGCCTTGGTCAGGTTGGCAAAACAACATGCCCTGGAGCGGTTATTGGGGTCCCATGCAAGGGAATTCGGGGCCATGGTCCGGTTACGGCGGCCCCTGGCAGGGTAATAGCGGCCCCTGGAGCATGGGGACTTTCAGCATGACTTTCCCACATGGGGGGCCCATGAGTTTTAACGGCAGCCCTTTTGGGGGATATGCCAGTCCTTGGTCTGGTGGCGGCATGCCCTGGGGCGGCGGTGGCATGCCTTGGGGCGGTGCTGTGCCTTGGGGTGGCGGTGGTGGTATGCCTTGGGGCGGTGGTATGCCCTGGGGCGGTGGTATGCCTTGGGGCGGTGCTGTGCCCTGGGGTGGCGGTGGTATGCCTTGGAGCCCCATGTCGCCCATGAGTCCATGGGGAGGCTGGTAAAAAGGAAATAGTCGTTTGATGTGTCATCAGTGGCGTCAACTGAATGGATTGTGACGCATATTTGCAAAGGAGTCTGTGTGATGAAAACGAGACGTTTTGTCAAAGCCGCCGGCCTGGCGGCTGCCCTGGGATGTGCTGGATTGCTGGTCGCCTCACCCGCTTTTGCCTGGGGGTGGGGACCGTGGAATGACATGCCCTGGAGTGGCTACAGCAATCCCTTCTGGGGCAACAGTGGCCCTTTCAGTGGTTATGGCGGCCCTTTTACGGGTAACAGTGGCCCCTGGAACATGGGCGGCATGAGTTTCAATGGCCCTCACGGGGGTCCCATGCAATTCAACAGCGGTAATTGGGGTGGTTATGGCCAACCCTATAATGGCTATTACGGCGGGGGGTATGGCGGCGGGGCCTACGACGGCTACGGTTACGGATATCCGACTCCGGCCTACGGATATCCATATACCGGATATGGATATTCCTACCCGGCATACGGCAACTATGGATATGCCGGTCCTGCCCAATATGGTCCGCCGCCCGCCTATGCGCCCAGTAACCGCTATGCGCCCCCTCCAGGACCCTACGGATATGGAGCCCGCTGATGCAGCGGGCAAAGCCGTCATGATTGCGGTCATTTCCGGCGGCGCACCGCACGGCAGTTACGGAGAGAACGCCGGAAACATCCGCAAGAATCACATGAGCCTGGTCGTCACCACGGGTTGGCGTAGTGCCCGATCAGGCGCATCTGAGGCTGTCCTGCCATCGGATCCTGTCTTCAGGCAAAAGAGGCCGTTATGAAAAATTTCCTGGCTAAACTGATTGTTTTTCTGCTCCTGGTCGCGCTTGTCCTCTTCATCTTTCTGACGATCCAGGATCCGTACCGAGTACGGCACGACTGGGCGGCCACCCAAAACTATGTGGCGCGTCAGTGGCATGCCCTGCAACACTGGTGGGCGGGTCAGGTGGCGTCTCCGGTCCACCAGCAGCCCGTGGTCCATCCGCCTGTCCCGGTGGCTCCCGCAGCGCTGGCAGCACCGCCACGACCCGCGCCACCACCCGCTCCATTACATTTTCCGCAAAACCTCACCCCTGCCCAGTATGCCTTGCTGATGGCTGCACGATCCGCCTTCTGGCAACACGATCAGGCATCGGCCATTGCCGACTATCGTGCATTGATCCAGCAACAACCGAACATTCCTCAACTGTATGGGGAGCTGGGCAATCTGTATTACCAAGCCGGCCATCGTCTGGCGGCGGGTGAGGCCTACGCCCATGCTGCGCAAAGCCTGATCTCTCATCATCAGTATCCGGCAGCGGCGGCCCTCTTACCTTTGATCCATTCCCTGGCCCCCGACCAGGTCCCTGCCATCCGCGAGGCCTTGGCGCGATAACCCCATGTACAATAAGGAGTACTTGAAATGACTGAGAAACGAGAAGAACCCATTGTTGAACCATCCACCGGAGCAGCGCAGGAAGGCAGTGAACCTGCCGAAAGCGTAGCGCAGACAGCGTCCGGTAGTCCCTCTGAACAGGGGGCGGAGCACATCCACTATGAAGAGGCGCAGCACAGCGCATCGGCACATCATGACGACGCCACGGCTGCAGCGGCCGCAGCGGCTGCAGCCGCAGCAGCGGCAGCAGCCGCAAGTAGTGGGCATAGCAGCTATTCACCACCCCCGCCGCCTGCAGCCGCCCGCAAAAGCTTAGTCAGTCGGCTCTGGGGTCTCCCCGGGGTAGTCCTGATTCTGGTTCTGCTGGTCATTGCCCTCTTCATCTGGGGGATCACGGCGCATCAGGAGAGCGTCCAGAAAAAGGTCGTTGCTCCAGCGCAGAAGGTTTTACATGTTACCAGCGCGCCCAGTATTGCGGCCATTACCCAGGAGCAGCACCCCATGACCGCCACACAAACCAAGTTGTTGATGCAGGCCCGCAGTGCGTTCTGGCATCACGATTACGCAGGAGCGATCGCGGACTACCATCAACTGATCGAACAGGCCCCCAATTCTCCGGCACCTTATGGGGAACTTGGCAATGTGCTCTACATGACGGGACATTACCACCAGGCGGCCAAGGCTTATGGACAGGCAGCCATGCAGTTGATCCATGAAGGGCGCTATGCAGACGGTGCTGCATTGATCCCCGTTCTGGGCCGCCTGGATCCGGCAGAAGCCCAAAAAGTACAGGAGGCGCTATCCCATTCACCCGAAGCCGAAACCGGCATGCCGCCGGCCTGAGCCATTCACTTTCGGAACTGCTGTGCACAGGGCTTGTTCTGCCCTGACGCACGGCAAGCCGGATTCGGGGTGACCGGTCATGCTCTACTCAAAATTCTGGATGTTCGTCGGCTTGCTGACTTTTTTTCTATCCATCCATGCTGCCCATGCGCAGGATACCGTTCCTGCTCCGTCCATCTCCCGCTGCAAGCCGCCCGTTTGGAACGCGCAAAGCACGCAAGTTCTGATGCAGGCTCGTCAGGCTTACTGGCAGGGATATCCATTACGTGCTATCCGGGATTATCGCTACCTGCTGCAGGTTGCCCCGAAACAGCGACAGGCTGATCTGTATGGAGAACTGGGCAACGTGTATTACCAGATGGAAGACTACTATGCCGCAGGCATGGCTTTCAGTCGCAGCGCCCAAATTTTGATTCGCGAACATCAATTCCAGGGTGCGCGGAACCTGCTTCCGATCATTGCCCGGACTGACCCCGGGGAAGCCCAACAACTCACGATTCAATTGCAAAATGAGGAGACCCCCCATCATGACAGAACCCCAGCCCTCGGACAGCGCATCCAGGTCTCAGCATCATATCGCTGGCCTTTCTGACCGCCAGCTCAGACTGATCGTCTACGCGGCCCTCGTCGCCTTTCTGGTCCTGGCCGCTTATGAGTTTTATCTGGCGGTGGAAATGTCCCATGACCTTCATGAAATGACCGCGCAAGTCCAAAAAATGAGTCCCAACATTCAACGCAACATGGACAGCATGGCACAAGACATGGCGCAAATGACCTATTCCACCAACTACATGGCCCGCGCCACCGGACAGATGCAGGCTGAATTCTGGAGCCTGAACCGCAACATCACGCCCCCCTTTTCTTTTCTGAGTGGCATGTTGCCCTTCAATCCCAATGATCCGTACTATGGACCCAGAGCCCCTCTACCCCCTCCACGCCAGGAAGCCTATGATGGAGTTCCACCGGGATATCATCCGCAATATCCAAGTGGCTATCCGTACCAGGGGAATGCTTATGGCAACCACTGAGCCGGTTGGCGAGGTGCTGGCCAAGGAGAAAAAAATGGCATCACTGAGCAATGAACTGGAAACCCTCTGCGAGGTTCTCCCAGAATTACTGGAGTCCATGGACGCCGGCATTTTGCTGACCGACATTCAGGGAAAAATTGAGTTCTGCAACGCCGCTGCCAAAATCTTGTTGAATACCGATCAACTGGAGCACCTGCGCAGCATACCTGGAGGTAGCGTCCAGAAAGAATTGGTGCGAGCGGCCATTGCTGCCGGTCAGGAAGACGCCGTCAGCCGCCCGCAAAGCGGCTGCGTCCGCTGGGATCATCTGCTTCCCGTTGCCGAAGGCGATCACAAGGTCCTGCAGATCCGAACCCGACTGGTGGAACGCAAGCAACATAAACGCCGCATATTTTTCATCGAAGATGTCTCCGAATTGCGTCATGCCGAGCGGATTCTCGGTGGCACCCGCAGTGTGGGTTTTATGACGGATGATCCGCAGATGCGCGATGCCCTCGCATTGATTGAGCAGGTCGCGGCCACCGATGCCAGCGTCATTTTTCAAGGCGAATCGGGGTCTGGCAAAGGCTTGATGGTCCGCCTGCTGCATCAACAGAGTAACCGCTCCCAAAAATCCCTGGTGGAAGTGAATTGTGCCGCCATCCCCGATAATTTATTTGAAGCCGAATTTTTCGGATCCGTGAAAGGCGCTTTTACGGGAGCAGTGACGGATCGCATTGGCCGTTTTGCGGCAGCCGATGGTGGCACGCTCTTCCTCGATGAAGTTAGCGAATTACCCAAACATCATCAGGCCAAACTGCTGAAGGTGCTGGAAGACATGCGCTATGAACCGGTCGGCAGCACCAAAACCCATCAGGTCGATGTGCGCGTGGTCGCTGCCAGCAATCGCAATCTCAAGGAACTGGTAGAAAGTGGAGATTTTCGCAGTGATTTGTTTTATCGGTTGAATGTGATCCCTATCCGCATTCCGGCACTGCGTGAACGGCCTTCGGACATCATGCTCCTGGCCGAACACTTTTTGAAGATCACTACGGGAGGACACAAGAAAAGGCTGGGCTCAGCGGCCAAACATCTGCTCCTGGATTATCCCTGGCCGGGGAATGTGCGTGAACTCCGCAACGTGATGGAATATGTGGCCATCTGCAGTGCCGGACCGGAAATCAGTGACAGTGATTTTCCCAAAGACTTCCTGGACAGAATGCACTTGGGGTCGGCCGTTACTTCCAGCCGATCAGAAAACGATCCGGAAGCCATTTATGATCGGGAAAATCTTTTGCAGCTACTGGATAAACATGGAGGCAATCGTGCCGCCGCCGCTCGTGAGCTGGGGATTGATCGTGTGACCCTGTGGCGGCATTTGTCCCGCCTGGGTATTTCTGGAAAAGACAGTAACAACCATTTGGGACACTAATAAATTCAGGGCTTCTGCATAACCCAGAAGCCCCAGCATCGCTATCTTACGGACTATATTTTGGACATGGCTGAAAAGCTTTTGACAAAGGGCCCCGCCATACGCGGGTCCTTCAGCATGCTCGCATAGTCGCCTACCTTGAATTTGATTTTTCCGGTCGTGAACGCTAAACCCAACCCCGTCATTCCGGGGGATTTTTCTATCCACTTCAACCATTGCGGATGCTGGGCGCGAATATCCCAGTTTAAAGGC
>DYLF01000076.1 GCA_020722205.1 Desulfobacca acetoxidans
AGGAGGTCAGTCGGCGCTACCGGATGCCGCCGACCTTAATAAAAGCCTTGATCAAGGTAGAGTCCAATTTTAATCCACACGCGGTTTCGCCTAAAGGGGCGCAAGGACTTATGCAACTGATGCCGGAGACGGCACAGGACCTTGGAGTGGCGAACCCTTTTGATCTTTGGGAAAATATCTGGGCTGGCACTCGATATTTATGCATGTTGTTACAGAAATTCAACTATCGCCTGCCGTTGGCTTTGGCCGCTTATAACGCCGGCCCCCAGCGGGTGGCAAAAGCCCAACAGGTGCCGAGCATCCCGGAAACCCATTACTTCGTCCAAAATGTTTGCGCCACTTTTTTAAAATTGGAAGGAGAGAAGTCGGCTCGCTAGCACGATCAAATTTTCCCCGCCCGCTGGCCATTTTGCGGACTGAAGAAATTTATTTTAGGCCTCGGCGCAATTTAATGAAAAGGCGGGACAACAAAAAGGCTGGCAACCGACCAGCCTTCCCCGCCCACCATTTTTAGTGGTGGCGGGGGACGGAATCGAACCGCCGACACGGGGATTTTCAGTCCCCTGCTCTACCGACTGAGCTACCCCGCCACACCGATTTTGTTTATCCCGCACCTGATTTTTTGTCAACAGAAAAACAACTCTTGCACCGGTTGCCGCGAGCAGGGAAAATATCATTGCGGGGAAATAACTCAGTGAACCCGGCGACGGCAGGTCATGCCCCCGGCGGAGTATCCTATGGACCCACTCACCCATGTCGCCACGGGCCTGATCATTTCCCAGGTCATCCCATTGCCATCCCGGGCAGTGGGGGCCCTGGCCGGGATTTTCTTCGCCCTTCTGCCGGACATTGATTACCTGTTGACTTTCAGTGACCGACTGGCCTATCTCAGACACCACCGAGGTTTTACCCACTCCATTTTGGCCGTTTGCTTATTCGCCCTGGCCGCGGCGGCAGCGGGCCGTCTGCTGGCGGGTCCTCGCTGGGGTCGGGGCCTGTTTGTTCTGGGGGTGGCAGTGCTGGCCAGTCATCTCCTCTTGGATGTGGCCACCTCCTACGGCACCCAGCTTCTCAGTCCCGTCAGCCGCAAAAAATACGCTTTAGACTGGCTGTTCATCATTGATCCTTATCTCACCGGCCTGCTCATCATCGGGGCCGGGAGCGCCTTGTGGTCCGCCGGCTGGGGTCGGCAGGTGGGGATAATTTGTTTGACTCTGGCGGGGGCCTATTTCCTGGTATGCGGCTTTTTTCACCACCAGGCCCTGAAGCTGGCCCGGGAGGTTTATGGGCCGGGGGTGGCTAGTGAGGTGAAAATAGCGGCGTTACCGCAGCCGCTGTCTTGCCGGCGGTGGCAGTTGCTGGCGGCAGTGCCTGGGGAGGTCAGGCAGACCTTGGTGCAATTGCCAATTAGTCCGATGGCCGCCTCTGAAGTGTCGCACACGGAGATGGAGGCGGAAATGGACTTTGGGTCCGGGCCGCGGGCCTTAAAGACTCCCTACCAGCCGCCCTCCCACCTGACGGTTTACCGTTGGCGCAGCTTGGCCCCGATAGCCGGGCGCATCTCTCCGGAAGCGCGCCGGGCGCAGGACGATTACCTGGACTTCGCCCGTTTTCCGGTGCTGGTGCAGATGGTCAATCCGCCAGGGGGGCAGAGATGGTTTTGGCTAGATTTGCGGTTCAGCGTGCCGGGGATGCCTTTTCCCTTTGTTTTATCGGTGGAGGCGGACTCCACGGGCTATGTGCACCGCTGGCGGCTGGGGCAGGGCAGTGGGCACAGGGAGACGGACTAGGTGGTCGGTTTTCGGTTCTGGGGGAGAAATAACTTTTTTTTCTGGTGGGTTTTTCTTTGTTATCAAAGAGATTGAAAGTCTTTGGCTTTTGGGGGATGGTGGCCGGGCAGGCGACCGTAAACTTTGGGCTGCCTTTCAGGCCTCAATTTGTGCCAGCAGAGCCTGCAGGAGTTGTCGGCCCCGCTGGTGGTGGCCGATAAAGATAATCTGCCGGTCGTGGTGGCCGCTGATGGACAGACGGACTTCGAGGTAACTTGGGGGCAGAAAGGTGGCCAGGCGTTCCGCCCATTCGACGGCGGTTACCTGGGGACCGAAGAGGTAGTCTTCCAGGTCAGGGAGGAGTTCGGGGGGGAGGCTTTCCAGGCGGTAGAGGTCGAGGTGCACCAGGGTGAGTTTGCCGGGGTATTCCTGGGCCAGGACGAAGCTGGGGCTGGTCACCGGGATTTCCGGAGGCACTCCCAGCCCCAGGGCCAGGCCCTGAACAAAGGTGGTCTTACCGCTGCCCAGTTCCCCGGTTAAGGCCACCACGTCGCCGGGAGCCAGCAGTTCTCCCAGGCGGGCCGCCAGGGCCCGGGTCTCTGCGGGGCTGTGGGTGGTAAAGGTGCGGTGCGTCACCCGGAGGCTTGCCGGGCCAGTCCCCGGATCAGGTCGATTTTACCGACGATGCCCACCAGTTTGCCTGCCGCCAGGACCGGCAGAGTATGCACTTTTTTGCGGTCCATCAGGGCGGCGATTTCTGAGGCGGGCGTCTCCGGGGAGATGGTGAGGGGTTTATCGGTCATTACTTCCTTGACGGTGCCGCCCAGCATCTTCTGCAGACGGCGCTGCAAGCCGCTGGCGGTCTCCAGGAAGATGTGCAGGTCCAGGATATTAATGGCCGGGGGGAGTTCCAGCTCTCTGGCCCGTTTGATGAGGTCTGACTGGGTGATGACTCCCACCAGTTGACCGCTCTCATCCACCACGGGCACGCCATTGATGCGGTGATTATCCAGGAGCTGGGCCAGTTCTGCAATGGAGGCCTCCGGGTCGATAGTGATGACCTTAGAGGTCATGATATCACGCGCCGTAAGCATATACCTGCCTCGCTGGGGGGGAAACGGCCCCGGGTGAATTCGGTCAGAAGTTCTGGGAAGACCGCTGGCAGATCGCCGGCCACCAAGCCGCCGGGGCCGCGCCGGGCCGCCAGGAAATCAGCCGCCAGGCCATGCAGAAAGACGCTCAGGCGGGCGGCATCCCAGGGGGAGAGTTTTTGGGCCAAGTAGCCGCCGATGAGACCGGTGAGGACGTCGCCGGTGCCGCCGCTGGCCAAGGCCGGATTACCGGTGGGGTTAAGACTGGCCCGGCCGTCAGGTGCAGCCACCACGGTTTGGGCACCCTTCAGGACTACAGTGACGCCATAGCGGGCCGCCACTTCCCGGGCCACCTGCAGGCGGCGGGCCTGCACGTCTTTGGAGGTGAGGCCCAGCAAGCGGGCCATTTCCCCCGGATGGGGGGTGAGGAGGCGGGGAGCCGGAGCATCGGTCAGACACGATAAGTCCGGGGCCAGGGCGTTGAGGCCGTCGGCGTCGATGACCATGGGGTAAGGCGCCTGATGCACGAGTCGGCGCACCAGTTCCTGGGTTTCGGGATGAGTCCCCAGACCAGGTCCCAGGGCCAAGGCGGTCTTGTCGGCCAAGAATGCCAGCAGGGGCTCCAGGGCCTTCTTGCACACGGCCCGGCTGCCGTGAGCTTCCGGGAGCGGCAGGGTCATGGCTTCGGTGAGCTTCACTTCCAAGATGTCGTTGAGACTGGCAGGGATGGCGGCGGTCACCAGTCCGGCCCCGGCCCTGAGGGCGCCGGCGGCGGCCAGGGCGGCGGCCCCGGTTTTGCCCTCGGAGCCGGCCAGGACCACCAGATGGCCGTAGGTGCCTTTATGGCTGGCAAAGAGGCGGGGAGGGACCAGTTTGCGCATTTCTTCGGCCTCGGCAATTTCCAGGGGGATATTTTCGGCCAAAGCTGGGGGGAGGCTGATGTCCACCAGCCAGAGGCGGCCCACATAGTCTCGCCCGGGGGGGATGACCTGCCCTATCTTGGGCCAGCCGTAGGTGGCGGTGACCTGGGCCTTGAGGGCCGCCCCCAGGGGCCGGCCGGTATCAGCGCACAGCCCCGAAGGTATGTCCACTGCCAGGACAGGGACCCGGAGTTGGTTGACCCGGTCAATCACCAGGCGGAAAAGTCCCCGGACTTCGGCATTGAGGCCGGTGCCGAGGAGGGCATCGACAATCAGGGCGGCACGGGCCAGCCGATGGAAAAGGGGGGTAAGAGCCGACTCCTCCTGAACTTCGATCACCTCTACCGACAGGTGGGAGAGGATCTCCAGGTTGACCCGGGCATCCCCCTTCAGGGTCTTTTTCTCACCCAGGAGGAGAACCACCACCGGCAGATGGTCATTGGCCAGATAGCGCGCCACCACCAAGCCGTCCCCGCCATTGTTGCCGCGTCCGGCCAGCACCGCCACCTCACCCGCCAGTTCGGGGAACTCCTGTCTCAGGATTTGGTAGGTGCTGCGGCCGGCATTTTCCATGAGCACCAGGGAGGGGATCCCCAGGTCTTCGATCGCCTGACGATCCAACTCCCGCATTTGGGCGGCGGTGAGGAGTTTCATAGCATCAGTACCCGGTTCACAGTCAGACGTTCATAAGCTGAGGAATTTATCTTAGGAGTCGTGACTCATAGGATAATTATCGGTTATTGGGGACTCCTGGCGTCTTTATCAGAGAAAGTGAAAGTTGACGCCCAGGACAATTTTATGGCTGGTCCAATCAAAGTGGGCTTGGCCTCGCCGTTCGCCCCAGGGGTCGGTGGTGTAACCTTGGGGCCTGGTTTTTTGGTGGGCCAGTTCCACATCCCATTGCTGACTGATTTTATATTCCACAAAAAGGGAGAGATTTTTGCGGATCATATAGCGGACGCCGGCCATGGCTTCCAGGGAGAAGTTCTTGGCGGAGTCAACGTCGCCCCAGATGATGACCAGACCCGGCCCCAAGCCCACGTAGGGTTGCAGCCGGCCGAAGGTGACTTCTTTATCCTTGAGAAAGCCGTACCGGAATAAGATATAAGCAGCAAGAGTAAGATTATATAAGTCCTGGGTGGGGATATAATGAGACCGGGTCTCCAACACCGGAGCATCAAGAGTCACCTCTTGGTGGCGGATGTCATTGCGGGTGAAACAGCCGTCCAATTGCCAGCCGAGATGAGGCAGGCGGTGAAAGAAATGTCCGAACTTCAACCCCCCCACCACCCCTGGGGTGTAATTAACTTTGGAAGTATTAAAATCATAACCTACCGGCAGCGTTTCATAACTCGGAACGGTCCCCCAGAACCGCCAGCGGTTGCTCTGCACCAGGGCCGCCCCCAGATAAGGGCCGAAAAAATAGCCGCCTGGACCTTGTAAACTCCAATCTACTTTGGTCTGTTGGGAGGGGCGGTTTTTCCACATAAAATATAGGACTACAGGCACCAGGACTGAATAAAGTATTGCAAATGACATATTAGTGGCAGTCTTGGGGTCGGAAAGATTAATGGCCGCGGCCGGCGTGGGGATAATGGACGCCAAGCAGACAATCACCACCACACTAATGGATTTGTTCCAAGTCTTGGCGCTCATGGGTGTAATCCGATCTGCTGAGAAAAAGGATTGTGCTTGCAAGGAACTGTATTTTAAAAAGGGGGCGGTCAGAATGTCAAGGAAAATACGATAATCGGCGAGAAGCAGGGAATTTCGGGAAGTTGGCGGGGCAGTGATGGCCGAGAGAGTCTTGGTTGAGAATTCGACTGTATTGACTCTCTGTCCTAAGATTGATAAATTTTTTAATGATATTTTTTTTGTGGTGACAGCGCTGGCGATCCTAAAAGCTCTTATCTGGGGAAAGATTCTCTCCCATCACATCGCCTGCTCCCGAGGAAAGGGGGGGGGTCCTGTCGATAATTTGTCCCAGTGTATCCTGAAGCCATGAGTATAGTCGCGATCATCGATTATGAGGCTGGGAACTTGACCAGTGTGGTGAGGTCACTCAAAGCTTTGGGGGTGGAGGGCCGGGTGATTAAGGAACCGGCTTTAGTAAAGCAGGCCAGCCGCATTATTTTCCCCGGGGTGGGGGCGGCGGGCCGGGCGATGGCGAACCTGGAAAGATGGTCGTTGGCGGAGGGGCTGCGGGAGGCTTATGAGAAGGGCATTCCCATACTGGGCATTTGTTTGGGGGCCCAGATCATTCTGGACTTCAGCGAGGAAAACGACACGCGGTGTTTGGGTCTGTTGTCGGGTCGAACTCAGGCTTTGAGAAAAGCTGCGGGCTTAAAGATTCCCCATATGGGCTGGAACAAGGTCAAGTTTCTCCAGGCGCATCCGGTGTGGCAGGGCCTGCCGGCCGACGCCGAGTATTATTTTGTGCATAGTTACTACCCACAACCCGCCGCCTCTGAGATGGTTTTGGGAGTTACGGATTATGGCCAGGAATTCCCCAGTGTGGTGGGCCGAAGCAACCTCATAGCCACGCAGTTCCATCCGGAGAAGAGCGGACGCTACGGTTTGCAGATGTTGGCCAATTTTCTGGCTTGGGACGGCACCTGTGCTGAGTAAGAGGATCATTCCCTGCCTGGATGTGCGGGACGGCCGCACCACCAAGGGGATAAAATTTATAAATAACGTGGATGTAGGCGATCCGGTGGAGATGGCGCGGTTCTATTATGAAGAGGGTGCTGATGAACTGGTGTTTTATGATATTACGGCCTCCAGCGATCGTCGGGAGATCATGATTGAGGTGGTGCGGCGGGTGGCGGCGGAGATTTTTATCCCTTTTTCGGTGGGGGGGGGCCTCCGCACCCTGGAAGACATGCGGGAAGTGCTGTTGGCGGGGGCGGAAAAGGTCAGCGTCAATACGGCGGCGCTTTTGAACCCCGGTTTGATTGCCGACGGTGCCGAGGCATTTGGCAGCCAATGCATTGTCTTGGGGATGGATGTGAGACGGGTGGCGGTAAGTGCGGCCACTCCTTCGGGTTATGAAATGGTGATCCACGGCGGCCGCACCCCCATGGGTATTGATGCGCTGTGGTGGGCCAAGGAAGCCGAAAGGCTGGGGGCCGGGGAGATCTGCCTCAACTCCATAGACGCTGACGGCACTCAGGAAGGTTATGAATTGACTCTGACTCGGATGATCTCCGAGGCGGTGTCCATCCCGGTCATTGCCTCGGGAGGCGCCGGGACGCCTGAACATCTTTATCAGGTACTGAGTGCAGGGCGAGCCGATGCGGCTCTTATTGCCTCCATGGTTCATTATGGGACCTATACCATCAGTGAGATCAAACAATACTTGCATAGCAAAGGTATACCGGTAAGACTGACCTGGTAGCGATGGCCAGTTTGCATGCCGGCACCGGCAGTTTTTGAGGAGTTGGTATTTCAGGCCTGACCATGAAAGATCGTTTTGACGCTGAAATGGACGAGTACCCGAAGGAATATCCGGAGATTCTGGAGCCGGAAGAGGAGGAGCCGGGTGAGGAAGAGACCAGCCTGCCCATTCCCTCGGAGTTCGACCCTTTGCAGCGTTACATCCAGGAGGCCAATCGTTTTTCTCTATTATCGCCAGAAGAGGAGAAGGAATTAACGGCCCGCTATTATGAGACCGGGGATAAAGAGGTGGCCTATAAACTAATCACCAGCAACCTGCGTCTGGTCATCAAGATAGCCCTGGAATTCCAGAAATACTGGATGAAGAACCTGTTAGACCTCATCCAGGAAGGCAATATCGGATTGATGCAAGCGATTAAGAAGTTTGACCCCTACCGCGGGATCAAACTTTCTTACTATGCCTCTTTTTGGATCAAGGCCTATATTTTAAAATTTATTATGGACAACTGGAAGCTGGTGAGAATCGGCACCACCCAGTCCCAGCGGAAACTTTTTTATAATCTCAAGCGGGAAAAGGAGAAGCTTCGGGCTTTGGGTTATGAGCCGGGGCCGAAGCTGCTGTCGGACGTGCTGAACGTCCGGGAAGAGGAAGTAGTAGAGATGGAGCAACGGTTGGGAGGCTGGGAATTGTCGTTGGATGCCCCTCTAAAGGAAGGGTCTGAGGAATATCACAAGAATTTTCTCCCGGTGGATGAGCCGCAGGTGGAAGATCTGCTGGCGCAAACGGAAGTGAGGGAATTATTCCGCCGCAAGTTAAAGGAGATGCGTCAGAACCTGAACGATAAGGAACTGGCTATCCTGGATTTGCGCTTGTTGGCGGAGAAGCCCTTGACCCTGCAGGAAATCGGGGCCCGTCATGGCATTTCCCGGGAGCGGGTGCGTCAGATAGAGGAGCGCCTGATCCGAAAGATGCGCCACTTTTTGAAGAGTGAGATTCCCGATTGGGAAGATTTTCAGACGCCCATCGGCGACTGAACCGGAAGCTGACAGCCATAAGCCTTGTATTGCATTATAAATTTCTATAGTGGTTTTTACACCATGTCGCCTGAAACTTGGAACCAGCGGGTCGAGGGCGTTGAGCAGGGTTAATTGTTTATGACTTTTTTTTGTTTACTGCTTATTGCTTACTGCTCACTCCTGTTGGGGGGATGCCAGTCGCTGCCCAAAAATCTTGCCGGTTTGCCCTCTCTGCTCAGTTCCCAGTCGGAAAGCAGTCAGAGTCAAGCTTACTTTCATTATCTGAAAGCCCAACGTGCCTTTTTGGCGGAGAATCTTTCGCAAGCCATCGCGGAATACGAAGAAGCGTTAAAGTTTCAGGAAACGGCTCAGATGCAGATGGAATTAGCCACCCTGTACCAGCGTCAGGGGGAATTAAAAAAGGCTCTCAAATGTGTGGAGAGTGCCCTAAAACTGGAGCCGCGGAGTCAGGAAGCTCATTTTCTGCTGGCCAATCTGCACATCGGGCTCAACCAATTAAAAGAGGCCACCCAAGAGTACGAACGCCTGGTAGTGCAAAACCCGAATAATCGGGAGATGCAGCTTTTTTTGGCAACGCTTTACGCCCAGCAACGCCGTTTTCCCAAGGCCATTCGCCTGGTGCAGGGAGTCCTGCGCAGTGATCCCACTTTGCTGGTGGGGCATTATTACCTGGGCCGGTTATACCTGGAGATGGATCGGGTCGACAAGGCCAAGCAAGAATTCAATTACATTTTGAGCCGGGATCAGAAATTTGTGCCGGCCATGTTTGAACTGGCCGTGGCCCTGGAACGGGAGAAGCACTACACCCAGGCGTTGAACCTGAATCGTCGCATCCTGCACCTGCAACCGCAGAATGGCCGAGCCTGGCTGAATATTGGCCGTCTTTTCCTGATAAGAAGAAACCTGGAGGAGGCGCACAAGGCTTTAGAGAGGGTAAAAAACCTGGAAAAGCACGATGCGCTGGCAATTTTACAGATCGGCCTGGTTTACTTGGAACAAGGGTATTGTGACGAAGCCATTAAGGAATTTCGGGTTTTGTTTAATAATCCCCGTTTCGGCAACCGCATCCGCTATTACATTGCCTTGGCCTTGGAGGAGAAAGGGGCTGCGCAGGAGGCGGTGCAGGAGTATCAGGCCATTGACCGCGAGTCGGAGAATTTTGTGCCGGCCCGTTTACGGCTGGCCTACCTTTTATCGCAACAGAAAAAGCGTGAAGAGGCCCGTCGTTTGTTAGAGGAGGCGAAGGCGGCCGCTCCCGACCGGGAGGAGGTATATCTTGCCATCGCTTACTTATTTGAGGAAGAGAGCATGTGGCACCGGGCCACAGTCGCCCTGCTGGAAGGATTGGAAAAGGTGCCCAACGGGTCAGAGCTGCATTACCGGCTGGCTGTGCTGTATGAAAAGCAAAAGAACCAGGAGGCCAGCATTTATCACATCAAGAAGGTGCTGGAAAGTGACCCGGACAATCCGGATGCCCTCAATTTTTTGGGTTACACCTATGCCGAGGCGGGCATTCATCTGGATGAGGCAGAGCGGTTAATCCGGGGGGCGTTGCTGGCCAAACCGGAGAGCGGTCATATTATCGACAGTCTGGGGTGGGTTTATTATAAGAAAGGTTTATATGAGAAGGCCATTGAGGAGCTTAGGCGGGCTCATCGCAAGATGCCGCAGGACGCCACGGTAGCCGAACACCTGGGAGACGCCTATGTCAAGCAGAAACGATTTCAGGAGGCGTTGAAGATTTACCGCCGGGCCATGTTGCTGGAAAATGCAGAGATCTCCAAGTTGCGGAAGAAGATTCAGGAGCTGGAGGTGCAGCTCCAGAAACGCGGATTATGAAGTTGTTGGCGGTGGCTTTCTTTCTGGCGTGTTGGGGGCTGATAGGGTGCGCCCCCCTACCCCCGGCTCCGCCGCTGGTGGAAGTTACTTCAGTTACCGAGCTGATGGGGCGGCTGACAAGCCGACAGCAGGGGGTGTCGGCTTTTCAAGGACGAGGACGGCTGACTTACCTGTCCTGCCGGCAGAACTACAGCGGCACCGGGCTGATGCAGGGAATTCTGCCCACCACCTTGAGGGTGGATATATTAGATCTGTTCGGCGGGTCGCTGTTAAGTTTTTACAGCGACGGCGAGGTGGTGCAGGTTTTTTTGCCAAAAGAAGGTAAATTCATGGAGGGGCCGGCGACGCCTGACAATTTGGGGACTTTTATTCCTCCTGGCATGAGCTTGCCCCAGGTGGTGCGTTGCCTGGCCGGGGATCTGCCCCTGAGTAGCGGCGAGCCGTCCTGCTGGAGTCTGGAAAAGGATAAGGAACAATATCTGTTGGAATGGCAAACTGCCACCGGTGCCTGTCAGGAACGGTTGTGGGTGGACGCCAGGTCGTTCCATCCGGTGAGGGCAGAATGGTATGACTCGGGGGGCAGCCGCCGCTTTTCCCTGGAACTGAGTGATTACGACGCGTTAGCACCGGGCCGTCCCCGCTGGTATAAGGTGCTCACCTACCAGCCGGATTCTGAACTTCGTTTGTTTTTTAAGGAATTCCAGGTCAACCCGTCGCTTCGGCCGGAAGATTTGCTGTTACCCAGGCCGCAGAAGCCGTGAGGTGAAAGCGCCAGGTTTGGTGGTCAGCGATGGAGCGGGCTGGAGGACCTGAACCAGTGGTGACAAAATTCATGGTGGATGGTGCCCTGGGGGGGCTGGTAAAGTGGCTGCGGTTTTGCGGATTTGATACCTCCTCCGGTAAGTTCCGGGCTTCCGACTTGCAAGGCCTGCCCCTTTCTGAACCCGGGGTTATCCTGGTGACCAGTCAGGCAGGTTTCAGGAAACTGAAGCGGCCAGATATCCTGGTGATTGAGACAGCCTCGCCGGAGGGGCAACTGGCGGAAGTCATTCATCGTCTGGGGCTGTCCTGGCAACAATTGGCACCTTTGAGTCGTTGTGTCAGGTGTAATGAAGCTTTGAGACAGGTTGGCCGGGAACAGCTGGCCGGACGGCTGCCGGACCATGTGCTGCACAATCAAGCCGATTTTTTCGAGTGTCCCCGCTGTCGGCGGCTCTACTGGCCAGGCAGCCATATTCAGACCATTATGGACAGACTCAGGGCAGCCGTTTCCGGCCGGGGGGTTGAATCAGGGGTGTTGCCTGCTGTCAATAACGTTCTCTGAGCTTTGTGAGGAGAGAGGGTGATGAACAGCGAAAAAGTCAGACGAGCCTTACAGAAAGCGGGGCGTGCCGCTGCTATCTGGTTAATTAATATGGGGCGGCGATTGTCCATCTGGAGACATTATCTCCTCATCTGCTGGCAACAACAAAAATTGCGCCGGACTCTGCGGAGGTTGGGAAGCCAGGTCTTTAACGCCCGGGAAGAAGGAGAAGTTAATCCCCTGCTTACCGAGGCGGTGAAAGACACCCTGAGAAAGGCCCAGGGACTCAAGGCGGCGAAGAACAGCCTGTACCAAGCCATCGCGGACTTGCGGGAGAAGATGCGCGCCGCCTGGCGCCCGGCGCCCGAGCCACCAGCCGAGGCGGGGACGTCCTCCGCTGAGCCTGAGTAACAGAGGCCTCTTCTTGGCCGTCTGGCGGGATGTGCAAGTCAATGGCGCGCCCAGTGTTACCGGTGCCAACCTGCTGCCGAGCCCAGGAAAAAAGGAGATAGGATGGATTTTCTGCGGGATTTATGGGGCTTTTTGAAAGTCCGGAAAAAATACTGGCT
>DYLF01000077.1 GCA_020722205.1 Desulfobacca acetoxidans
ATTATTATCATTGCTACAGGTGTTTACTCTATTGAACATTCTTCCCTTTTTCTGGTA
Source organism: Desulfobacca acetoxidans (assembly GCA_020722205.1). GTDB lineage: Bacteria > Desulfobacterota > Desulfobaccia > Desulfobaccales > 0-14-0-80-60-11 > DYLF01. The sequence goes on from DYLF01000077.1 coordinate 58, forward strand.
ACAAAAGCCCTTCCCAGAGGGAAGGGCGGAAAAGGAGGAGACAGGAAAAAACCAGAAACGCCAGATGTTGACTGCGCCGGCTTTACTTCGCCAAGATAAGATGCTTGTGAGAATATTCCGGACTTTCCACTACCAATTGCTTGCCCCGACGGTTTCTGAGGTTGATCACCAGGGGGCCCATCAGATTGGCGGTCATTTCCTCTGGTTGACCCGGAGGGATCGTTAGGATGACCAGGGTCTTCAGGTCCTGGGGGCTGTCGGCGGCCAGCTCTTTCATCACCTCTGAGAGGTTGCCGGGCTGGTACTGGGGGACAACGTAGGCCGGGTCGATGACCACAAAGGCCAGGTTCGGGTTGTCCACACATTGCAGCCAGATAAAGGGCGATTCCTGCAGATGTTCGATCAGCACGTAGCGATGGTACTGTGAAAACCCCAATAAGCCAGGGTTGAACGAGATTATCTGATCATCCCGCACAGTGATGGGGCCGAAATTGCGGGTTTCCATGATAATGGCGCCAGAATCTGTCTGATTGAGCTGCGGCATCGCGGTCATGCTTCTATTCTTGCCTCCAGATTTGGGCGATTCCTTTTAAATCCACGCCCTGGATCGAGGCAGCCTGGAGATTTTGTTCTTGAATCCGGCGATAGATTTCTTCCCGGAGAACCACCACATTTGAGGGCGCTTCAATCCCCAAGCGGATCTGCTTGCCCCGGACCTCCAGGACCGTTATCCGGATACTATCCCCGATAAAAAGCCCTTCTCCTGATTTTCTAGTTAAGATCAACACAACAACCTTCCTGGTAATTGGCTAATGGTCAAGAATTAGTTTACAGGTAATCCAGCAAGCTCATGTCCATTACCATTGTGGACGCCTGTAATGCCGCCTGATATGCATTTTGTTTAATTTTTAAAGCAGTCACAGCTTCGACCAGATCGGTGTCCCCTTTCTTGCTGAGGTCGCCGGCAAGTTGCTCGGTCAGCTGATCATAGATCTGATTCTTGGTGGTCACCCGGTTTTGAGAGGCACCCAGCCCCCCCAGGAGGCCGGACAGGTTCCCTTGATACGCCGTCAATCCCTCCAAGCCCTCGGCCACCCCTGGGAGGTCGTTGGCCTCCAGGCTGCTCTTCAGGCGGGCCAAAATCTGGAAGAGATCGTTTTGACCACCCTCACCGCCCACCGCCTGGCTCCCAACTTCGTTGACAGCCAAGCGGCCCTGCTGACCGATGCTAATCTCCAGGGTGTTGTTGTCTCCCTGGTAGTTTATCGGCTTATAAACCGGGATGATAAATCGATCGCCGCTCACCCAGGTATTCTGGAAAGTGGCCACTACCCCCTCGGCACCCACCGGGACGGCGGCCCCGGTCACCTGCTCTGCCCCCCAAGTCTGTCCGCCGTCTTGGGATACCCGAAAGGTGGCCACCCCGGTGGCTCCGCCGGTGACAATTTCCACAACGTAAGAGCGGCTGGTAGAGCCGGTATAAACGCCTCCCGCCGTGGCTTGGCCGGTGGAGCCGGATTGCAGTCGCATGATGGGGGATTGCACCTGCCAGTCGCCCTCCGCAAACGGTTGGGTATCCACCCGATAACCGCTCAGTAGGTAGTGCCCATCATATTGTTGGTTGCCAGCCTGCATCACTTCTGCCAACCATCCTTGTACCTGCAGGGCGGCGTTTTGCCGCTGCGAAGCGGTATAACTGCCGGTAGCCATTTGATTGGCCAACCCGATCACTCCCTGCACCACCTGGTTGATGCTGCCTAATGCACTTTCCGTCGCACTCAGCCATTGCTGGGCGGTTTCAAGATTGCGTTGATACTGGGTAACTTGCCGGGAATCCTTGGCCAGCCCCAACATCTGCGAGATCGTCGCCGGGTCCTCACTGATGCTTTGGTACTTCTTACCGGAAGAAATACTTGCCTTTGTTTTATGCAAATCAGATGCCAATTTTAGCAGATTGTTCTGAATATTAGCAAAAATTGTCGGCATCGTCACCCGCATAGCCGCCTCTCCTTACCTCTTAATAGCCAACAGGGTCTGATAAAGTTCATCCGCCACAGTGATGAGCCGGGCTGCTGCCTGATATGCCCGTTGATATTTAATGAGATTGGACAGCTCTTCGTCCAGGGAAACACCGGAGACATTGTCACGCAATTGCCGGAACTGCTCCACCAAACTTTGGTAAAAATCCGCCGCCGTCCCGGCCTGTTCCGTCTCCAGACCCAGGTCCGTAACCAAACGGTTGTAGGCGTCGGAGAAGGTCAAATCCTCGCCAGCCACAGGTACCAGCGCAGCGTTTTCGAGGCTGGCCAGGGCCAGGGCATTGCGATTGTCCCCCACGGCACGCGCCCCGGTGTTGGGGTCGAGCTGGCCGGCGGCAACATTGCTCGGATCGGCCGATACCAAGGGATTGAGATCTAAAGTATAGGCTTTGTCACCAGTAAAGAAGGTATTGACACCCAAGGCCATCAAGACGCGGCTGGTGTCCTGGGAGAAACCGAAGCTGTCCCCCGCCTGGTTGGCTACAATCTGCAAGCGATTGTTGACCACGGAGGCGGTAACGTAGGCACCCACTTGCGGGTCGCCATTAATAGCCGCCACCAAGGCATTGAGGCTCATGCCCGGTACAACCGTTATAGTGCCCCGGGCCAGCGGTGAGCCCTGGCGCTCCACCTGAAGCTGGAAACTCCCAGGCATAATGCGGTCGCCGAAAGGCAATCCGGCCGCATTCAGAGGATTGGCGGCAGAATCCACACTATAGGTGCCCGTGACGGCAGTGAACAGGCTGAGTCCCACCCCCTGACTGTGCTGGCTGTTCACTTGCACAATCAGCTCCCGGGCCAACTCGTCAAGCTCCTGTTGATATTGGGTCAGCACCTCGTCCCGCACGTTTACCAAGGCGGTCAATTTGCCCCCGCTCAAAAGGGCGGTGATATCCTGGGTCACGCCGTTGGGACCCAACCACTGCACGGTAATGCTGTCGGCTGGGGTCACCTGGAAGTCCAGCTCAAAGGCCAATGACCCCTGCACCAGACTGACGCCGTTGGTCAGGGTAACGTTCAGATCACCCTCTGCTGTGGTGTAATACCTGATACCGATGAGTTCTGCCAGTTGATCCAACTCTTGCTGCCGCTGGTCTCTGAGGTCATTGGCATTCCCACCCCCGGCCTCCATCTCTTTGATGTCGCTATTGAGTTGAGCCAGTTTGGCGGTGTGCGCGTTGATGGCCTGAATAGAGGGAGACACCTGCTGCACCAGGGTTTCCCGGGCCTCCACCAAAGCAGCCGCCCGGGAAGAAAAGGCCTCCGCGAGATCCTGGGCCTTGCCTATTAGGACCAAGCGCTCGGCAGTGTTGTTGGGGTTGTCGGCTACATCCTGCCAAGCGGCCCAGAAGGCCGACAGAGCTTCATTGAGGCCGCCCTCCTGGGTCTCATTGAAATAGGCTGCCACCTGCTCCAATATCGCCTGACGGTTCTGGTACTCCGCCCGCTTGGCAGTGTTTTCATTCAACCTGGCCGTGGCCACCGCATCAAAAGCCCGCTTTATCCCGGCCACCCTCACCCCGGTGCCCAAGGGGCCATAAGCCGAGGGCACGGGGTAGGAGGTTTCAAAGCTCACCGTCTGCCGTGAATATCCTGCCGTATTCACATTGGCCACGTTGTGGTTGGTGACTTCCAGGCCGACCTGCTCGGCCATCAGGGCCCGGGAGGCCATCTCCAAGATACTGTTAATCCCCGGCATGAGAAGCACTCCTTGGGGTTCGGGGTTTTAAGTCCCGGGTGCTGTAATCTTCTGCGCAGGACCCGAGATTCCTCTAAGCGCGACGTTGGAAAAAGGTTCCCCCTGGCCCTGCCTCTACCTTGCCGGCTGATTGGTAAAGGCCCGGGCCGGCTGGCTGAAATTGGCTCAGAAAATCCTGGATTACCTCCAGAGAGGCTTCGATGAGCTGGCGGTTGCGGGCGTTAGCTGCAAAGGCCTGACGTTTCAGGCTGGCCAGCAGTTCTCTCGTCGGATCTGAGGGCGGCGCTTCCCTTGAGGAAGTATCCAGGTTCTTGAGCTCGATCAACCGATGGAGAATCCTTTCTTTATGGTGGGCCTCCTTCAGGAGCAAGTCTTCCTGCCCTTGTCTCAAAGCCTGGGTTTCCCGCTGCAGACAGGTCAGCAGCTCCTGGTACAGGAAGATTTCCTGCTGGCTCTGACTCTCTTCCCTCCTGCTGGTTTGTTCGGGGGCCATTGTTTTTCTCCCTCTGGTGGTCGAACAGGCGCGGCGCCATGGTTTCATAAAGCTGCCGGGCCAACCCCAAGCCACCGCCGTGGGCCAGGGCCCGGGCCACATGCTGGTCGGTGAGACTTTGATATTGCTTTTGCCAGGGGCTTTGGGTGTGGAGAGAGCGCACCATAGTCTTGCGCATCACCTCCAACAGATGGGAGAGAAACATGCTCTCCACTTCCACGCACACCTGGGCCAATGTGCGGGGATTCTTGATTTTCCCATGGTTTTTCAGACCCAGACCGTAAAGGGGACTCAAACCCTCCGGTCCCAAGGCCCCCTGTGACAGTAAACTGTCGGACCTCAGCGGCATGACCTAACCCCCAAAAAATTTCTTCTATCCACGGCAGCAATATAATTAATTTTTTATATATCTAAAATAAATTAAGCAGTTTTCGTCCCAGAAGCCCCCTATCCTTTTAAGCTGCTAGATAATTTCCAGATCGGCTGACAGCGCCCCCGCCGCCTTGATGGCCTGGAGGATGGCGATCAGGTCCCGGGGCGTCACCCCGATGGCATTCAGAGCCTGCACTACCTGGCCGATGCTCACCCCCTCGGGCAAAATCATCAGACGTTTCTCACCTTCGTTCACCGTCACCGAAGTGTCCGGCACCACTTGGGTGCTACCCTGAGAGAAGGGCAGCGGTTGCGAGATCCGCGGGCGTTCCTTGATCTGCACCATGAGATTGCCGTGGGCAATGGCCACCGTGGAGATGCGGACGTTGGCCCCCATCACCACGGTGCCGTTGCGTTCGTCGATGATCACTTTGGCGGCGCTGTCGGGAGTGACCACCAGGTTCTCCAGGGAGGCCAAGAGGGGTACCACCCGCTCCCGATAAGCCGGAGGCAACTTGATATTGATGGTGCCGCCGTCCCGGGAAAGGGCATAGCTACCCTTGAGAAAGCTGTTAATAGCCCCCACCGCCCGCTGGGCGGTGGTGAAGTCCGGTTCGTGCAAGGCCAGAGTGAAGTCTTCCTTGCCCAGAAGGTCCAGCGGCACCTCACGCTCCACGGTGGCACCGTTGGCAATGCGCCCCGCGGTGGGATGGTTCTTGGTCACCCCCCCGCCCGCCGCCCCCCCGGCTGCAAAGCCACCCACCGACACCGGCCCTTGGGCCAGGGCATAGACTTGGCCATCCACCCCTTTGAGCGGCGTCAGAAGCAGGGTCCCCCCTTGCAAACTCTTGGCGTCCCCCACAGACGACACCAACACGTCGATCCGGGAGCCAACCCGGGCAAAAGGCGGCAGGACTGCGGTCACCGCCACCGCCGCGATATTTTTTACTTTCATCTTGTCCAGGTTGGGCTTCACACCCTGTTGCTGCAAGAGGTTGGAGAGCTCCTGAAGGTTGAAGTCCACATTGGTGCCGTCACCGGTGCCGTTCAGGCCCACCACCAGGCCGTTGCCCAGGAGCTGGTTGGCTCGCACCCCTTTAAAGGCGGCAATATCTTTCAAGCGGATGGCTTGGGCCGGCCCAGCCAGCATTAACAAGGCAACTACCCAAGCACAACCTTGCAAAGCTCCGATGACTCGCCTTGCTTTTACTCTAACTTTCATCCTGCCTCTTGCCCCCCGCTTCTTGCCTCTCGCCCATCGCCTCTGTTTAAAACGGCCAGATATGGTCGACAATTCTGGTCAGCCAGCCCTGCCTCTGTTTGTCGGACACCACCCCCACCCCGGAGATTTCCACCCGGGCATCAGCCACCTTGGTGGAGGCCACCATATTATTGCTGTTGATATCCTGGGGCCGCACAATGCCGGTCAGGGTGACCACCTCGGTCTCATTGTTGATGCGTAAATGTCGGCTGCCCTGAACCATCAGGTTGTGGTTGGGCAGCACCTGGATAACCCTGGCAGTGAGATAGGTGGTGAAGGCGCTTTGCCGTTCAGTTTTGCCTTCCCCTTTAGAGGTGAGGCCCAGGGTCGCATCCGCCACAGTATCAGCTTGCACCGTCTTGTCAGTAAATGCCTTGATGGGATAGGACAATCCGAACAGAGAAGCTATGCCGGCCTTTACTCCTGAAGTCTTGCTGGTGTTGGTGTTGGCAATCTCGCTGGCCTTGGCGGTTTCGGTGATGCTGATGGTGACTATGTCCCCCACATTGTAGGCCCGAATATCGGCAACCGGCCCATGGGGATTATGGGAATGCCACAAAGAACCCTCCTCCGGAGGCGGCACCCTGCCCAAGGAACCGGCGGTGGGGGGCTCCAGGATCACGGCGCCATTTTGGGGGGCCCTGGAGCTGATGCCAGGAGCGCAACCCATAAGGAGCGCTAAAACCACCCCGCCCAACCAGAGAGGCGCGCTCCTGGCTCCTGACAAAATACTCCCTCTACCATGCGCCTGAGTTTCTCCAAGATTCATAATTTTACCTGCACAGTCCTGGCATCCACCACCAAGGCCTGAAATTCCTTTTTGCTCTTGGGATTCAGCATCCTGATGGCCCGTCCCTGATGACCCTCTTCCCGCGCCACCCCCTTGGTGGTGATGGTCATGCCGTCCTGCTCCAAGACCACCGTCACTTCCTCACCCTTCTTGATCAGGGGCTGGTTGCTCAGATGCTGGAAAGTAAAAATCTCCTGGGGAGAAAGCTTCCGGGCCAGGGTGCGGCCGATGACCTGATCCACTGCAGTGCAAAAGTCTTGAGAGGTCAACTCAGTGACATCGCGCCGGCACAATTGCACGTCCTCGGCTCTGACCAACTCCTGCGCCGCCAGGGCCTTCACCGCGCATACCACTTGGCGCTCCAGCCTCACCATGCCGCTGACCTTGAGGCGCTTCAGGGGCTGGCCCTGCCGCATTACCACCATCTCCAGAGTGACTTCGCCCAACAGTTTGCCCTGGCGGGGCGGCAGCATCTCCAGAGTCACCTGGTTGTCCGGCAAGAGAAAGGGTTCCGCCAGCGGATAAACCTGGATCTTCAAATCCCCCCTCCCCGGCGGGCTGTGCTCCTGAATATAACGCCGAAAAGCGGCCGAAACCTTCTCCCCGTCCAACAGCACACCGGTCTGCCGGACCTGGATGGCGGCCGGCAGGGGCGCCAGGTCCAATACATCCTTCAGACCCAGTTGCGTCAGACGGTAGGCCAAAAATTCCCGAGTCAGGGTGTAGATCTGTCCCAGGGGAGGGGCTGACCAGATCAAGGCCCCGCCATAGCGCTGCGCCAGGTCCGGACTGAGTTCCACCAAGTCGCCCAACGTGATATATTCTCCGGCGGCACAGGCCGCGCTACGAAAAGCCAAAGCAACTTTTCCGGCCTCCTCGCCCTGGGCCGGCGTCGCTATCCCCACCAGCCATACCAACCCCAACAGTAATCCCAGACCTGGCTTATACTTCATTTCTTTCTTACATCTCTGCAACATTTTTCCCTTCTCAGCCCTTTAATCTAAAACCTTACGCCTTCAGATGATAGGCCCGCTCCATCATGGCGTCCGCCGTCTGAATGGCCTTGGAATTCAGTTCATAGGCCCGCTGGGCAATGATCATATTGACCATCTCCTCTACCACGTTGACGTTGGAGATCTCCAAATACCCCTGGGCGATGGTGCCCACCCCATCGACTCCCGGAGTGCCCTGAACGGCGTCGCCAGAGGCCTCGGTGACCTGAAAAAGGTTGCGGCCCACGCTGCTCAGGCCTGCCTGGTTGGGAAAGGTATAGAGATTCAACTGGCCGGCGGCGATAGACTTGTTATCCGGCCCAAAGGCGTTGTATTTGCCACTGGTGTCCACAGTAATGTAAACTGTGTTGTTGGGTACCGTGATCTCCGGCTGCAATCGGTCGCCGGCCGGCGTCACCACATAGCCGTCCTTATCAATCTTAAAAGAGCCGGCCCGGGTGTAGTATTCCAGATTGTTGCTCATCACCTTGAAGAAACCCTTGCCCTCGATGGCCAGATCCAATTCGTTCTCGGTATGGACGTAATCGCCCTGGGAAAAGATCTTCGCAATACTCACCGGCCGCACCCCCAAGCCGATCTGCATGTTGGCCGGCGCTTTCCCACCGGAAGGCAGCTCACCCCCGGCCAATTGCAGCGTCTGGTACGACAGGTCTTCAAAATCCCCCCGGCTCTTTTTGAAACCGGTGGTATTGACGTTGGCCAAGTTGTTGGCGATGATATCCAGACGCAATTGCTGGGCCCCCATGCCGGTGGCCGCCGAAAACATGCCGCGAAACATACCGCCACTCCTTAAAACCTGGAATTAGAGGTCAGAAGTCAAACGTCCCAAGAGAAGGGCTTGCCTTGTGCTATCATTGCCATTTTCGAACCCAGATCCCCCATTCCCAATTCTCCTCTACATCTATTGGCCGATTTCTTCCACTACCTTGCGGTCGGCGGCGGCAAACGTCTCCAATACCTTCATATAGGCATCATAGGCCCGATGAATGGCGATCAGGTTCACCGACTCTTGGGCCAATTCCACGTTGCTTTCTTCCACCGCCCCCTGGCGCACCCGATAACCCTCTGCCGGTTGCTCCTCGCCGGCTTCGGGGCCGGCGGCGAAATAGGAGTCGCCGACGGCCGCCAGAGCCTGGGGGTTGGGGAAAGTCACCACCAGTAGCTGGTCGCTTAAGGATTGATCCAGGTGAAGACCGCCTTCCTCATCGAAGGCGAACTTCTGATCCCGGGAGTCCAGGTTAAGAGGGCCGTTTTTACCCAGAACGGGAAATCCTTCCCGGGTCACCAGTTGCTTGTCGGTATTCATGGTAAAGGCCCCGTTCCGGGTATAGCGCATTCCCTGAGGGGTCTCAACCTTAAAAAAGCCCGGCCCTTCAATAGCCAGATCGGTCTCGTTCTCCGTGATGTGCAGCGGCCCCTGACCGAAGTCCCGGCCCAGCACATCCAGATATATACCCGGATGGTCCCCCGCGGCTGAAGATAAGTCGGCGGGAGACTGCATTTCCCATAAATACAGGCGCTCTCTCTTAAACCCGACAGTGCTGGCATTGGCCAGATTATAACTTACCTGATCCAGCTCTTTGGCCGCCCTGATGCCCATATAGGCCGACATGCGATAGCCCACTTGCACCGTCTTCTCCTTCCTTCTCCGAACTAAGGTGCCAAAGCTCCCAAACCTTTGCTGAACTTTGTTGCAAAGTCAATGCCACCATATATGTAATTGTTTTATCTGCTATTTCGGATAGATAGCTTTGGGTCCCAAGGTTCCGGGTAAGAAAAACTTGCCTATCCGCCACCGCTCTGAAAAGATTTCAGTTTTCAGTTCTCAGTTTTCTTGTTCCGTGCTATAAACACAAGCGCCCGGTTCTAAAGCCGGGCGAAGATTGAAACCGGTCCACGGCCGAGGAAATCGGAACTACTGATAAGCCATATTAAGCCATATTATGATCGAGCTATTTCTTGCATGATATGCTACAATTTTCTATGTTATTGGTATAATATAGCTTTTAGTTGTTGCCAGCTTTGCTCAAGGCCAAACCCCAGGCGACCTTGGGGTTTAGATTACGTGGTGAATTATGACTCCTGGTCCCTTCGTCCCCAAAATCCTGGGCTTTCTCTGTCAGTGGTGCTGTTATGCCGCCGCCGACGGCGCCGGTATCGCCCGGTATAACTATCCCCCCAACCTCCGCCCCATACGCCTCATGTGCACCGGCCGTTTGGACCCGTTGTTCATCGTCGAGGGATTCCAAGCCGGAGCCGACGGCATCTTTGCGGGCGGCTGACAACTGGGGGAATGTCATTACCAGGTTGGTAATTACGACGCTGTTTTGACCGCCCATTTCTGTCGGCGACTCTTGGCGCACTTGGGTCTGAAGCCCGAACGTCTGGCCCTGCACTGGGCCTCGGCCGCCGAGGCCTCCCTGTACGTGGAGCTCATCACGGCCTTTACCCAAAAAGTGGAGGCCCTGGGTCCTTTGGGGTCAGAGTGCGACCTCACACCTGCTGAGCTGGCCGCGCGTCTTAAGACTGCCCGAGTTGCCGTGACGGACACCAAACTGCGCACCCGTTTGGCCAAACTTGCCCTGGAGCTCAGGGAGTCCAAAGACTATGCCCCCGAAACCCTGTCCACCCGCCTGGCGGATAAACTGGAGCCCCTGCTCTTGAAAACCCTGAGTTAGAAAAATAATGTATAAAACCCCCGCCCCCGGGTTTCTTTTCCTACCTTGGGCGTTGGAAGATGTCGCATGCCTATTTATCAAGCTGACCTTGATCATAATTTCCCCCGGGAGGTGGCCGCCCACCCCGACACCGCTCATCTTTGGCGCTGTTTCGACTGTGGTTCCTGCGCCGGCGTCTGTCCGGTGAGTGAGGCCTGTCCGGAATTTGACCCCAGGAAAATCCTCCACCAAATCCGGTTGGGTCTGAAAAAGCGCCTCCTTACCTCCCCGGGGTTGTGGTATTGCACCCATTGTGACACCTGTGCCTTTGCCTGCCCTCAGGAGGTGCCCTTCAGCCGCATCATCGACGCCTTGCGGGGGTTGGCCTTGGCCCAAGGCTATGTCTCCCCCGGCCGGTGGCAACAGTGGGGAGCCGGCCCTTGTAAGGCCGCCTGCCCGGCTGGCATCAGCATCCCCGGCTTTTTGACTGCCATCCGGGAAGGTCGCTACGAAGAGGGTCTGAGGCTTATCAAAAGGGACCTCCCCTTCCCAGGCATCTGCGGACGGGTCTGCCCCCACCCTTGCGAAGCCGCCTGCCAGCGGGGCCAGCTCGACGAACCCCTGGCCATCATGTCCCTCAAGAGATTCCTGGCCGACGCCGTCCAGGACGCTGCTGTTAAGACCGCAGGTTCCTCCTGCTTTCTCTCAGATTCGCACTTTGTAACCCTTTCGGGGTGGGGGGAAGGGCAGGGCTTGACGCCCCCTGGCCCTTCTTCTCAACAACAATCTTCCCGCCGACCGATCGCCGTCATCGGCGCCGGGCCAGCCGGTCTTACCGCCGCCTATTATCTGGCCCTGGCTGGGCATCTGGTAACGATTTATGAGAAATTGCCGGTGGCCGGCGGCATGATGGCCGTGGGCATCCCAGCCTTCCGTCTCCCCCGGGATATTCTGGCCAAAGAGATCGCCGACATCGAGAGTCTTGGGGTGGAGATTCGTTTGCACTGTGAGGTGGGGCGGAATGTAAGTTTTGCCCAACTGCGGGAGAAGAATGACGCCGTCTTTGTCAGTATCGGCCTGCACCAAGCCCGCCAGCTGGGACTGCCTGGTGAAGAGGAGCTGGCCGGGGTGATGGATGGCATCACCTTTCTGAGGGAGGTGAACTTGGGCCGCCCTCCGGCTTTTGCCGGTCGGGTGGCCGTCATCGGCGGCGGCAACGTCGCCTTGGACTGCGCCCGCACTGCCCGACGACTGTCGTCCGCACCGGTAACTATCGTTTACCGCCGCAGCCGGGCCGAAATGCCCGCCTACCACGAAGAGGTGGAAGCCGCGTTACAGGAAGGAATCGACTTCTTGTTTCTCACCGCCCCGCTGGCCCTGGAGGGTAAGAACGGGAAAGTCCAGGGTCTTACCTGCCAGCGCCTTGAGTTAGGAGAGGCGGATGCCTCCGGCCGTCGGCGGCCCGTGCCCCTGCCAGGCTCGGAGTTCTTCTTCCCGGCAGAGGCGGTCATCCCC
>DYLF01000154.1 GCA_020722205.1 Desulfobacca acetoxidans
CCAGTACCCGGTCAAGAAGAAGGAGCCGCTGCGGGCGGAACTCGAATCCTTCGTCGCCTGCGTGCGAGACGGGCTGTCCGAAAAAGGCAACGGGCGGGATGCGATGGTGGCCCTGGAACTGGCCGCGGCGCTGATGCAGGCCTCGACAGACGGCCAAACCAACCAGGTCCGTTACCTGGTGGACCTGGAGTCCAAAGCCCAGGCGTTCCAATAAAGTAGGGCAAATTGCCAATTCGCTCCACGTCTTGCCGCCAGATAGTCCAGTTTACCAAGGAAGTGAAATAATGACTGTCTTCGACGTTCCCTATCAATTCGGGCAGAAAAACCTGTCCTACAAGCCGTTCCGGCTCACGGTCAGGCAGCAGCGGATGCTCAAGCGGGCCTTCGACCTGGCCTTCTGTCTCTTCCTGATGCCGGTCCTCCTGGTTCCGGCCGCGCTCATCGCCTTCATCATCGTACTGGACTCGCCCGGCTCGCCCATTTTCGTCCAGGAGCGGATTGGGTACCGCGGCCGCCGGTTCAAGATGTACAAGTTCCGCACCATGTGGAAGGACCACGACGCCGGGCAGCACAGGTCATTCATGCAGACCTTCGTCTCCGGCGGAACTCCAGGGTTGATAGAAGGTGATGCGCGCGTGGCAAAGTTCAAGCCCATCCACGAAAAAGACCTCACCAGGTTCGGCAGGTGGCTTCGGAAAGCCAGCCTGGACGAGCTTCCGCAGCTCCTCAATATCCTCAAAGGGGATATGAGCCTGATCGGGCCGCGCCCGAACGTCCCCTGGGAGGTCGAAGCCTACAAGCCCTGGCATTACGACCGGCTCGACGTCCTGCCCGGCATCACCGGGCTGGCCCAGGTCATGGGCCGGAGCGACATCTCCTTCGACGCCATCGCCCGTTACGACATCCAGTACGCCCGGAACCAGGCCCTGCACCTGGATTTCTGGATCGCCTGGAAAACGTTCAGCGTGATCCTCGCCGGGAAGGGAGCCGGGTAAAAAAATCATGGAACTCAAAACCTACTTAAGGATCATCCTCAAGCGATGGTGGGCCGTGCTGATCGGCCTGGGGGTGGTGGTGACGGCTACGATGGCCTGGACCAACCGCCAGGTCCCGATCTACGAATCGAAGGCGACCTTCGTCCTGCGCCCGCGCTCGTCCACCCTGGTCCTCGGCGACGAATTCGTCAAGGCCCTCGACATGGTAAGCCGCCGGGTCGAGATCAACACCACCTTCGCCGAGGTGGCTACCAGCCGCCTGATCAAACAGCAGGCCATCCAGACCCTGGGGCTTGGGCCTGCCCAGACAAAGGAGCTATCGGTCAGCGCCGGGGTGGTGGGCGGCACCAACGTCCTGACCATCACGGTCGAAGGCACCTCGCCCACCGTCGTGCAGCAGTTCTGCGACCAGATCGGGGCGGAGACGTTGAATTACGTCAGCGAACTCTACGACGTCTTCGAACTCCAGCCGCTCGACCCGGCCTCGCTGCCGGGACGGCCCGTGCGCCCGAACCCGAGTCTCAACCTGATGCTCGGCTCCGCCCTCGGCCTCGCCCTGGGCCTGGGCCTGGCCCTGTTGGTCGAGTTCATCCGCACCCCTTACGTGGAGAACGACACCTTCAACATCATTGACCGGGAGACGGGCGCGTACAACAAATCCTATTTCACCTTGCGCCTGTGGCAGGAAATGCTGCGCGCCAAGCGCAACAAATACCCCCTCTCGCTGGGCCTGATCAAAGTCGAGTTCGACGGGGAGGATTTCTCGA
>DYLF01000155.1 GCA_020722205.1 Desulfobacca acetoxidans
GAGAGCGCCTCCCTTGCACGGAGGAGGTCAGGGGTTCGAATCCCCTCATCTCCACACTCTGGGGGCGCTTGACAGGAAACGAAGAAAGCGGTATACTTGCGTGCTGTGTGAGACGCGTATCGAATGCGATCGACGTTTCAGGAAGCAGGAATCACATAGGTAAGTTGCGCAGGTCTCAAGGGCGCTGACGCGGCCTGGGATGTGCCCAGGCCGCTGTGTTTGAAACAGCGAATGCACATTAACAGTTGAATAGTGCGAGAACTTCAATTTCTCCGCGTCACGGTTAAGCTACTAAGGGTGTATGGTGGATGCCTTGGCGCCAGGAGCCGATGAAGGGCGTGGTACGCTGCGATAAGCCTCGGGGAGCCGCGTGCAGGCGTTATATCCGGGGATGCCCGAATGGGGAAACCCGCCTGGGTAAAACCCAGGCACCGCCGGCTGAACACATAGGCCGGTCGGGGGGAACGCGGGGAACTGAAACATCTTAGTACCCGCAGGAAAAGAGAGTATTCCCTGAGTAGTGGCGAGCGAAAGGGGAGCAGCCTAAACCGTTGTCACTGAGTGGCGTGCGGGCCTATGTGACAGCGGGGTTGTAGGGCGCGACGGGGTGCCGCATCGACCCCAGGGAGTTACCAATCTGATCGCTAGTCGAATCTTACAGGAAAGGGGAACCACAGAGGGTGACAGTCCCGTAGACGAAAGCGATCAGACTCCCGCCGCTGTCCCTGAGTACCACGGGACACGAGAAATCCTGTGGGAAGCTGGGGGGACCACCTCCCAAGGCTAAATACTACCTGGCGACCGATAGCGCACGAGTACCGTGAGGGAAAGGTGAAAAGAACCCCTGCGAGGGGAGTGAAATAGAACCTGAAACCGTACACCTACAAACGGTCGGAGCACTATGGCGTCTCTTGTTACCGACGAGCTGGGGCTCATCTCCTTCGGGAGGCGAGCGTGAGGCTCGGTAGGTCAGCCCCCTTCGGGGGTGCTGGGAGCGCAATGTGTGACGGCGTGCCTTTTGGAGAATGAGCCGGCGAGTTGCTCTCTGTCGCTAGGTTAAGGCAGTTACAGCCGGAGCCGTAGCGAAAGCGAGTCTGAATAGGGCGCAACCCCTTCGGGGGGGTGGCAGGGAGCAGACACGAAACCAGGTGAGCTACCCATGGCCAGGCTGAAGCGGGGCTAACCCCCCGTGGAGGGCCGAACCTTTCTCTGTTGCAAAAGGGTGGGATGAGCTGTGGGTAGAGGTGATATGCCAAACGAACCTGGAGATAGCTTGTTCTCCCCGAAATAGCTTTCGGGCTAGCCTCGCGCGTTTAGTATCGGAGGTAGAGCACTGGATGGGCTAGGGGGCTTAGCGCTTACCAAACCTAACCAAACTCCGAATGCCGATACTCCACAGCGCGGGAGTCGGACTGCGGGAGATGAGTTTCGTAGTCGAGAGGGAAACAGCCCAGACCGACGGCTAAGGTCCCCAAGTTCAGGCTAAGTGGGAAACGATGTGGGATTGCACAAACAGCCAGGAGGTTGGCTTAGAAGCAGCCATCCTTTAAAGAATGCGTAATAGCTCACTGGTCGAGCGATCCTGCGCGGAAAATATAACGGGGCTCAAGCCTGACACCGAAGCCACGGGCCTCCGCTTTGCGGGGGCAGTAGGGGAGCGTTCTGCAGGCAGAGAAGCCGTACTGTAAGGAGCGGTGGAGCGTGCAGAAGTGAGAATGCCGGCATGAGTAGCGCAAAACACGTGAGAACCGTGTTCGCCGTA
>DYLF01000156.1 GCA_020722205.1 Desulfobacca acetoxidans
CTTCCTTCCACCGGGGCCGCCATTTCCCCCTCCACCGTGTACGGCGACAACCCCTCGCCGGCGTCCCCGATGAGGTGGGACACGAAGACGATGCGCTTGCCGGCCCTGAGCGAGGTCACCGGCACCGGCTTGGTGAGTCTGGCCGGGCTGACCATGGGGTAGTAAAACTCCAGTTGGTTCCGGCAAGCCCCGTCCGACCCATCCTCCCGCCATCTGAACACCACTACCCTTTTCCTTTTGGTGTCGAAGGTGATGGCATAACCCTTGACCTCATCGGTGGGATCCTGCACGGTGGAGATCATCTCCCAGCGGGGGATCTGGTAGTCAGCCTTGACGATGACGCCGTCTTGGGTGATGCCCCAGCAATAGTTGTAGTTCTCGTAGGCCAGGTAAGTCAGGACGTTGGGGAGCCGCAGACGTCCGAAAAGCTCGGGTGTGGCTCCAATGTTCCGCCAGCAATCCAAGGTCCAGGAGGATGCCGCGGCCAGGATATTGTTGGCTCGATTCACCACGGCAAATCTATAGATGGATTTTGGGTCCCAGGTGTAGGGGTCCACCCACCAGCCGTTCTCCTCAGGCTCCGCGTTGTACCAGGAAATCTCCCGGATTTTGGTCTCAGAGTTGCGGCAGGCGTAAATCTTGTTGAAGCTCCCCATGGTAGCTTTAGCTGTCCAGGCGGCCCCCCAGATACCGATGAAGGTGTCATCGCCCCGGTTCAGCACCGCGTCCCGGTTGAGCCAGGAGCCATCCTCAGCCGCGAATTCATAGCGCCGCACATCCCAGCTCGGCCAGTAAGTGGTGTTTAAAACGATATGGGCGATCAGCCGGTCATTCCCCGGCTCATAAAAAAAGTTGGCCACATCAGCGGTGGCCTGCTTATAATGCCGCGGGCAGGTGATCAATTCCCGGTGATACTGCCAGATTTCCTGGGGAGGCACATCGAAGCACTCCCCATTGTCGATATACTCCATGCAAGGAGCTACGGTTTTGACGTGCCACAGGCTCATCAGTAAAGCACCACCCGCACCTTGATCTTGTTCTGGCCGGTCAGGCCCTCGTCAGGACCGTAATAAAAATTTTTGGCCCAGCCGTCCTGGTCAGTCTGGGACACCGCCTTGTCCAGGCTGCCGATTATCGGCCCGCCCACGCCCTCCAGCTCCCAATGCACCCACATATCCGGGATGGGTTTCCCGTCATCGCCGGTAAGCCGGGTTTTCACCAGGTTGGCCTTGAGGCCGTAAACCGAGGCCGGCTCAAACGTGGGAGTTGATAGATTTTGGGACCAGGCCTCCAGGCAATAAATTCTGAACTTATAGTCCGCCCCCACAGCACAAAACAGGTGATGCTGGCAATCATAAGCCCCCATCAAAAAGGGGTCGATTCTGTCTGACTTGATAACCTTCTTTTCACTGCCAAGATAGGTCATGATCCTGACCTTGCCGCTGGCCGTGCACAGCCCCGCCACCTGGCCCTCCTGCACCCATGACAGGGATTGGAAAAATTCTCCGGTATTGTGCTGTATCTCCCCTGTCTTTTGACCGTTCTCCAGATTGTAAATGTCAATCCGGTCGTCATTGGGCTGGCAGAGGTATAGCATCCTCCGTTCATCCACAAAAGTTCCCGCAATGCTTTTTGGTGCGTAACCAACATCAATATCCCAACCCGGGTTCAGCACCACATTGGGGTTGGGCAGGCCG
>DYLF01000078.1 GCA_020722205.1 Desulfobacca acetoxidans
AGCAGATCGCCTCTGGCCAGCCCCCTCGCTACCCTCTCCATATGTGCCGCCGGCCGCACCTTGGGCCAAGCATGGCCCGCCGCCAAGCCCGGGGGCACCGTCTGCTGCAGAAAGGGCCGCTTGGCCAACACCTGCCTCGGCACCATCGCATTCCTGACCTCTACTACTTTTACCCGCCGGATATAATTGTTGATGACGGTCTGGTTGATGTTGGTGACCCGGGACACATAACTTACCGGCGGCCCCCAAGCATAGGCGCCCACCCCCCCAGCCAACAGGCCGGCCGGGTAGTAGCTGGGCATCACATAATTGGTGACCACACAGGTCTGGGGGTAAATCACCGGGATGTAGGCCACCGGGGCGAGAGCCCCGCACCCCAGATAGGAATAGGACGAGGAATACGGCATGCCAAAGCCCATGAGAAAACTGGTGGCCTTCACAAAGATATACAGCGGCGCCGTAATCAGGTCCAACAAGGATGAACCTGGCGACCCCCCCCCATAAGGGGCATAGGAAGGCGGCGGCACATAATCCTCGGGCGGTATGGGAGCCCATCCCACATACTCGTCACTGGTTCGCCAGTTCACCGTGTTGGGATACCAGGTCCGTCCCGGCACCCAAACCCAACCGTACGCCTCCGTGGGCATCCAGTTGCCGTAATGGTAAGTCGCCCAGCCCCAGGGTTCATCGGTCTCAAAAACATAGCCGGCTTCCGTCGGCGCCCAACGCCCGTTGCTGTACGGCCGCCAACCAGCCTCCACCCGCTTGGGAACCCACACCGGCCCATGTCTGTCATAGTCCACCCAGGTGCCGTAGGAGGACAGCTCCTCATAAAACAAAGCCGCATCTTCTGTGGAGGCCACGGCCTGAACCGTGGCCCCCAGCGTCAGGCCCATTAACAAACACAGGGCCAACAGAGTCGAGAAGGCCCTGACCACAAACCGCGTCTTCATACCAAAGCTCCTTAAGAGAAATTTACCACTCCCTCCTATGCCCTTTTAGATTAAACTTCTCTTAAAGACATTAATAAAAAATATCATCCCGTCCCACGGCTCACAGTTCCGCCGCCAGTTCTCTCCCCTCCGGGTTGACCTTCATGGTTCCCAACCTGACAAAGCGCACCTCCCGGGCGGCGGACGCCGGCAGGGGCGTCCATACCGACAACTGCTGCTCCTCCCAGGGGGAAGGCAGGATCAGCCCCAGCGCCAAGGTGCGGTGATTTCTGTCCAGAAGCCCTGTCAAACTAAACGACAGGCTGGGCCAGCTAACCCAGCGCACCCTCTCCTCCCCCAGCCCGCTTAAGTCTTTCGCTGGAGGTTGCGCCAGGATCAGAAAGGTCTCGCCACCATCGGCCTCGCCATAAAGCACCCGGCTTGCCAACCTTCCCTGATAATGCCGAAGTTCGGCGGTCGTCAAGGCCTGTCCCAGCCCCCACGGTAATCCCTGCCACCGAAAGGCAGTAAACCCCAAAGTGAGCTGTTGCCCTTGCCTGAAATACCGCCGCCAGCGCCCTTCCCGGTAGGTGCGGCGTTCCTCCTGCGACCGCAGGCGAGCCCGCTCGGATACCGGCAGCCTCAAATATCCACCGGCATCATCCCCCACGAGGGCCAGGAGTAGCTGACCCAGTTCTCCCTGGCGCTCCACTCCCAAGACCAGCCGCGGCCGCAACACTTCCACTTTGCCCCGCTTCAGGCGGCAGGCCGCCGAACCCTGGATAAACCCACAGGTGTTCACTACCACATGGCTCGCTCCCCAACGCCATGCCTCGTCCACCAAGGTGCGGCAGCCGACCACTACCTCCAGAAAAACCCCGACCGGCGATGTCCGCCCAATAAAATATAGGCCGGTGGGAAACAAAATGTCATCCCCTGGATACAAAGGCGGGAACAGCCCCCAACCCAGGCAGGCCGGCGGCCCTAAATGCGATTGCCCCAGATCCAAGTCCACCAGGGCCGCGACATGGCCCCGGCTATACAGGTAATACACCAAATAACGGCACAGAGTACTCTTGCCGGTGTCCGTGCCGCCCATTACCATGACCACCCCGCCTCGCTTCTCACATTCGTCGGCTGCCGACTCCCACTCGGGCGAGACGTCGATATCCTTCAGAAAAGAAAAATACTTCCCTTGCTCTCTCCCTTCACTACCCCTCCTCTTCATCCTTCTTCCCGTTCTGGCAAAATCTGCCGCTTCCGCAAGATCTGTGGCTCTGGCTTCTATTCTCTTCAAGGAAAATACGTGGCCAACAGGGCAGCAACCGGTGAGCCCAAGAATTTTTGGCCACCATCTCCACCTACCTGCGCCATCTGCGGCCCCAACCCTCCACCAGGGCCTTGGCCCAAGCTCCCCCCTCCCGCAAGGCCATTTTCCCCAAACGCAAATACCCCCTCTGTTGCCAATATGATCTCAGCACGCCGGGGGCGACCAGAGGATGTAGGCTGATGCCGTGAGGACTGAAATGCCGCCCAAAGATATAGTAGGCCCGGTGGATGTGCAAGGCGTCCGACACCAACCCCACCGCCGACAGGTTAAGTGTCTGCACCAACGGCAGGGTGTGCCGGGCCGAAGCCGCAGTGTTGAGGCTGGCTTCTTCTAAAATCAATCTCTGACCCAGTATATCCCTCAGCTCGGCCCCCCCCTCCTCCTCCGCCCAGCGCAGAGCATAGACGGCCATCCCCTGAGCCTCTGAAACCGGCATTCCAGGATGCCGCCCACCGGTCAAGATGACATAGCCCTCTGCCCCTTGCTCCTGCCAGCGCGCCAAACCATGGCACAGACGCATCTTCCCCACCCGTCCCGGCAACCCCTGCTGATTGAGCCGGGCCCCCAACACAATGAAGCCCTGCAGCGACTCCCTGTCTTCATTGTTCAGCAAGATCTCACCGCCCTCCCCGTTTCTTAGAAACTTTCCTCTCCTTTCCAGCCGTCCGCTGCGCATATTTCCTACCCCTGGCGGCCTTCTCTTCCGAGATGCCCATGGTCCCCTGGAAAAACTGGGGTAAATCCATGATGATGGACCCAGCGGAGGGCTGAACCGGAACTACACGAGATGAGCGAGCCTTTTCCGGCATAACCGGAGGGGCCGGCATTTGCAGAAACTCCCGCGGTACTTCCACCGCCAGGAAAAGCTCCTCCCCATACCCCTCGAAGACAACACCCTTTCTTCTCGCCGCCTGGGCTTGGACGGTGATTAAAATCGGCCCTGGACTGCGGCGCTTTGCCAGCTTCAGGGCCAACTCCGGCCGGCGGGCCAGCAACAGCTCCCGCCCCGCCGGTGCCTTCAGACCCTCTTCCCACACCCTGGTGTGTGCCTTGGGAGCCAGCCCGAAATAGAGCAGCGGCGGCAAGGATTCCAGGACCGGACGACGCAACCGGGCAACCGGCATCAAGCAGCGAAAACGCTCCCCCACCAACTCAAACCGCGCCGGCTGCATCAGCGCCGCCACTTCTTCCAGATGTCGGCGGCGCACATATCCCCATCCCGGCTCCAACACCAAGGCCTGCAGCAAGTGCTTTACCTCCAGGGAGCCGTCCTCAGCCAACACCAAACCGAACTCATCCGGGCGGTGGCAGAAGATATAGGTGAGCATCCGACCCAAGGCCTCCAATTCCCGCGGCAAACGCACCATGAGATTTAAACGTCTCCCTCTTCTTCTCCCTCTATCTTTAAAACCCCTGCCTGCTGACCAACCCCCCCTCCCCTTTCCCCAACCCCTAAATCACCCTCCTGAGGGTGTTGACAAGGCAAGCTTCCATGCATATTCTATAGTTACTTAGAGCTCATGAACATAACCATGGCTTCTCTCTGTCAGGAATATCCACCAACCCCTCTTGGCGACCGGATGGGCCGCCACCGCTTCTTTCAGAAGCACCATAAGACCCTGCTCAGGGAAGCCCTGATCATCGCCGAGGAGATGACCTGGGACTTTTTTCGCCTCAGCACCAGTCAGTGGCCCCGCCCCCCTTACGATATCCTCACCCTGGAAGCCCTGCGCCCGGAAGAGATCTCTCCCCACGCCTTGGCCTCGCTTGTCAAATATGAGGGATTCTTCCCCAACAGTCTCCTCAGATCCGGCGCCTTTGACTTTTACCGCATCTGCTTACAGGACCATAACATACTGCGCATCCTTAAAACCCAACCCCAGCTTAGGGCCTTACCCTTACTTACTTATATCTTAACCCATGAACTGGTGCATGTCGTGCGCTTCAGCCGCTTCCAGGCCAGGTTTGACGCCTCGCCGGCGGAAAAACTGGCGGAGGAGGGACTAGTGCACCACCTGACCCAGAAAATCCTGACCCCGTTAATTTTTCTCGATTTACCGCCCATAGTAAGTTACTATATGCAAGCTCGGCAAGGAGGTTTGCAGTATGCCCATCTATGAGTATCAATGCACCGCGTGTGGCCAGATCGTCGAAAAATGGCAAAAGTTCTCCGACCCACCCCTGACGGTCTGCCCTCGCTGCGGTGGCAGTGTCTCCAAGCTCATCAGCAATTGCGCCTTCCACCTCAAAGGAAGCGGTTGGTATGTCACCGACTACGGCGGCAGCCGCCAGACCGCCAGCAAACCCGAATCCTCCTCCTCCGGAGGCAAAGGTTCTGCCACTCCCGAATCCGGCAAAAGCGAGCCTTCCACCTCCGAGAAGAATAATTGAAACATCTCCTGACCCCTCCGTTTGGGAGAGAAAGAGAGCCGTTGTGGCAGAAATCAAGAGCACTCTTGAGCTGGCCCTGGAAAAGGCGGCGCGCTTAGGCCGGGCCTCCTCAGAAGATTTGCAACGTGAAAAATATCAGGAACAGGGACGCCTACTGGCCGTCGCCTACTTGGCCGAAGAAGGTGAACTAGCCGCCGCCCTTCAGGACCTGCCGCCCGAGGCCCGGGAAATCGCCCGCACCGCCGTCAAAGAAGTCCTTCTCCGCAATGTCACCTTACCCAAAGACGGCGAGCTGGACGAGCGCCTCACCCGGGCCCTCGACGGCTTATTGGTGGTGGCCAGCAACGCCAAAGGCATGGCCCGTCTCAAGGCCGAAGTGGAGCAGATTCTGCAAAACTACCTCATGGCCCGCAACAGCGCCTACCAGCAGCTCAAAAACTCTTTTGCCCACGGTCTCAACAATGTCCAGCGGGCCCTGGAGGCCCAATTCCGCCAAAAAATCCGGGTGGAGGTGGAATACCTGCCCCAGTTCCAGGACGAGTGGCGCAAATACCAGACAAACCTACTGGCCCAGTTCGAACCTCTTCTCGAAGACCGCAAAAGCAGGATGCTGACCTTGTAGCTAAGGTGCCCCCCTTCTGTAAAACCTGCACCTTCGCTGGGCCAGCCAATATGGCCAAACTCCACCCCTTCGGCCTAAATATTAAAGCAGCCCCACCCCTCGGAAGCTGCCCCCTAACCAAACAACTGAATAATTTTATAATATTTAACCTTAAATGACTTTGAAACTTGAACCTTAGACCTTAGACTTTTCCAAACAGCACAACTGACGAAAATTCCCCCCCAACACCGCCTTCCGTTCACTCTCGGAAATCCTCAAATTTAGCACCTTGGCCAGTTCATGCGCCGGCTCGCCGAAGGGATAGTCGCTGCCGAACAACAGCCGCTCACTCCCCCTATGGCCCACATAATCCTCCATCTCCCAAGTGGACGCCAACGCCGTGTCGGCATAAACCTGCGGGTGCCCCCATACCCCCGCCCGCCGCAAGGCCGTATAACCCCCGTTCAAAGCCCCCAGGTGCGGTATGACCAGAGGCACTCCCGCCGGCAGCAACCGCTCCAGGAAGAATATGGTGTTCTCCAGGGTTTCTTCCAAAAGAATAGGCAACCCCCGGGCTTTGACCACCTCCAGAAACTCCCGACAGCGGGGAGCATCATAATGGTATTCAGGCTCATTGGCATGACGGTGCCACTTGATGGCCGTGAAGTCGGGCCCCAACTCCTCCCAGGCAAAGTCGTTCCACACAAAAAAATAACGATAAATGGTGATGTCCGGATCTCTGAGCCCCAAAAGATACTGGTGGGCCCGGCGACGGCAGGCTTGCCACGCCCGCGTATCGGTGAAGTGATAGTGATACCGGTCATAGATGTCTTCCACCGGTGGGATCAGTGCAACCCCCCCAATGCCCGCCGCCTTTACCAGCGGCCTTATGCCCTCCCACCCCCAGGAGACATTCTGCAACCCGCAATGCACATGACTGTCAATAATATCAAACATGAGCGTTGTGCTGGCGGCCAGCGCTCTTGAGCGAGTGACTATGGGCTTTGCGGCCCACGGCAAGCGGCCTGGAGCAAATGCCTGGGCGCAGGAATATGTCCCTTCCCTTTCTTTTACTTCTCGTCCCTGGCCTCTTACCCCTTACCTTTTTTCAGCAGGTCAGATGAAGGGCCGCCGCCACCCGCCGCTTGCCCGCCAGGGCATTAATCAGGCGGCAGGCCTCGGCTGTGGGTACCGCAATCAGCTCAATACCTTTTTCCTTGAGATAATGGCTAACCTCCTTATCCACCTGCATACGCCCGGGCTGCCCCATGCCCACCACCAGCACCTCAGGCGCCGCCACCAACACCTCCACCAAATCCGCCGCTTGCAGGAGGTGCGCCTCCTGGCGCCACCAGTCGCTCTTGATCTGCCCTTCAACGATCAGCAGGTCTTGC
This sequence comes from Desulfobacca acetoxidans, assembly GCA_020722205.1. GTDB lineage: Bacteria > Desulfobacterota > Desulfobaccia > Desulfobaccales > 0-14-0-80-60-11 > DYLF01. The sequence continues at coordinate 6,649 of DYLF01000078.1, forward strand.
CGGTAAGTGCGCCCATCAATGACAATCTGCCCGAAATCGTAACTGTCGATGTGCATAACCCTTAGCCGTAAAAAGAAAGTCTGGCTGCTGGGATTGTTTGCTGGCCCGACCCTCGGCTTTTAGCCCTCCCCAGCACAATGAGTGAATCTCACCATCTCCTTCTTGCCCATAACCAAGAGCCTCTCACCTATAGCCCTTTCTGCCGCCACAGACCACTGGCCCTCTCCAGCTCCGCCACCGCCACATTGTAGTTGAACAACGCCAATAGATAATCGCCCCGAAAAACTCCATACTTTTCCACCGCCTGGAAGATATCCTCCATCTTCCCTACCCCCATGTCAAAGTTGCTAAAGGCGGTGATGATCCAACGGCGGGTATTGATATATGCCTTCTCCAGGCCCAGAGAGGACTTATAATTCTCTTGCACCTTGGCGTAGGCCTTGGCCACCTCGAGGGGGATGCCCATAAACGCCGCCTTCTGGGTATGCCGCAACTGCTCCAGCTCCGCCTGGGCCTGCTTGATCTTGGCCTTGGAGATGCCGAAATCCAGATTCCATTTGACCCCCAAGAAAGGAAAAGCATAGAGCTGGTTGAAAAAGTCATTGATATAAGGGTCCCGGCTGGTCTCCCGCCCCGGCGCCCCGGCTGCGGCTCCCATCACCGCAAAATAAAAAGACGGCAGGCGATCCGCCCGGGCCGCCTCCACCAATAACTGCCGGGCCACCAGCCCCTCCTTAAGTTGGCTCATCTCAGGTCTGAGGTCCAAAGCCTGCTGAATGTAGTAGTCCAATCCTCCCTTGGCCGGCGCCGGCTGGGGCAGTTCCTCCGGCACCCGAAAATCTTGACCAGGGCCGTAGCCGATAAGCTCCTTCAGAGCCCGGTAGGCCAGCTTGGCCCCTTCTTCAGCCTGGGCGTCGAATTTCTCCACCGCACCCTCGTAGGATTGCAAACGGTAAAGATCGGTCTCGCTCACCGTAGTGGATTTCACCGCCAAAAGCCGGGTAAGCCGCTGACGAGTGTCATTAAGATATGAGCGGGCCTCTTTCACGGCCCCTCGCCCCTGTTCCGCCAAAATCAGCCCGTAATAAGCCTCGGCCACCCGCACCGCCACTTCGGCCTTCTTGGCCTCTACCCCGGCATCCTTGACCCGCACATATCTTTCCGCCGCCCTCTCCCGGTAGGCAATCTTCCCGAAAGTATAAAGAGGCTGGCTGAAAAACATGTCCAACCGCCCGAAAACATTAAGGCCGTGCAGCCTGTTGCTGGGATCGGGGTAATATATCTCATTGTTGCGTATCCTGGGCCTTTCGGCATTGGGCACCACCCCCCCCATGATATTGAATTCCATCCGGGGGTAATAGTAACCACGGGCTTCATCCTGCATGCCCTTGGCCTGCTCCACTTCGCTCTTGCTGGCTTTGACTTCAGGACTGTAGGTCATGGCCAGCTTTAATAGTTGCGGCAAATCCAAGACCGGCAATTCCGCCGCCCCTGACCACCCGGCGACCCCGAGTATAACCACCGCCAACCACATTCCCCGCAAGCAACCCCACAATTTCATCCCTCTCTCCTTTCTATCCCTCATTTACTCTTTTACCTCGCAGTTCCGGGCTAAGGTGCGCCAGCCTAACCTTGCCCATTAAACCGCGCTGCCTCCGACTGCACCCGATAATATCATATTTGCCGGTAAAAATAACCTAAATCTCCCATTATTGATTGCAGAAAACTTCAAATACGGCCGATAAAAAAAGTAAAGTTTGCTTGCTTCCTAAAACTTGGGTTATCCTTTATTATAGGATTTCACCTACACAGCTCACGGCTCACCGCCTTTGAAGGAGTTATTATGTCCCGCATCCTGGTAACCGGTGGCGCCGGTTTCATCGCCTCCCATGTGGCCGACCGTCTGTTGGCGGACGGCCATGAAGTGGCCATCGTCGATAATCTCTCCACCGGCCGGCGGGAACACCTCCACCCCGCCGCCCGCTTCTTTCCTTATGATATCAAAGACCAACAAACCGCTGACCTCATCCTCTCCTTCAAACCCCAAGTGATCATCCATCATGCCGCCCAGATGGAGGTGCGCCGCTCAGTGGCCGATCCGGTCTTCGACGCCCAGGAAAATATCATCGGCACCCTTAATCTCTGCCAGGCTGCGGCCCAAGCCGGTACCGAAAAATTCATCTTCGCCTCCACCGGCGGCGCCATCTACGGCGATGACGCCCCCATACCGGCCCGGGAGACCGACCCCCCCCGCCCGGAGTGCCCTTACGGGGTGGCCAAACTGGCGGTGGAGCACTATCTTCATGTCTATCACCGGGAATACGGCCTCACCCCCATCTGTCTGCGCTACGCCAACGTCTACGGACCACGCCAAAACGGCCTTGGCGAAGCCGGGGTGGTGGCCATCTTCATCGAAAAATTCCTGGCTCACCAGCAGCCGATCATTAACGGCGACGGCCGCCAAACCCGGGACTTTGTCTATGTCGGAGACGTGGTGGCCGCCAACCTCCTGGCTCTGGACTATCCCCGGCCCGGCGTCTTCAACATCGGCACCGGCCTCGAAACCGACATCCTCACCATTTACCTCAAGCTCCAAAAATTAACCGACTCCCCTCTCAACCCCGTGCACGGCCCGCCTAAACCCGGCGAACAGCGCCGCAGCGCCCTCCACTGCCAACTGGCGGCTGAACTTCTCCACTGGCAGCCCCAGGTCACCCTTGATGAAGGCTTGGCCCACACCGTCGCCGCCTTCCGCCACAAGTAACTTCCCCCCCTGACCAATGGGAGCTCAAATGGAAAGCCGAACATGCAGATCCTCTTGGTCGCCCCCAGACCTGTCTTCCTCCGGCGGACTTTACAAGTATCAGGGGCTTTCCGCCAGACAAAAATTATGATAGCAATATCAAAGTTAACTCTACGCTGATTGCCGCTTAGGAGGATGAACACCATGTCAACCATCATGTGCGTCCTTACTCTGGTGGCGGCTCTGGCCTTGGCCCCTTTCGGCTGCGGCAAGAAAGAAGAGCCCCCCAAACCCAAAGGTGAAGTCACCAAAGAGCAGCTTCAGGAGCAAGGCGCCAAAGCTTTGGAAATGGCCAAGGACTTCCTGAACCAGCAGAAAAACCAGTTTTTCAAGGATACGCAAGAGCAGTTAGCAAACCTGCAAAAAAAAATCGACGAGCTGCAGACCCAGGCCGAAAAGGCCGCCCCTGACCTGAAGGCCAAACTGGCAGAGACCGTCAAGAACCTGCGCGCCAAAGGCGAAGCTGTGAAAAAACAGTTGCAGGACTCACAAACTGCCACCGGCAAGCTGTGGGAGGACTTCAAAAGTAAAATGCAGGACACCTTGCAAGAGATAAAGCAGGACCTCGAAAAGGCTGAGAAGACCTAAAACCGCCTCCACACCGCACCCGACAGGAAATGCACCATCCTCCGCCCTGCCACTGGCGGGGCGGAGACCATTCCGCAAACCTCCCCTTGAGCCCTTATCCTTTCTCCCTTCACAGCTTTCAAGTTATTATCCCTCCCCTCTAATTTTTGGTGACTTTTCCCTTAATACTTTGCAGAGAGCGCAAAAAGAATAAAAGGCTTCGGCAAGAGGCTCATATTATTCCAACCTGGCTGACCTCGACGGTATACTGATCAGCCGGTTGACAATCTTTCCCCCTGATGGTAAGCAGTTATAAAGGAGGGATGGCCGAGTGGTTTAAGGCGGCGGTCTTGAAAACCGCTGACCGAAAGGTCCGTGGGTTCGAATCCTACTCCCTCCGCCAGAATGATCGTAAAATCTGAAAGTTATCGGCAACCGGAGAGATGACCGAGTAGGCCGAAGGTGCTCGCCTGCTAAGCGAGTGTGGGAGGAAACTTCCACCGAGGGTTCGAATCCCTCTCTCTCCGCCATTAACATGCCAGACGTCGCATATATTCTTGGTTTTGCGGGGCTGATCCTGCTTATTGCCTCCAATTGGGCCAGGGGCCGTCGGCGGCGTTCCCGGCCTCCTCATCCTGTGCTCCTGGTACGTCTGGACAGCTGGGGCAGCCTGGCAGCCTTTGGCTGCCTGCTGAGCGCCTTGCTGCTTTTCATGACCCAGAAATAAAGCGGCCCGGGCCCCTTGCGGAACCCAGGCCTTGGTTGGAGGGGTCATGGGATTCACTAGTCTTATCGGCGCGCCTTTCCGCCGGCATTAATTTTTTTGTTTTTCCTCCCCCTTCTTTCCGGCCTTAACCTGCCGTTGACTAAAATTGTCCAAGGCACCGCCAGCCCCCCCTGCCTTTAGGAAAGCCCCCCAGGCGGC
>DYLF01000079.1 GCA_020722205.1 Desulfobacca acetoxidans
CCTCTCCCGGCTTTTGTGTTTGTTTTGCTAAGTCAGATTAATACCATCATTAAAGATGCAAGTATGGAATTTCACTATATTTTCATTTACATATTGTTGAACCTCAGCCAAATTCAAGTCTTCCATTTCTCCCCCCCAAAAAACAGCGCCTTAATTCTTCCTCTGCCATGTCGCAATACTCCTGTTCAATATCGATGCCTATGTAGCGCCGGTATAATTTCTTGGCGGCTAAAGCCGTGGTGCCGCTGCCCACAAAAGGGTCTAAAACCACGTCATTCTGTTTGGTGAATAGTTTGATGAACCATTCCGGCAGCGCCAGGGGAAAAGCGGCGCTGTGATGCCTGTTGGCGCATTCGGTAGCCAAATGCAGGACATTAGTGGGATAAACCAATTGCCGACCCACCCAATTGGCCACCCGCTTGCCAAAGCCGCTTAAAACTCTTGATTCATCCCTGATCTTGTCGGTCTCACTCAGGCGGGCCAGTCTGGTTTTGGACCAGTCTCCCATGGGCACCATAACGGCTTCCTGGTACATATGAAATTTTTTGGTCTTGTTAAATTGAAGGCATCTCTCCCAGGCATCCCGAAAGCGGTTGGGCCATTTGCCGGGATAACAATTTTTCTTGTGCCAGGCGAATTCCTCCGTCCACAGCCAGCCTTGTTTTTTCATAGCCAGGATGAGTTCAATCACGTAGGTATGCCTCTGGCCACCCACCACCTTCTCTTTGATGTTCAGGATAAAGGTGCCGGTGGGCTTGAGGACCCGAAGGAGCTGCGCGGTGCGGGGGAGGAACCAGTCCACATACCGGTCAGGGTGAATCCCGCCATAAGTCTTCTTCCGGCTGTCGGCGTAGGGGGGCGAGGTAACGATCAGGTCAATGCAATTGTCAGGGAATTCGCCAAGAATCTCTTCGCAATCCCCGCAAATGATGCTATCCAGGGGGATATTGAGCATCTTCAACCTCTATTCTCTTATCATAAATCTTATAGCAAAATTTAACCGGTCTTTCAAAAATTGGTTCAGCCAGAACTTTCTTGAAATTATCGTCCTTCAACCTCTAAATTATCAGCCAGACTGGCCTTTTTACCAGTCATCTTATTGATATCCCAATAAATAATTTTTAATGAAGCAAACCTCCCAGCCCTGGATGCTCCTTTTCACATTGACAGAACCCCTTCACTTACCTATATTCCCCAAACAAATCATCAGCAGAACTTAATAGTGGACGAATATTTTCAGCAGGAGTGAAAAGGAGCGTCTTATGCCCCGACGGGACGATATAAAGAAAGTGATGATCATCGGCTCCGGGCCCATTATCATCGGCCAAGCTTGTGAGTTCGACTATTCAGGCACTCAGGCCTGCAAGGCCTTGCGGAAATTGGGTTATGAGATTGTGCTGGTGAACTCCAATCCGGCCACCATCATGACGGACCCCGGCATGGCGGACGTGACTTATATTGAACCTCTCACGGTGGACTACATACGGGAGATCATTCGGGAGGAGCGGCCCGATGCGCTCCTGCCCAATTTGGGGGGGCAGTCTGGCCTGAACCTGTCCTCCGCCTTGGCCCGTTCAGGGGTGTTGGAGGAATATGGCGTTAAAGTCATCGGGGTGGAGGTGGATGCCATCCAGCGGGGAGAAGACCGCCAAGCCTTCAAGGAGACCATGAATCGTCTGGGAATTGAAATGCCCAGGAGCAAGGTCGCTCTTTCTGTAGAAGAGGCGGAGCGCATCGCCGATGACTTGGGTTTTCCGGTGGTAGTGCGCCCGGCTTATACGTTGGGGGGTTGGGGCGGAGGGTTGGTTTACAACCTGGAAGAACTCAGGGTCATTGCGGCCCGGGGCTTGTCCGCCAGCATGGTGAGGCAGGTGCTGATAGAGGAATCTGTCCTGGGTTGGGAGGAATTGGAGCTGGAAGTGGTGCGGGACGCCAAAAACCAAATGATCACAGTGTGCTTTATTGAAAACGTGGACGCCATGGGGGTGCACACCGGCGACTCCTACTGCACCGCGCCCATGCTAACCATTGCCCCGGAGCTCCAGAAGCGCTTACAGAAATGGTCCTACGACATTGTAGAGGCCATCCGGGTCATCGGCGGCACCAACATCCAGTTTGCCCATGACCCCAAGACCGGCCGGGTCGTGGTCATTGAGATCAACCCCCGCACCTCCCGGTCTTCGGCGCTGGCCTCCAAAGCCACAGGCTTCCCCATAGCCTATGTCTCGTCGCTGTTGGCCGGAGGTCTGACCCTGGATGAGATCCCTTACTGGCGGGAAGGCACCCTGGACAAATACACCCCTTGGGGGGATTACGTGGTGGTCAAGTTCGCCCGCTGGGCCTTTGAAAAGTTTGAAGGCGTAGAGGACCGCCTCGGCACCCAGATGCGGGCCGTGGGCGAAGTCATGAGCATCGGCAAGACATACAAGGAGGCCTTTCAAAAATCCATCCGTTCCCTGGAGATCGGGCGCTATGGTCTGGGCTTCGCCAAGGACTTCCATGAGAAGTCGTTGGCAGAGCTCATGGCTATGCTCAATGAACCCACCAGTGAGCGTCAGTTCATTATGTATGAGGCCCTGCGCCAAGGGGCGAGTATCGAAGCCCTTTATGCCAAGACTTATATTAAACCTTGGTTCATCAGACAAATGAAGGAGTTGGTGGACCTGGAGGAGGAGATCTTACAATATCAAGGCCGCGAGCTGCCGGACGACCTCTTTCTCAGGGCCAAGAAGGACGGGTTTGCTGATCGCTATCTGGCGCAACTCCTGAAAGTGCCGGAGGACAAAATCCGCCACCATCGCTACTCCCTGGAACTGCACCAGGCCTGGGAGCCGGTGCCGGTAAGCGGGGTGGAGAATGCAGCCTATTATTTTTCCACCTATAACGCCGGCGACCAGGTGGCTGCCAGCGGCCGCAAAAAGATCATGGTGCTGGGCGGGGGGCCCAATCGCATCGGCCAAGGCATTGAGTTTGATTACTGTTGCGTGCATGCCGCCTTTGCTATCCGGGATGAGGGCTATGAATCCATCATGGTGAACTGCAACCCCGAGACTGTGTCCACAGACTACGACACCTCCGACAAGCTTTATTTTGAACCTCTGACTGTGGAAGACGTGCTGTCCATCTATGAGAAGGAGAAACCGGAGGGAGTGATTGTCCAGTTCGGAGGGCAAACCCCCTTGAACATCGCCATGGAGCTGGCCCGGGCCGGGGTGAGGATTTTAGGCACCACTCCGGAAGTGATAGATTTGGCGGAAGACCGGGACCGTTTCCGCCACATGATGCGCCAACTAGGTATTCCTCAGCCGGAGTCGGGGATGGCCAGCACTTTCAAGGAGGCCCTGGCCATTGCGGAGAGCATTGGCTATCCGCTGATGGTACGGCCCTCCTATGTGTTGGGCGGGCGCGCCATGGAGGTGGTGCATGATGAGGAGATGTTGCGCCGCTATCTGGCAGCGGCAGTGGAGGTGAGCCCGGAGCGGCCCATTTTAATTGACAAGTTTCTAGAAGAGGCCATTGAAGCCGAAGCAGACGCCATTGCCGACGGCACCAACGCCTTTGTGCCGGCGGTGATGGAGCACATTGAGTTGGCCGGCATCCATTCGGGGGACTCGGCTTGCGTTATTCCACCTCTCAGCATCCCGGCCAAGCACTTGGCCACCATTTATGAGTATACCAGGCGGATCGCGGTGGAGCTGAAGGTGGTGGGTCTGATGAACATCCAGTATGCCATTTACCAGGACACGGTTTATATTCTGGAGGCCAATCCCCGAGCCTCCCGCACGGTGCCTTTGGTCTCCAAAGTGTGCAATATCCCCATGGCCAGGCTGGCCACCCAGATCATGCTGGGCAAGAAACTTGAGGACCTGAATCTGACGCAAAGGGCCATTCCACATTACGGGGTGAAGGAGGCGGTTTTCCCCTTCAACATGTTCCCCGAAGTGGATCCCCTTTTAGGCCCGGAGATGCGCTCCACCGGGGAAGTTTTAGGTCTGGCGGACTCCTTCGGTCTGGCTTTTTACAAGGCCCAGGAGGGTACTCAGCAGGTGCTGCCCAAGGAAGGCACGGTGCTGATCACAGTGTCCGAAAACGACCGGCCGGCGGTTCTGGAAGTGGCCCGGCAGTTTCACCGCCTGGGTTTCAAAATCAAGGCCACCATTGGCACTCATGCCTTTTTGGCCAAGTACGGCCTTCCCTCGGAGCCGGTGCTGAAGTTGCATGAAGGCCGCCCTCATATTGTGGATCATCTGAAAAGCAAAGAGATCCACCTCATCGTCAATACTCCCAGCGGCAAGTTGAGCAAGTTTGACGATTCTTACATCCGCAAAGCGGCTATCCGCTATAAGATACCTTACATTACCACTTTGGCCGGAGCCCTGGCCGCAGCCCGGGGCATCTCCGAGGCCAGACAACAGCGGGGCAAGGTCAAATCTTTGCAGAGGTACCACGCGGATATTGGTTGAGGCAGAGAGAAAAGTGCAAGTTCGGGAAGCCTCAGGGTAAGGAATCATCTCGACAGGTCCGCCGTTTAATGGGCAAGATATTCTTGCAGGCTTTTGACCTCGAGTTTGCCTTCTTTCAGGGCACGGATGGCCACCAGAGTGGCCTTGGCCGCGGCCAGGGTGGTGGTGTAAGGTATGTTGTAGGTGAGGGCCACCTGCCGGATGGACTCCGAGTCCGCCGGGGTCAGTCGACCCCGAGGAGTATTGATGACCAAGTCAATCTCCCGGTTTTTGATGCGATCGATGATGTGGGGTCGGGCCTCCCGCACTTTAAAGACTTTCTGAGTTTCCACGCCGTGCTTGGCCAGGCACTGGTGAGTGCCCCGGGTGGCATAGACCCGAAAGCCCAAATCTTTAAAGCCCTTAACCAGAGGGGCCATGAAGGGCTTATCCGGGTCCTTGACGGAGAACAACACCCCGCCAGTCAATGGCAGCACTTGGCCGGCCGCCAGCTGCGCCTTGGCATAGGCTAGGCCAAAGTCTTCGTCAATCCCCATCACTTCGCCGGTGGAGCGCATTTCCGGCCCCAGGACAGGGTCCACCCCAGGGAAGCGCCGAAAGGGGAAGACCGATTCTTTGACAGCATAATACGATGGTACCGCCTCCTCGGTAAAGCCCAACTCTTTGAGACTTCGCCCCAGCATCACCTGGGTGGCCAGTCGGGCCAGAGGCACACCGGTAGCCTTGCTCACAAAGGGCACAGTGCGGGAGGCCCGGGGATTCACTTCCAGCACATAAACCTGATTGTCCTTGACGGCGAATTGGATGTTGAGCAGCCCCACCACCCCCAGCTCCGCAGCCAGGGCTAAGGTCTGTTGCTTTATTTCCACCTGAATCTCGGGGGCTAAGGAATAAGGCGGCAGGACACAGGCCGAATCCCCGGAATGGATGCCGGCTTCTTCAATGTGCTCCATGATGCCCCCGATGACTGTGAGAGCGCCGTCACTGATGGCGTCCACGTCCACCTCAATGGCATCTTCCAGGAACTTGTCGATGAGCACCGGGTGCTCACGGGAGGCCTTGAAGGCCCAGTTCGAAAAATTTACCAGGGCCTGATCATCAGTGACGATCTGCATGGCCCGCCCGCCCAACACATAGGAGGGGCGCACGAGCACCGGATAGCCGATGCGGTGGGCCGCCTCCAGGGCCTGGGCAACGGTAGTGGCGGCATCGTTGGGAGGCTGCTTAAGCCCCACCTTGGCCAACAACTCCTTGAAACGCTCCCGGTCCTCGGCCCGATCGATGGCCTCGGGACTGGTGCCCAGGATACGCACCCCGGCTCGGCCCAGGGGCACCGCCAGGTTGAGGGGGGTCTGGCCGCCGAACTGCAGGATCAGGCCCCGGGGCTTCTCCGTCTCCACAATGTGCAGCACGTCCTCCCAGGTCAGAGGCTCAAAGTACAGCTTGTCGGAGGTATCATAATCCGTGGACACCGTCTCCGGGTTGGAATTCACCATGATGGAGGAAACCCCCATCTCCCGCAGGACAAAAGAGGCCTGACAGCAGCAATAATCAAATTCGATCCCCTGGCCGATGCGGTTGGGGCCGCCGCCCAGAATCATCACCCTGTCTCTGGTCGTGGGTCGGGATTCATCCTCCCATTCATAGGTGGAATAATAATAAGGGGTATAGGCCTCAAATTCCGCGGCGCAGGTGTCCACCAGCTTGTATACCGGCTTGAGGCCCAGGGCTCTCCTCTCCTCCGCCAAACGCTCCTCTGTCCCTCCCCAGAGATGCGCCAGTTGTCGGTCTGAAAAGCCTAACTGCTTGGCCCTTTTGAGCAGGGCCGGGAACTGCTCCTGCCCCCGCCCCTGACGCAGCAGTCGCCCGAAGGTCTCCAATTCCACCGTAAACTCCAATAAACCTTTGATCTGGTGCAAAAACCAGGGGTCGATCCTTGTCAACTCATATACCTCCTCCACTTGCCACCCCTGCCAAAAGGCCTGCTGTAAATAAAACAGCCGCTGTGAATTAGGGGTTATCAGGCCAGCCCGCAACTCCTCCGGCGACAATCTCGGCTCCTCTCTGCCGTCCGCCCCCAGCCCGTAACGGCCGATCTCCAGAGAACGGATGGCCTTCTGCAGGGCCTCCTTAAAGGTGCGGCCGATGGCCATCACCTCGCCCACTGATTTCATGGTGGTGGTGAGCACATCCTCCGCCCCCGGAAACTTCTCAAAGGCCCAGCGGGGAATCTTCACCACGCAATAGTCAATGGTGGGTTCAAAGGAGGCATAGGTCTCTTTGGTGATGTCGTTTCTGATCTCATCCAGGGTGAAGCCCACCGCCAGTTTGGCGGCGATCTTGGCGATGGGAAAGCCCGTGGCCTTGGAGGCCAAAGCCGAGGACCGAGACACCCGGGGGTTCATTTCGATAACCACCATCTCACCGGTCTGAGGGTGCACCGCAAACTGGATGTTGGAGCCCCCGGTTTCCACCCCGATCTCCCGCATGATGGCAATGGCCGCATCCCTCAAGGTCTGATATTCCCGATCGCTCAGGGTCTGCGCCGGCGCCACCGTAATGGAATCGCCCGTGTGTACACCCATGGGGTCCAGATTCTCAATGGAGCAGACGATGACGACGTTGTCAGCAAAATCCCGCATCACCTCCAGCTCGAATTCCTTCCAGCCCAGGACCGACTCTTCCAGCATGACTTCACTGATCATGCTGGACGCCAGACCCTCACGAGCCAGTTGGCGCAGGTCCTCCAGGTTGTAAGCGATACCGCCGCCCGTGCCCCCCAAGGTGAAGCTCGGCCGGACGATGATGGGGTAGCCCAGCTCCGGCCCCATTGGCATGGCTTCTTCCAGGGTGCGCACAATGTAGCTCTTCGGTACCCTCAACCCAATGTTTTTCATGGCCTCCCGAAAGAGTTCCCGGTCTTCGGCCTTCTTGATGACCGCCGGATTGGCTCCGATCATCTCCACCCCCAGCCGCTCGAGAATGCCGGTGTCGGCCACGGCAATGGCGGTGTTAAGGCCGGTCTGCCCCCCTAGTGTCGGCAACAGTGCATCCGGGCGCTCCCGCTCAATGATCTGCATCACCATTTCCGGGGTGATGGGCTCGATGTAGGTGCGGTCCGCCATTTCCGGATCCGTCATGATGGTGGCTGGGTTGGAATTGATCAGCACCACTTGGTAGCCCTCCTCCCTAAGGGCTTTGCATGCTTGGGTGCCGGAATAGTCAAACTCGCAGGCCTGACTGATGATGATGGGGCCGGAGCCGATGATTAAAATTTTCTTGATGTCCGTCCTTTTGGGCATGGATTATAGTTGTTTTAGAGGATAATAGCTTTTGAGATCTCCAAATAAAAAATGTCGAACAACCGCCCCCGCTTGTTCATTTCAGACTTCTCTGGTAAAACCGACCACCCGATTTGGACCTCAACCAGAGGACCTTATTTTCTTAAAGTTTTCAAAAGCTGGTTGACTATCTCTGGATCAAAAAATTCCGGATCAAAATCCTCCCCAACCCACTCTTGCATGTTCTCATGCTCCGGATGCTTGGGGTCAGAGTAAGCCTCCAGGAATTCCGCATAACCCCAAACCCCGCCCACATCTTCAGGGGGACAGGCCCTCTTCCCCCCCAGACACACCGGATACTGCTGGCCTTCTTCCCATGGCAGAATCTTTTCCACCAACACATCATGCACCCAGTCGTCGCCAAAATCGTAATGATAAAGAAACCTGAGCTTTTCCTCTGGAGCTATCTGACTGAGTCTCATCTTGTCTTCGTTGGTGATTTCCTGGCCGCGATAGGGATGTTTGCCCATGATAAAGGCGTGCAGATGGCTGTTCTCCCAGCCCATGGCAATCTGGATAATCTCATGGAGTTGGGACAGCGTAGTATTATCGGCCACAGCAATCCGCCTCCAGATGGGGGGACGGAAATTTTTTAGAGTGACTTTGAGCTGGTAAACGTTTTGGACTACCGGGGCTTTCTTTTTCGCCATCATGTTGGCTTCCTTTCTGAAGGTTATTATTATCTATATTACCCCTGTATTTTTAGCCACTTCCTTGCTGATTCTAATAACGTCTCAACCTGTCCCATTAGCTCTGTCACTTCCTCAAAAGTAGAGGCAAGATACAGCAGAGTCCAGGGCGTCATCCTCAAGTACGAGTTTAGCCGATTTTAAATATCTCTCGGCTCTGACTGGCAATTTTTCTCTTTCTGTCAAATCTCTATTCCTTCCCGGCGAACGCTGCGCCAGAAAGGCCCCTTGGCCTTCTCCCAAGTATCCCGACCTACTGGCAATAAAGAAATGAGAACGCCATAAAGAAGGTTTAACTCAGCCAGCAGGTCTATCACCCGATCAATTTCTTAGGAAGGTCTTATTTCTCCGTCAAGAATCATAATTAGATCAATATCCGACTCAGGCTCGGCCTCCCCACGCGCCTGCGAGACATAGCAGACCGACAGCCGCAATTTATCGTTATAGACTTTAGTCAGCCCTTCTTTAAACTCTTTCAAGATATAATCAATTTGACGCATATCAGTGTCATAACAAGAAAAAGCTTTTGGGACATAGGAGTCTAATTCCGATCCTTCCAGGAGATCAGAACAAATCATCTTCTACAATTTTTAAATATTTATTTACATAAAACATGTCAGGCTCATGTTTACTTGCTCTAACTCGGATTTCATATTGGGGGGATTTGGAGTTATATTTATCAAACAAAATAAGTCCGATTCCATATATCATGCAAAGCGAGTCTATTCTAGCAAGATCCTCTTCGGGCGACTCTTTTGGAACTACAATATAAGCCTTATGGCTGAACAGTCTGTAAGAGCAAGCTTGACCAAAGGCTGTAATCAAGTTTCCTGTATCTGTTTTTATTTCGGCGGAGATAATTTCAGTAGCTGGCTTAATGATATCACTTTTGCGAGGTTCGCGAATCCCTATTACATCCGGGGTGCCCCATTTATCTTTAAATCTATTGCCACCCAAAGGGATAGCCTTGGTACATTCCTCTAAGTCAGTCACAAGCCACTTTGCAAAAGAAAGATAAAAATCTTCCTCTTTAATTGTACATATCTCTTTGGCTTTATATACATCTTTATCCCTAAAAGAAACATGTCGAAAAAGACCTTTTGCCGGTTTATAAACATCATCAGGTAGCTGCGCGTCTAAATTCCATATTGTTCCGTGAATAGTATTTATTTTAATGTGAGGTAATTCGTTTTTTATTTTTTTTATAAGCTCAGAATATCTGATGCCATTATTATTCGATTTAATTATCTCTAATGCCTTTTGTCTTATTTCATGCTTTTTCGTTCTCACGATAAATCGTCCTTCTCATTTATTTATTCAATAATCCTTTTGCTAATCCTAATCTTCGGGGTGGCCTGATCTATTTTGGAGCCGAAAAGGTGTTCTTTTGGGTCAACCTGGCGCGCTACCTTCACTGGATCATGAAAAATATAGGGAAGTTTCTTTGTCTCCTTTTGAAAGTCCAGGTCAAGGTCTTTTTGCTTGATTATCTCCAGTTGGGCTTCTGGAAAGAGAGCCCCCTGTGGTGGATTGAGTTTGGCCTTTATAAGAGGCAAAAACTCCTCGTTGATCTCGTAGCCGATGGAGTGGCGCCCTAAATTTTTGGCCGCCAAACACGTGGTGCCGCTGCCCAGGAAAGGATCCAACACGGTCTCGCCCACAAAAGTGAACATCTTGATCAGTCGCTTGGGCAGCTCCTCGGGAAACATGGCCAAATGTTTGCTCTGCTTTTCTCCCACAAAATTCCAATGGCCATAAAAATATTGGTTCCATTCTTCCTTACTGAGGCGGGAAGCCTCTTTAATCTTCTGGGAAACCTTGGGGGCTACGCCATATTTCTTGAAGATTAAAATAAACTCGTAATCCAACTTAATGATGCCGTTCCTAGGATAGGGGAAGGAGCCCATGATGGTGGCCCCACCCGAGGTGTTGCAGGTGGTCACCTTTTGCCAGATGATGGCGCCTAAATAGTCAAAGCCGGCGCTTTCGCAGAATTTGATGATCTCGCTGCGGATGGGGATGACCTTGTAACGCCCATAATACACGGAGCGGGCGAATTGGTCGCCGATGTTGACGCACAGGCGGCAGCCCGGATGCAGGACCCGGTGGCACTCCTGCCACACCAGATTGAGGTTGTTGATATAATCTTCGTAAGAATCATGAAAGCCGATTTGCCGCAGATCCCCGTAATCCTTCAATTGCCAGTACGGCGGCGATGTTACCACCAGGTGCACCGACTCATCCGGCACCTCCGCCATCCGCCGGGAATCGCCAAGAATGATGGTGTGGGTGGTTTTTTGGTCAATCACTTGTAACCATCTCCTTAGTTTTCATGGCAGCAGGCCCAGTTTCTGCTCCACCCAGGCCTCGTCCAAAATATTTCCAGGGGTGTCGGCCCAGTCCTGAAAAGTCCGTTCA
>DYLF01000157.1 GCA_020722205.1 Desulfobacca acetoxidans
CGGTAAATACCGGGAAATCGAGTTTGATGCTGCCGTCAGCCCCCAATCCGGTGGTGGTGTCCACCGCCGGGAAGACGGCTTTGTCGGAATCGGCCTCAATCCCCAACGCGCCGACACAGGTGCCCTGGATGTTGAAGTAGGAGAAATCCACCGGATAGTCTTTTTCCGATCCGGCGCTGATCTTGCCGAAGGGCTTGGGATAGAGCATCTCCCGGCCCTTGAGCGCGGACCGACCGATTTCGCAGGGACCTTCGCAGCCGTCCAGGCAGGTGACGCAGATG
The DNA here is from genome assembly GCA_020722205.1 of Desulfobacca acetoxidans. Lineage (GTDB taxonomy): Bacteria > Desulfobacterota > Desulfobaccia > Desulfobaccales > 0-14-0-80-60-11 > DYLF01. Next base: position 282 of record DYLF01000157.1, read on the forward strand.
CCCGACAACGGCGCGGGGTCCACCCGGGTACGGCTGATGGTGGCGGCACTGCGGTTTGGTTTGCTCAGGGACATGTATTCGCCTCCTTACAAAAAATGTGTAGCCTTTAGTACTACTACGTTAAGTATTGACAATTTATATTTTCCATGCAAGCATGGGGCGCATGGACAGAGAAGAATTGCTCGAGGCCCGAGGTCGCCTGGAGGCTTTTCTTGAGCTGTTGTTGCCCCTGCTGGGCCGGTCCGAACGTCGTCGTTGGGGGGCCTTTTATGTCCAGGGTTTGCTCCTGGAAGGAGGCCGAAAGACGGCGGCGGGTATGGCGGCCCATTTTGGAGGCAACATCCAGGCTGTGCAGCAGTTCGTTCATCAGAGTCCGTGGGACTGGCTGACGGTCCGGCGGGCGTTGGCACAAACCATGATCAAACAGACCTGCGGCCGCGGCGCCTGGATTTTGGACGATACGGGCTTTCCCAAGAAGGGCAGTCATTCCGTGGGGGTGGCCCGGCAGTATTCCGGCACCTTGGGCAAAATCGGCAATTGCCAGGTGGCGGTCAGTCTGAACTATGCCACGGATGAGGGCTGTTTCCCGGTGAATTTTCAGCTTTATCTGCCGTTGACCTGGCTGGCAGACGAGAAGCGGCGGCAAAAAGCTGGCATCCCCGCAGAGGTAACGTTTCAGGAGAAGTGGCGCCTCGGCCTGGAGATGTTGGACCAAGCCCGGCAGTGGGGTTTGCCGGACCAGGTGGTGGTGGCCGATGCTGGCTACGGAGTGGCGGCGGAATTTCGGCGGGAACTGGAAACCCGAGGGTACCAGTACGTCATGGGGGTTACCCGGGAAACCACGGTCTGGACCGAACCAGTGGTGGCCAAGCCGCCGACGTATTCGGGCCGGGGACGGCCGCCGCAACGCGACCGCACTTTGCCCAAGCCCCGCAAAGTTGCTGAGGTGGCACGCCTCCTGCCAGGGGAGGCCTGGCAGGACATCACCTGGCGGGAAGGCACGAAAGGCCCCCTGCGTGGCCGCTTCGCAGCCATCCGCGTCCAGCCCGCCATCGGTTATTTTCAGGGCAAGGCAACGGAGCCGGTGGTTTGGCTTCTCATCGAATGGCCACAGCCAGAGCCCGAGCCGATAAAATATTGGTTGTCCAACTTGCCAGAAACCACCACGTTGCAGGACTTGGTCTATTGGGCAAAAATTCGCTGGTGGATTGAGCAGAACTATCAGCAGCTGAAAGATGAATTGGGCTTGGACCATTTTGAAGGGCGCTCCTACGCCGGTTGGCATCATCACGTGACCTTGACCATGATGGCCTTTGCCTTTTTGGTTCTGGAGGGCTTCCGGGGTAAAAAAAAC
>DYLF01000080.1:0-1903 GCA_020722205.1 Desulfobacca acetoxidans
CTGCCGTTGACTAAGATTGTCCAAGGCACCGCCAGCCCCCCCTGCCTTTAGGAAAGCCCCCCAGGCGGCCGATCTGCCTCACGGTTTACTATTAACGGTTTCCCGCTTCGGCCCATTTCCAAGCTTATCGTTTAAGTCTACCAGGGGCACGCCAAACCGCCCGGCGCGAAAATCATTCAAACGCCTCACATCCATTTCTTACCTGCCTGCCTCCTTAAGTCAGCCGGCTGCTTGCCGGTTTACGGAGGATGATTTTTACCGAACTAATTTTAACTGCAAACAGAAAATAGCAAACAGGATAATTCGTGCCAGCTCCTGGGAATAAATGTTATAATTCAAATTTGCATCTAACTAAGATAGTTGCCCTGATGATATGGACTCTTTGCGGCGCCGCTATCTCGACAAGGTAAAACGACTGGTTCTGAAATTGGGGAGTTCGGTCCTGACGGCTGCGGACGGCCTGAATCTGCCCCTGATCCAGCGCCTGGTGGAAGAGATTGCCTGGCTCCGCCAGACGGAGCGGCAGGTCATTGTGGTCTCTTCCGGGGCCGTGGCGGCGGGATTGCGCAAACTGGGCTTAAGCGAGCGACCCGCCGGCATTCCACAACAGCAGGCGGTGGCCGCAGCCGGCCAAAGTTCCCTGATGCAGACCTATGAGGCGGCCTTTGCTGAGCACGGCCTCAAGGCGGCGCAGATCCTCCTCACCCACGATGACTTGGCAAACCGCCGCCGATTTTTGAACGCTCGCAACACCCTGCTCACCCTCCTCCAGTGGGGGGTGGTCCCCATCATCAATGAAAACGACACGGTGGCCACGGAGGAACTCAAGTTCGGCGACAACGACCATCTGGCCGCCCTGATCTGCAATCTGGTGGAAGCCGACTTCCTGATCCTCCTTACCAATACCGCAGGTCTGTATGCCAGCGACCCTCGGGACAACCCTGACGCACCCCTGATTCACCTGATCGAGGTAACCGATCCTCTCTTGAAGACAGCCCCCGGCCGCCGCCCGGGCCCCCTGGGGCGCGGAGGGATGGGGTCCAAAATCCAGGCCGTCAAAAAGGCCGGAGCCGCCGGTATCCCCAGCCTCATTGCCAATGGCCTCACCCCCGGCATCCTGGCCGGCATCTTTGGCGGCCAGGAAGTGGGAACCCTGTTTGTGCCTCAGGAGCACACATTGAGCAGTCGCCAGTATTGGCTGGCCTATAACGTCTCCCCGGAAGGAGCCTTGTTGGTGGACAGCGGCGCCCGGGAGGCCTTGGCCCGGGGGAAGAGTTTACTTCCGGCCGGCATCGTGGAGGTCTTCGGCGGCTTCCGAAAGGGGGCCGCAGTGCAACTCATGGACCCGGAGGGCCAGACCTTCGCGGTGGGCCTGAGCAACTATTCCTCCCAGGACATTAACCGCATCAAGGGCCGCCAAACCCAAGAAATCGCTCAGGCCTTGGGCCATGAGGATATCCCGGAAGTCATCCATCGGGACAATCTGGTGATCTTTCCGGAACCCTCTTAAGGGCAGTATGATGGTCAGTCGCTCCTTGCACTCGTTCAAGCAGGCACCAAGGCGCCCCTTCCGAGCCCTACGGCGCCTTACAGAGCGAGGCCGGTGGCAGCTATGCCCTTGACATCCTTGAGTTCGTCCGTCTTCAGATGGCCTGCTGCGGCCCCGGTAATTCATACCGTCCGGAAACGGACCAAAAAAGTGCGTCAAAAGAGCTCTGATAAACCTGTCCTAGTCACGGGGCTTATGCCAGACTAGGTCAAACGCCACAATTTGGCTCAACAGATGCCACTAAAAAGATAACTCCTCAATAAATTTATCATAAATTCTGGTGAAGCCATGGACATCCACAAATTAATCAAGGAGATGGCTACCGAGGCCAGGGAGGCGGCCCGGAAGTTGGCC
>DYLF01000080.1:2003-10798 GCA_020722205.1 Desulfobacca acetoxidans
TGGTGGGACGAGTACGCATACCCCTAGGGGTCATCGGCTTCATTTATGAATCCCGCCCCAACGTCACCGTGGACGCCGCCGCCCTGTGCCTGAAAAGCGGCAACAGTGTGCTCCTCAAGGGCGGCAAAGAGGCCATCCATTCCAACTTGGCACTGGCGGCCCTCATGCAGCAGGCCTTAAGCGAAGCCCGGATTCCCAAGGGAGCGATCCAGGTCATTCCCCGCGTCGAACGGGAAGCCACCCTAGAGCTCCTCCGGCAGGATGAACTGGTGGACCTCATCATCCCTCGGGGAGGCGAAGGCCTGATCCGCTTCGTGGCCGAAAACTCCCGCCTTCCCGTGCTCAAACACTATAAAGGGGTATGCCATATCTTTGTGGATGAAAGCGCCGATCTGAACATGGCCGAAACCGTCTGCTTTAACGCTAAGGTGCAGCGTCCGGGGGTTTGCAACGCCATGGAGACCCTCTTGGTGCACGAGCGGGTGGCAGAGGCCTTTCTGCCCCGCATCTTTGCCCGCTACCGGGCAGCCGGGGTGGAGCTCCGGGGCTGCCCCCGCACTAAAACTATTGATCCCCAAGTAGTCCCGGCCCAAGAGCAGGATTGGGGTCATGAATTTTTGGCTCTCATCCTGGCAGTGAAAGTGGTACCTGAGCTAGCCGCCGCCCTGGACCACATCGCCCGTTACAGTTCCAACCACACCGACGCCATCATCACCCAAGATTATTCTCGGGCCCAACGGTTCCTGCAAGAAGTGGACTCTTCCGTGGTGCTCGTCAATGCCTCCACCCGTTTCAACGACGGCGGAGAGCTGGGTCTGGGGGCGGAGATCGGCATCAGCACCTCCAAGCTGCACGCCTTCGGACCCATGGGCCTGGAGGAGCTGACCACTACCAAGTTCATCGTCTATGGCTCCGGACAGATTCGGACGTGATTCGGAAAGGGGTCGGGGTTTAAGTATTATAGCTTGTGGATCAGGGGGGTAAACCCTGGTAAGCTGCTATCCCCAAAACCCAAAACCCTATGAAAAGCGGCTATCCCCAAAACCTAAAAGCCAAAACCCAAAAACCCTTCTCTCGGTTGGGGCTGTTCGGGGGCACCTTCAATCCCATCCACTATGGCCACCTGCGCAGCGCCGAGGAAGTAGTCGAAGCCTTGCAGCTGAACCAGCTCTGGTTTATGCCGGCGGCGGTGCCGCCTCACAAGGCGCCGCCGGATCTCACCCCCTTCCCGGTGCGGTTGGCGATGACTCGCCTGGCGGTGGGACGCCACCCGGTGCTTAAGGTCTCGGACGTCGAAGGGAGGCGTCCCGGCAAATCCTACTCGGTGGAGACCCTGCGATTCCTAAAGGAGGAACTTCCCCCTGATTGTGAGCTCTTCTTTATCCTGGGTCTGGATGCCATCTTGGAAATCCAAACCTGGAAAGACTACCGGGAGCTCTTCCACTTATGTCACTTCGTGGTCCTGGACCGCCCCGGTTTCGACCGCAGTTTGTTGCAGGAGGTGCTCCTTAAGGAGGTTCATCACGATATCCAACCCCTGGCAGACCAAACAGGTTTTATCCACCCCTCCGGCTATCGCATTTTGTTTCAGGCCACCACCTTGCTGGACATCTCGGCCACCCGCATCCGCCGTTTGACCCGGGAAGGTCGATCCAGCCGCTACCTCTTGCCCGAGCGGGTGCGGCGATTTATATTAAGAAATAAACTCTATTTAGACAATTGCCAATAGCCTGTCGCCCCAAATAAGGAGAGCATCACGGCCGCACTGACGCCTGAAAAAACCTTGACTGCGGAGGAACTGCTTGATCTGGCCGCCCAGGCCCTGACCACCCGGAAAGCCCAGGAACCGGTGATTATCGCGGTTAAAGGTCTGTGCTCGTTTGCCGATTACTTCATCATTTGTTCAGGAGCATCAAAACGCCAGCTGGCTGCTTTGGCCGGCCATGTGGAACAGACTTTGGCACAGGCCGGGGTCAGGCCCTTAGGGGTGGAGGGGTTGGAAGAAAGTCAGTGGGTCCTGATGGATTATAATGAGGTGATCATTCACCTCTTTCTACAGCCGCTCCGTGAATTTTATGATCTGGAAGGTCTATGGGCCGAAGCTCCCAAAATGTCGGCGGCTAGCCGTCTGACGGACAAGAAGCGGCAGGGTGTGCTGTTATGAGCACCAGGTTCAGGAGAGGTGGCTGATGATGATTGCTTTCCTCCATCGGAGGAGGTGGTTGGCCTGGCTGATGTCCGCCTTCCTGTTGTTCCTGCCGCCCGCGCCGGCGTTTGCTTTCATCGGTCAAGGCCTCACCATAGAAAAAGAAAGACAACTGGGGGAAGAATTCCTCCTGGAGCTCCAGCAGGTAGCCGATATCTGCAGCGACCCCTTCTTGACCTCTTATATCAACCGCCTGGGCCAGAAATTAGTGGCCCAAATGGGTCCCCAACCGTTTCAATACCGCTTTTTCATTGTGGCTGACCCCTCCCTCAACGCCTTTGCCGTGCCGGGGGGCTATATTTTTGTGCACACCGGCATGATCCAGCTTGCGGAGCGGGAGGGGGAATTGGCTGGAGTGTTGGCTCATGAGATTTCGCACATCTATGCCCGTCACATGGCCAAGCAGGTGGAAAAGTCCAAGATAACCAATGTCGCCAGTCTGGTGGGCGCCTTGGCGGCCGTGCTCATCGGCGGCGGCGCCTTGGCCGAACCTCTGCTCGTGGGCACCATGGCCGGCAGCGCTTCAGCTATGTTGAAATACAGCCGGGACATGGAACGGGAAGCCGACAGTCTGGGTTTCAAGTGGCTGCTGAAGGCCGGTTATGACCCCCACGAAATGATCGCCATTTACCATAAGATGAACCGGCAGCGCTGGTTTGAGGGCGGTAAAATCCCGGTTTATCTGAGCACCCACCCCGATACCGACAGTCGTGTGGTTGAGCTGGGGCATCAACTGGCTCAACACCGCGATCATCTCCCGACCAAAAAAAATAGCCCTGAATTTGATTACTTTCGCCTCAAGATACAGGCTTCCCTCGGCAGCCCTGCCCAACTTCTCAGACGTCTGAGCCAGGATGCCGCCCGGGAGCCTGACAACCCGCTCTATCATTACGGCCGGGCCCTTTCTCTGTGCCGTTTGGAACGCTCCCAGGAAGCGGTGGCAGCTTTCCAGCAAGCGCTGCGCCTCTCCCCCGGCAACCCCCTGATTCAAAGGGATCTCGCCATCCATCTCTTCGAACAGGGACGCTACCAGCAGGCACGCGAGATGTTGGAAACCTTGGCCCAGACCAACCCGCGAGATGAAGTGGTTCTTTTCTATCTTGGGCGTCTCTATATGGAACAGAAAAAAACCGACCAGGCCCTGGCCCTGATGGAAAAGGTCCATAATCTCAATCCGACCTTCATTGAGGTCTATCACACTCTGGGCACACTTTATGGAGAAAAGGGCAAAATGGGACTAGCCCACTATTATCTGGGCTTTCACAGCCTGAAGGCCAAGGCCTATCCCATTGCCTTGTTCCACTTCCGTAAAGCCCTGCCCTTCCTCCCTTCCTACGACTATCGCCATGAGGAAGTAAGAAACCAGATCGCACGACTGGAAAAAATGCGAGTCAGGGTGAGTAACTGATGCCTATTTATGAATATCGCTGTCAGGACTGCCGTCGTATCTCGGATTTCATGTTGTTGAGCCTGAATGAACCCTTCACCCCGGTGTGTAAAAGATGTGGCAGCCATAATATGACACGCCTGCTCTCCAGAGTCCATGTGCGTTTGTCCGAAGAGACCCGCCTGGAGCGTCTGGCCGATCCGGCCCTGTTTAGCGGCGTGGATGAAAATGATCCGCAAAGTGTGGCCCGGCTTCTCAAGAAAATGGGGCCCATGATGGGGGAGGATTTCCCCGGCGAAATTGATCAACTGGTGGAAGAGGCCATGGAGACGGAAGGTGCCGGGGGAGATGAATCAACCCCCGAAGATCTTGATTAATCGAGGAAGCATCCCGTAATCCCGCCCCTTATCCATCTGAATACAGCTTATCCATAAGAGGTAGCCATTTATGTGTTTGCAGCATCACCGTGACTGTTTCTGTGGTCGCCGAAGCGCCCACCTAACCTTCCGGGATAATATCCTTAGCCCGGAGATCCTGGTCAACCTCTACTGCCCCGAGTGCCGCCCCGCCGTGCACTGGGACGCCGACTCCATGGTGGAGGATTGCGGCTGGGTTCTGGAACTCGATATCCCGGCGGCCCAATTATCTTTCCAAAAAAAGGGGATTCACCGCCAGGTGACTCCAGCCTATCTTTTTGACGAAGGATACTTGAGCTGGCAGGGCCTGTCGCCCGTCGATGCGGAAGTGAATGCCGAAATCCACCAGCGTCTGGAACCCCTCGCCAAAGAAAATATGCAACAATACCTCCAGGCCTTGAAAAAAGAATGGCTGGCCCATGTGGCCCAACTGAAAGCCGCCGGCTGGCGCAAGGCGCAAAACGCCCTCTAACGGAAAAACTTTTCTGCCTTCGAGGGCCGGAAAAGCTTATTTCTCCTTTCCTCCACTCAGACCGTTCACGCCGGCAACTCTGTCGCCAAAGCTGCGAGGGATATCAGCCCACCTCTGGGTTGGCTCCGCCATCATTCCCGCCTCTCTTCTCTTTCAGGCTTGCCAGCCTAAACCAGAGGCGAGCTTTTTTATCTGCCCCCTGTCGGCCGCGGCCGAAATAGGGCAGCGAGACAACTTCACCCCCCTAAACGGGGCTGCTGTCAAAATTTTATGAGAAGAGGTCGCCGCCAGGCCGACACCTTCCATGCCGGCCTGGGTTGATTGAGCCTTAATTGCTGCGCCGGCTTGCCTCCTCGGCTACTGAGCCGGGTCCCGCCAAGGGCCGGAACATCTTCTTAGAGGCTCCACAGGAGGGGCACTTCCAATCGTCGGGGAGGTCCTCGAACTTGGTCCCGGGGGGAATTTTCCCCCTCCTGTCACCCCGGGCCGGGTCATAGATATACCCACAGTTGGCCATTTGGCACTGCCACATTTCTTCCGGTTTTGTCATTGAAACCACCTGGTTCTTCTACCCTGCCATTAATTCTCGCTGGCGGGCGGATTAGGCATTTTCAGTCCGGGTTGATTATAGCAGAAACTAGGTTAAAGCCAAATTGACTGCTCCCAACGGGTTCTTTACCCCCGGCCCAACCTGATGAAAATCGCTAAGAATCGAAAAACTGAAATCACGCCCCTCCGCCAAGTCCTCAACTCCCCCCCAACGCAGGCAGAGCGACTTTCTATTCATCCCCTCTCCCTCTGGCAGAGGGCCAAAAACCTCCTGACCTTCATCCCCTCTCCCTCTGGCAGAGGGTCAGGGTGAGGGGTATAATGCAACTATTACCGCAAGTTATCCACCCCCATGCCACAAACCCCCCTTCCTGCTGGCACGCCGCCGCCCGTTTCCGACTGGACACTAAATAACCAATGTTTCGCACCTTTAAAGACCTTATTTATCGCTGGCTGTCCCACGTTTTTGGCATCCTGGCGACGAAACCCTTGGTCTGCTATAAGCTGTTATAACGAGCGAGGCAGGGCCGGATCGTTTCCTCAGAGAAACCTTTATGAGTGCCCCTCTTAACCAAAATTTATAGAAGCTGCCAGCGGCTTTGGTGGCGGCCTCCGATTTCCCCAACCCCTTCATTGTTAATCCTGGATTATGCGGCAAGAATCCTTGTAATCTTAAGATAACCATATGACATATTTAATTATTTTAGCGATTTGGGGCTTTCCGGGTGCTCGCTGGTGGTGAAAGCCAAAAAGAGGTCATTCTGTGCCTCAACCACCACTATTACCCGAACTGAACTTATGGCCAAACACTGCCGAGCAGAGTCAATAGGCTAAAAATGATAATCTCCAGTGTCCCCGAAAAAACTTTTAAGTATCTGCCATCCTCTGCCGATCAATAAGCTGACCCTTAACTTATGGTTATTTAGAGGTCAGAATTACTGCAAAGGAGGTAGGAAATGATTGGTAAGAAACTTTTAGTGATGCTAGGATTTGCTGTCCTCTTAAATTTATCAGGGGGGGCGGTTTGGGCTGCGGAAGTAAAAGTCGGCGCCGGCGCCGCGCCCGCCGAGAATGTTTTTAATAAGATCAAGGAGCCGATGGAGAAGGAGACGGGCCTGAAACTAGTGCTGATCGCCAACGGCCCATACGAAGCTCTGGTGGACCTGGATCAAGGCAAGGTGGACGCCGCTTCCGGCGGGCTCACTTTTGGCGACTGGCTGGCCATGATGGAAAAAAAGGGCTACCAGATTCCAGATAAGAATGCCTATAAATACCGGGTTATTGGTAAAGATGTCATCCGTATCATTACTAATAAAGACGTGACGGTGAAAGAGCTCTCCAAGGACCAGCTTAAGGGCATCTTCACCGGGAAAATCGCCAACTGGAAGGAAGTAGGCGGTCCCGATCAAGCCATCGTAGTCATCTGGGGCACGAAAATTCCGGGTACTCACCGCGTCTTCCAAAAACTGGTGATGGATGGCGAAGCCTACACTAAAAATACTAAAGAAGCCACCGATGCCCCAGATGTAAAGGAAAAAGTCAAGACCAATCCCGGCGCCGTGGGGCTGGCCCCTTCTTCTCTGGTGGATGACACGGTGGCTGCGCCCAAGATCCCCGAAGTGGGCCGCCCCATTACTTTGATCACCAAGGGGGAACCGAATCCCCAAGTGGTAAAAATGCTGGAATATATCCGGGGTCCCGGCAAAAAATACTTAGCTAACTAGCCTTTTGAGGAGAACCAGACAACCACACACAGACCAAGAGGTGGAGCCGCAGTCGAGTTGGCCTGGGAACCTGTAAACCCTGAGACCTTTGGTCTCCGGTCCCAGACCCGGGTCAACTCATCATGCGAAACCTTCCCTTTTGCACCCGACCTATGGAGCAACTTATGATTCTCACAACATTCAAAACACTAAGAGCCAAATTACTGGTCCCCATCCTGGCACTCACGGTTCTCCTGATGGGCGGGCTTGGGGCCGTGCTTATATACATATCCAGCCAAACTGCCTCAGACCTGTTGATTTCCAAAGGAGAGGGACTGGCCAACCTGCTGGAGAAAATTAGCGTTACCTATATAGTGAACTACGACTACCCAGCCCTGGACGCCATTATTAAGGAGACCTGTCGCGATCCCGCGGTAGTCTTTGTGGCCTTCACCGATACCAAAGGCAAGCAACTGACTAAAGCCAGCAATAAACCCTCGAATTTAACCGGGCTTAACCTTTTCCGCCGGGAAGTCAAGGATCCAGAGACCAAGGTGGAGTTGGGCCACTTGGAAATGGGCTACAGCCTGGGAAAGTTGCAGGAACTGAGGCGTCAGAACCTGTTCACTATCGGTGGCAGCCTGCTTCTGGGGGTGGCCCTGATGATTTGCGGCCTGCTTCTCATCATCCGCTCCGTCACCGGTCCCCTTTATCGAGTCATCACCGGTTTGAACGATGCCTCCGAGAGGGTTGAGGCCTCATCCGCCGAAATGGCTCAAGCCAGTCAGTCCCTGGCCTCCGGCTCCAGTGAGCAGGCCGCAGGTCTTGAGGAGATCTCTTCCTCGCTGGAGGAAATGACGGCCATGACTCGGCAGAACGCCGACAATGCTTCCTCCGCCCAGAATCTGATGGCAGAGATGGCCCGCCTGATGGAGGAAGCCCAAAAGTCCATGGAAAAATTGAACGGCTCCATGGGTGAAATTTCCGTGGCCAGCTCGGACACGGCCAAAATTATCAAGACCATTGATGAGATCGCCTTTCAGACCAATTTGTTGGCTCTAAACGCGGCCGTAGAAGCAGCCCGGGCCGGAGAGGCCGGGGCCGGGTTTGCCGTAGTGGCCGATGAAGTCCGCTCCCTAGCCCTTAGGGCCGCAACCGCAGCCCAAACCACCGCTAACCTGATCGAAACTACGGTTAATAAGGTTAAAGACGGTACTGCCGTGGTGGGAGACACAACTTCGTCTTTCTCCCAGGTGGTGGAAAAAACGACGAAGGTCAAGGACCTGGTGGCCGAGATCGCCGCAGCCTCCATCGAGCAGGCTCAGGGGGTGAAGCAGATCAACCAAGCCGTAAGCGGGATGAATTCCGTAACCCAGGGGGTGGCAGCTAATGCTCAAAAATACGCCGCCGCTTCCCAGGAACTCGATGCCCAGTCGGACCAGATGAAGTTATTGGTGGTGGATATGGGGACCCTGGTGGGCGGACAAGGCGCTGACGGGAAAGGGGAAAGGAATGGTTTAGGACGACCAGCATTGCCGCCTGGCGCCACCCTGCCCCGGCCGCACCCGGCGAATAATCTTTTGCTCCCCGCCGGACCGGCCCCGGATTTAAGGCCGGCAAACCCGATCTAAATAAAGAAATCGAGGAGCCTCTTTCAAAATTAATGAAAACCCACTGTCGGGATAAGTTCCTGGCTTTTAAGCCGCCTCACTCGGTCAAATCAGCCGTGATTTTTGGTTTACCTCAATAACATACACTGGAATTGGGCGAAAGTGGACATACCTCCACCTGACAACTCAAAAACGACGGGGACGGTTTAAATATCCAGATATCACACGGCTTTTTTCCATTTATTGATCTCCCCTGCCAGGGAATGTTGAAATTGTTGTCGGATCAGGTCCATCGTCCAGTTGGTTTTGAGTTGGCAGATACTCCACGGTTTACCGAGCTTGAGGTCATCTTTACGAGTCCTCAAGAAAAAGTTATAGGCGATCAACGTAATGCCCAGAGATTTTTCCATGCGGGGCAGTTTTTTGGTCACCTGATGTTCGCCTAATCCCAA
>DYLF01000081.1 GCA_020722205.1 Desulfobacca acetoxidans
CTTGACCTGATTAAGAAGGGATTGCGACTTTGTTCTTGTTCCGTTCCCATTGCTCAATCTCCCTTAACGTTGGAAACCTTGACCTGATTAAGAAGGGATTGCGACTTTATACGATATTGTAGTATTTTTCCCGTGGATTCTATGTTGGAAACCTTGACCTGATTAAGAAGGGATTGCGACCAATGTCCCTGGCCTTTTCCGTAAGGGTCTCGCAAAGCTGTTGGAAACCTTGACCTGATTAAGAAGGGATGGCGACAGCTTGGAAGGTGAATTGTGGAATGGGCACCCTTACCCTTACTCTCTCCCAATGGGAGAGGGAAAATGGTTGGCTGGCCGCCGCCGGCTGTCCGAGGGCGCCGGTTTGGCATTGGTGAAGTTCGTCGCCGAAGCGATTAAAACACTTGACAGCCGTCGATCGCCAAGGTTTTCTTAGGAGAGAATCTTGATTTGATATTTATTGCCCTTGGTCTGACAGATGAGCAAACGGAAGACCATGCCCCGCCCGCTGGCAGTGAAAGACGTTCTCCAGGGCCTCCTGCGTCCCGGTGACTGGCAGCTCCTGGAGCAGCGGCGACGCATCCGGGAGGTCTGGGAGCGGGTGGTGCCTCCCTCCCTGCTGGCACATAGCCAGCTGGTGGATCTGCGGCGGCGGGAATTGTGGGTAGGTGTCAGCGCCAGCCCCTGGGTGCAGGAGCTGCAGTTTCTTAAACCAAGGATTCTAGCGCAGATGGCAAAGGAACTGGGGAGCGGGGTGGTGGTGGATGTGCGGTTTACGATAGGCCGAGGGGATTAAGTTGGCACCTTTACTTGTCGGTCATGGGGAAAAAGGATGAAGCAGGTGGCGGCTTTTTTTACTTGTCAGCAGCCAGCACCGAAAACCCAGAACCATCTTTGAAAATCCTGGCCGTGCACCCTGCTTTGAGTCCGCCTCAGTCCAGCCGGCGGGACAGGGAGTGATGGATTAGCTGCCGCCGCGACACAGCCGACTTTGCTTACCGCTGCTTCCTTCCGGACCTGACGGGGTTCACAAGCGTCTGTTGCACGGGGGCCAATCCGCCCCGCTGACCGCCTGACCTGACTGCGCTGCGACCCTCGGCAGGGAATTCGACCCCGCCTGAAGCGGTTTTCGGGTTACAGGGCACCGCTAGCTCCCCGTCTAGCACGGCCAGGGTAGGCCTTACTCTTTTTCTCGATCCACCATCTCACGCAGGTCTTTGCCCACTTTAAAGAAGGGCAGTTTTTTGCCGCCCACCTCAATGATGTCCCCGGTTTTGGGATTGCGGCCTTTGTAGCCGTTGTAGTGTTTGACTTTGAAGCTGCCGAAGCCCCGAATCTCGATGCGTTCTTTTCTCACCAGGGCCTCAGCCATATTTTCAAAGAGGGCATTGACCACCAATTCCGCTTTCTTCAAGGTCAGGTTTTCCTGCTTGGCCAGAGCTTCAATAAGCTGGGATTTATTCATGCTCCTGTCTCCCCGCAGAAATTTGTGGAGGTCCACAGGGCGCTTGGGGGCGGCCCTGAGTCTTATCAGTCTCCGGATCTCATCTACCAGGGCGTAAGCTCTCTCACCCCTGGCCCCGGGCAGTGCAAGGGGGATTCCGGAATGAAGCTAATTGTTCTGAATAATAAAAGAAAAAGAACTTCAGGTAAAGAAAAAAATGGGCCGCCCGATATTATCCTTCTTGGGGCCTTAAGTTTCTAAGTCAGGATTTTAAAACAGTTAGTTGGCGCTTTAGACAGCAGCCGGGCCTGGCGCCGATTTGAGGAGTTCCTCCCGCAAGGTCGCAACGCCTTCGCCGCTGAGGGCGGAAAGCAAAAAAACCCGCTTCCCCTTTTCTTTATAGACGCTGGTGATATTTTCCCGCGGAAAATCCGGGGGGAGGAGGTCGGCTTTGTTCAGAACAATAAGGCCGGGCCGGTGGAGCAGCCCGGGGTCAAAGGCCTGCATTTCCACTTCCAGGGAGCGCAATGGCGCCAGCGGATCCTCTGGGTCAAGCTGGCTGACGTCGATCACCTGCACCAATAGCCGGGTGCGTCTAAGGTGTCTCAGGAAACGCTGTCCCAACCCCTTGCCCTCATGGGCGCCGGGGATCAAGCCGGGGACTTCGGCCAGGATCAGGGCGGCGGCCTCTTCCCGGCCCAGGGCCCCTAATTGCGGGCTCAAAGTGGTGAAGGGAAAAGGCGCCACGCGGGCCGCTGAGGCTGTCAGGGCCTTAAGCAGAGTGGACTTGCCGGCGTTGGCTGCCCCCACCAGGCCCACATCCGCCAAAAGGTGCAGTTCCAGATGCAGCCGGCGCTCCTGGCCCGGCTCACCGGGTTGAGCAAAACGGGGGGAGCGCAAGCGGGAGGAAACAAAGTGGGCGTTCCCTTTGCCCCCCCGGCCGCCCCGGGCGATCACCAGCCGCTCCCCCTTCTCCAGGAGGTCCGCCAGCAGCTCCCCGCCATGGCGATCATAAACCATGGTTCCGAGGGGGACAGGAATGATGGTGGGGGCGCCATGGCGACCCCGGCAGTCCCGGCTGCCGCCGGGGCGCCCGTCTTCGGCTCGAAAGAGACGTCGGCGGCGGAACAAGACCAGGGTGCGCACCCCGGGGGAAGCCTCCAGGATCACGTCGCCGCCGTCCCCGCCGTCCCCGCCGTCCGGTCGTCCCCGGGGACGAAAGCGCCCCCGAAGAAAGCTGACGCAGCCGGCGCCGCCGTCTCCACCCCGCACCGTAATGTCGGCTTCATCAGGAAAGGAATTCAAGCCAAGGGATAGACACTGACCCGGGTCTTGTCTTTGCCGAAGCTTTCAAAGGCCACCCGGCCGTCGATCTTGGCGAACAGGGTAAAATCCCGTCCCAGACCCACATTACTGCCCGGATGGAGGCGGGTGCCCACCTGACGCACCAAGATGTTCCCGGCCTTCACCACTTGTCCGGCGAACCTCTTCACGCCGCGGCGTTTTCCGGCGCTGTCCCGACCGTTGCGGGAGCTGCCGCCTGCTTTTTTATGTGCCATCTGCCACCTCGAAAACCTGTCTTAACTGTTAAAATGATTGCACAAAGTTGCGCCGGCCGGCTCTCTCAGACCTGGATTTCCTTGATCTCCAGGGCTGTATAAAGCTGGCGGTGCCCCTGCTTCTTGCGATAATTCTTGCGGCGTTTCTTTTTAAAGACCATCACCTTCTTGGCCTTGGCCTGCCGAACTATCTCAGCCCGCACCCGGGCCCCCGCAATATTGGGTTGGCCCACAGAAATTTCCTGTCCCGCGGCCACCAGGAGCACCTGATCCAGCAGGACCTCCTCCCCCCGTTCACCGCTTAAGCGTTCCACCCTGAGAACGTCTCCGGGGCTGACCCGGTATTGCTTGCCACCGGTTTGGATAATGGCGTACACTGATACCTCCCCAAAAAATTATAACATCTACAATTTACCTGATCTTTTTTTTCCGTCAATAATTAATCTCATCACAGCCTCATACCGATGGTGACCTCAAAGGCACAACAAGAAAAGTACTTCTTGACAATTTGAGCTTTTAGGACTATGTTAACAGACAAGTAAGTAAAAGGGGGAGGCTCATTATGCTGGGTCGCGGGGGGAGGACCTGGCTCCTGTTGATACTGGGTATTTTCCTGATCGGGACCCCGTCCGGGGGGTGGGCGGGAAACACCTGGGGTTTGTCCTGGGGTGATTTTTCCGCCGGTCGCCCGCAGGTGATGTGGGTGGGTGCCCAAACCCCTATGGAAGCCCAGCTCATGGGGGAAAAGCCTGTTACCGGTCAGATGGCCCCCACCTGGCCGCCCAACTATCGCGCCGGCTTGGAATTGAATCAGGAAGCCGTCAGCACCTTCAGGTTGCCCGGCAATCTGGAGTTGCGCATCTCCTTTTTGTATAACCGGGAGCAAGCTCCCTATACGCCGGAAAGACCGATCCATTCCCATCTCCTTTTTAAATATTCTATGGATTACGGCCTCCTCCCCAATCTTCAGGTGGGGTTCAGCGGATTTTATTATCACCCCCAGGTTGACGACCTCTTTTACCAGCGGCGTTTGGGTCAGAGGGCTATGGCCTGGGGGCCGGGGGTGAGATATGACCTGGGCCGCTGGAGCTTTACCTTCCGCTCCCAGATAGGCACCGGGCTGCGCGAGGGCAGCGACCTGCAAAACTGGTTCCGCGTCTGGTATGCGTTCTGACCATCAATTGTGAACCGTAAACCGTAAAAATCCGCCGGCTTTTTATGGCCTTCCGAGATCAGCCCACCTTAGTTGTTTGCCTGGACAGTCTGTAGTGCGGTATCACACCCCCCTGGTTCCCGCCCGTTTCCTGGGCCGTTACAAGCGTTTTTTGGCCGAGGTCGAGTTGTCGACGGGCTGCCGCCAGTGGGTGCATGTGCCCAATTCCGGCGCTCTGAGGGGTTGCGCCGCGCCGGGAATGGAGGTTCTCCTTACCCAAGAAGCCCGGCCGGGCAGGAAGACTTCCTTTACCTGGCGTTTCTGTCGGGTTGATGGCCAGTGGGTCTGTATTGATACCTTGGCGCCGAACCAGGTGGTGGCCGAGAACCTGGCCGGCGTGGGTTTGCCCGGCTTGCCTGGGCCTCTGGCAGCCCGTCCGGAGGTCTCTCTCCCCCAGGGCGGGCGGCTAGACTTTGTCGTCTCACATGACGGCCGCCTCCTTTTTTTGGAAGTGAAAAGCATCACCTGGGTGGAGGAGGGCGTGGCCCTGTTTCCGGACGGGGTGACCAGCCGGGGGCGCCGCCACCTTCAACACCTGGCGGCTTTGGTAGGCCAAGGGTACGAAGCCTGGCAGGTCTTTGTGGTGCAGCGCGGTGATGCCCATCTGTTTCGCCCCGCGGTCGGCGTTGACCCAGCTTACGCTCGGGAACTGACCCGGGCCGCCCGTTCGGGCGTGAAAATTCTGGTGTGGCAGGAAAGTGTAAACCCACCAGAAATTACCCTTGCCTCCACCCTGCCTTTTGATTTATCATAACCTTCCGGAAACAATTTCCTAACCATTCTCAGATAAACGCCTAAGGATTGATCTTCTCATGGTAAACAACGACATTCGCGTCTTTACGGGAAACGCCAACCCTGACTTGGCCCGGAAAATCTGTGATCACCTCCAGATGCCTTTGGGCCAGGCGGTGGTCGGCACCTTTACCGACGGCGAAATCAGGGTGGAAATCGGGGAGAATGTGCGCGGCCGGGATGTCTTTCTCATTCAGCCCACCTGCCCACCGGCCAATCACCACCTCATGGAACTGCTTATTATGATCGACGCCGTGAAACGGGCTTCGGCCCGACGCATCACCGCGGTCATCCCCTATTTCGGTTACGCCCGCCAGGACCGCAAAGTTCATCCCCGGGTGCCCATCACCGCCAAACTGGTGGCGGACCTCTTGGTCACTGCCGGGGCGCAGCGCATCCTCACCATGGATCTGCATGTCGGGCAGATTCAGGGCTTTTTTAACATACCGGTGGACAACCTCTATGCCTCCCCCATCATGATGCCCTTTATTCGGGAAAATTTCACCAATGATCTGACCATCGTCTCGCCGGATGCCGGGGGCGTCCCCCGGGCCCGGGCCTATGCCAAACGCCTCACGGCCACCCTGGGTCTCATTGACAAGCGCCGCGATGCCCCCGGCAAGGCCAAGGCCCTGAACCTGATCGGCGATGTGCTGGGCAAGGAAGTAGTTATCTTGGATGACATCGTGGACACGGCCGGCACCCTCACCCAGGCGGCCAACGTGATCATGGGCCACGGCGCCCTCAACGTCAACGCTTGCTGCACCCACGCAGTCCTGTCTGGACCAGCCGTGGAGCGGCTGAGGGAATCTTCCCTGAAATCTCTGGTGGTGACAGACACCATCCCTCTGAAAGATGAGGCGCAGCATTGCCCCAAAATCATCCAGCTTTCCGTGGCCCACATCTTTGCCCGGGCCATTATGAACATCCACCGGGAGGATTCCATCAGTTCGTTGTTTGAAATCCAATTCTGATGGCCTCGGGAAAAGTCTGCTTTTTATTCCACTAGCTGACTAATCGCCTTCTGTCTCAGACGCTCTCAAACCCTTGCCAACCCCACAAATTCCCTCCTTTTTTGTCAGCTGTCTAATTCTCGACAGCTGATTTTCATGGTTTTTGTTTCTTTGCTTGACATTTTTACTGGTTTTTCCCATAGTCAGAATTTAGACAGAGGTTGAATAAACCCTTGTTGCCGCAGATGGCGCAAATTTGCCCGGATTTAATAATCCTGGTTAATCTGGGTAAGTTGTGGCTTTACGAGGCGAGGAAAGTGGGATGAGTCTTAAAGCAGCCAAACAACCCCCTTTTATTATTCTCGAGGGGGTCCGCTATCTGCCGGAGACGGAGGTCTTGCAGCGCCGGTTGGACATTTCCGCAGACCTCTCGCACCTCAAGGAGGTGGAGGCGGAGCTGCGGGCGGCCCGGGATTTTCGGGACACCGTCATCAACAGCATCACTGACAGCCTGATTGTGATTGCTCCACATGATTGCCGGATTGTGATGGCCAACCAGGCTTTTCTGCAAAGTTTGGGGGTCAGCGCCGAACGGGTGATGGGGCGACCGTGCTTCGAGGTGATGCATCGCCGGCCGGGACCCTGCCGGGAGGAAGGCATCTATTGCCCGGTGCAGGATTGCGCCCGCTTGCAAAAACCGGTGTTAAGCGACAAGTCCTTCCGAGATTCGCAAGGCCGCACACACGTTTACCAGATCGCTGCCTATCCCCATTTTGACAGCCAGGGGCAGGTGGACCTGGTCATCTCTCTGGAGCGCGATGTCACCGACCGGCGCAAGATGGAAGAGACCCTGGCTTTTCGCTCCCGGGAGCTGCAAAAGACCCAGTTGCAATTGGAGAAGCTTTCGGAAGTATCCCGGGAGCGTCTGGCCAAGCGCTCCCTGCCGGAGCTGGTGTATTTTCTCCAGGGGCGCCTTCGGGAAGCCTTTCCCCAAGCAGAATCTCTTTTTCTTCTGCTGGCTCCGGGGCGCCAGCAAATCTTGCCGCTCAATGAGTGTCCGCCCGAACTCAGTGAACCATTGCGCCGTTTCTTGCGGAGGGTGGAGCAGAGCGGGCAGACGGAGGAGCTGCTGCAATATCTGACTGGTTTGACGGACCAGCAGATCATCACTTTTGGGGACCCAGTCAGCCAGCCCTCCTTCTTTAAGGTACTGGCCGAAGATTATCCCAGTTGGCTCGGGCTGTCTCTTTTCGCCAAACGGCAGTGCATGGGGTTTTTCGTCTTGGGTTCTTTGGTGCCGCAAGGCTATTCCCGGGAAGATGTCAATTTCATTCAGGCCCTGTTTGCCCAGGTAAACTGCTATCTGCACTATTTGCTGCGCCATCAGCAGGATTACCAGGCACCTGGGACGGTGGCGGCTCCGAAAACGGCCTACGATGAAATCATCGGCCACAGCAAAAAGATGCAGGAGGTCTATGGGCTTATCGACTTGCTTTCCGGCACTGACGCCACGGTGCTCATCACCGGCGAGAACGGCACCGGCAAGGAGTTGGTGGCCCGCACCATCCACCATCGGAGCAAACGCAGCCGTGGCCCCTTTGTGGTGGCCAATTGCTCTGCCTATTCTTCCACCTTGCTGGAGAGCGAGCTTTTCGGCCATGAAAAAGGGGCCTTCACTGGGGCCATCCGCCGGAAGAAAGGACGCTTTGAACTAGCGGACACCGGTACTTTGTTCCTGGATGAGATCGGCGACATCCCCCCCGCCACCCAGGTGCTCTTGTTGCGTTTTCTCCAGGACCATTGTTTTGAGAGGGTGGGAGGTGAAGTCACCATTGAATCGGATGTGCGGGTGTTGGCGGCCACCAATAAAGACCTCTATAACGAAGTGCAGACCGGACGCTTCCGGGATGACCTCTATTACCGTCTCAACGTCATCACCATTCATCTGCCGCCGCTGAGGGAGCGTAAGGAGGACATCCCCCTCCTTTGCCAGCACTTCTTAAGCAAATACAACCTCAAGGAAAACAAGAAGATCGCCAAGTTTTCCCCGGATGCCATGCAAACCCTGATGGACTTCGACTGGCCGGGCAACGTCCGGCAACTGGAAAACGCCGTCAGCCATGCGGTTATTTTGGCCTCAGGGGAGATGATCCGCCGCCGCCACCTGCCCCGGTTTTTAAAAGAAGCCGGCGAGGAGGCCGCTCCCACCACCCTGGAGGCCATGGAACGACGGCTGGTGCAACGGGTGTTGGAGGAAGCCCAGTGGAACAAATATGAGGCGGCCAAACGGCTGGGCATTACGCGCAGCACGTTATACAGCAAGATTGCGCGGTTTGGCTTAACTCCGGCCAATCGTGAGCAAACATAGGATTGAGTCATGACCTGCCGGAAAAAGACCTCCCCACTCATAGCTGCTAACACAGGCCCACAAACTAGGGCACCAACATTGTAGTCGGATTTTGAACAGGATAATTTCTTTGATAATAAGGGATAAGACGGGATTAACCCTTTCACTAGTCTCAATTTTAAACAGTAAAAAATATCGGCTGTGAAAAAAAACATTTGAAAACTGCGCTTAGAGGTGCTAATGTCAAAATTGTCGCTGAATATCGAGGTTTCTGCGTCATAAAGGTCGGTTCCGCAGCGGTGGGGCCCTGCTGAGCCGGCCCTTCCAGGGATGGAACTCTTTAGATTCTTTGGTAAATACCCAATCCAGTGAGAAAGGAGGTGAGGAAGCCACACGTCATAGTTATCCTCCAGGACCGGCGCAAGCGATCCGCCCGGAGGAAACAGTGGTTAGTTGGTTTTTGTCGTCCTGCCACCTACCCCAGATTAAAAGAGCCAGAACGGGAAAAGTGGGCGGGACGGCAAGCGGACCATGGTAAGCAGTAATTCAGCAACCTTTCTTGATGGGAGGCCGAAACATGCCAGAAAAACGCGACATCGAAATCAACAGTCGGGCTGACACCTTAGATTTGATGCATCCCGACATCCGGCCCTGGCCCGTCACCCCTCCGCCTGACCCCGAGTGGGTCATGGCCAACGTCTATGCCAAGCGCAAGGCGGAGGACTTCGGCAAGTGGTGTGAGGACAACCTGCGGTATGAGTATGCCTTCGGCAAACCCGAGGCCTTGCAGGGTTTCCTGTTCATCTGCGTCGGCCTGTGGCGCCTGGGCAACAAATTCTGCTCGGCGCTGCTGTGCGAGGCTGGGGCCGAGGTCATCAACATCGAACCCCCGGGCGGCGATCCCCTGCGCCAGCTCACCCCTTTCGGCCGGGAAGAGTACATGCTGGAGTCCAAGATCACCGGGGACAAGTGCGGCCTGGACTTCCTGCACGAGATGCGGGGCCAGAAATCCGTCACCCTGAACCTGGAGAGCGAGGAAGGCCGGGAAATTTACAAGACCCTGGTCGGCTATGCGGACGGCGTCATCGACGAGATGCCCCCTGGATACATGGACAGCCTGGGGCTGGGCTACCGGCACCTGGCCAGGATGTATCCGCGCCTGGTTTACTGCAACATTGCGGTGCGGGGCACCTGGGGGCCGTATAAGGACAAGCTGTCCAAGTTCGGGCAGTGGACCCTGGAGCCCTTCGGCGGCTGCTCCAACTCCTTCGTGCACAACACCGGCTTTCCGCAGGACCAGTGCCCCCGGGGCAAGGGCGGCGACCCCTGCCGCAGCGGCGTCTGGTTCGCTGACTACGTCGCCGGGGAGCAGGCGGCCAACACCCTCTTGGCGGCTTTGTACTGGCGGGACGAGCTGGGCGGCACCGGCCAGTTCTGCGAGGTCACCGGGGCCGAGGCCCAGATGGACATTCTGGACTTCGACATCTCCTGGTACGGCTTCAACAAATCCATCAAGGCCCGCACCGGCGCCTGGGACCCCAACCTGAACCAGTATGAATGGAACCCCTGCCGGGACGGCTATATGATGATCGGCGGTCAGACCGACCGCCTCTGGTATCGCATCGGCATGTGCATTGAGCGGGACTTCCCGCAGTTCGGGCGCCTCATCCACGAAGACCCCATCCTCAAAGAGGTGGGGGCCAGAAATGCCCTGGCCATGCTGATCAAGACCTACACCCTGACCACCCGCTGGCTGCGGGACATCAACCGCATCCAGGCGGAGCAGAAGCTCTTGGAGTACGAAATCGCCGCCGGGCCGGTGCTCTTCATCGACGAGGTTGCCGAGTTCCCTCACTTCAAGTACCGTCCCTGGGTCTGCACCATCGACACCGACCACTACGGCACCGTGATGTTCTCGGTGCCCCCCAATAACTACCAGATGCGTACCCCGCACCGGGTCAAGGTGCTGGGCCGCCCCCTGGGTTTTGACACTTACGAGGTCATGCAGAAATATTGCGGCATCGGCCAGACCAAGGTCAACGAACTCAAGGAGAAGGGGGTAATCTAGATGAGCGACATGAAGGAATGGCGGGAAAAATATAAAAACCTGGTCGAGGCCCCGGCGGAGGATCAGACCCGGGCGCCTTATTACGGCCCGAAGTGCAGAGAAGAGCTCGACGAAATGAAGATGCCCTACGAGGACTACTGCCGGGCTGCCTTCGCCCCGGGCCATGAGATGGGCAAACCCGAGGCCCTGAAGGGCATCCATTGGATGAGCTGCACCATGTACATCTTCACCCCCCACTCGGTGGCCAACCTGGCGGAGCTGGGGGCGGAGGTCTATAAATTCGAGATGCCCCGCATGGGCGACCCCATGAAGCACACCTCGCCCTTCAACGAGG
>DYLF01000158.1 GCA_020722205.1 Desulfobacca acetoxidans
AGGGGGAATGGGCCAACCCGTTGCAGTACACCGGGGAGCAGTGGGATGCGGACGCGGGCCTGTTGTACCTGCGGGCGCGCTGGTACGACCCGGCTACTGGCCGCTTCCTGACCCGCGACCCCTTCCCCGGCCTGGCGGCCCTGCCGCAGGCGCAGCACCCGTACGTCTACGTCGGCAACAACCCGGTCAATCTGACCGACCCCGGCGGGGAGATCGCTCCAATCATTGCCATTCCTCTGATCATCGGTGGAGTGGCCTTGATCCTCGACTGGGGTATCCAGGTGTACCAGAATGTGTGCACCCGCGATATGTCCTTCTGGGATGCAGTGTACTACCGCAACCTGGACTGGAACGAGATGGCGACGGTGGGCGTAACGGCGGCGGGGACCACCGTAATGGTGTTGGGGGGCGCGCAGATGGTCCTGGCGGGCGGCTCCCTGCTGTTATGGCAAGTGGGCATCTGGGCGCAAAGCCCATCGGCGATGCAGTGGGGAAACACCGTGAACGCCTGGGCGGCCCAGTACGGTGCCTGGTTGTGGAGTTGCCAGACAACAATTGTTCAGCCTATCGAGGGGCATCATCTTCTGCCGAGGCAATTTCGGTCTTACTTTGAGCGGGCCGGCTTAGACATAGACGCGCCGGAATTCATTGTGGAGTTGCCGCTGGATGCACATCGCCTCAGGCCTAATGGCCTCCACACGGGGCCGGAGAATTGGAACGCGCTGTGGGAACGTTTCTTTCATGCTAACCCCCAAGCCAGCACGGACCAAATCCTACAACATCTGGACTTGATGATGAGGAGGTTTGGCCTGCGATGAACTCCTTTTACGAGTTAGGTACACCGTATGGAGATGAAAAATATGAACTCTATGGGCGGCCGGAATGGGAGGAAGAGTTCGGTCGAGCCGAATGGACGGATGCCGTTCACGATTCTGTTCCGGGTATAGTTTGTCCTGTGAACCCAGGTCATCGGCGGGCCGGCGATCGCACGATGGACCTGCACATCATTTTATCCTCGCCGCGAGTGGGTGATTTTGTGTGGACTTGGCAGAGCGAGTGTCTGATCACCGACCGGGTGCTGGATTTATTTCAGCAAGCTGGGTTGACGGGCTTTGAGATCCGACCGGTAGTGGTGGAGAAGGTCAAACGGCTGGGCAAGAGACGCCTGGAAGAGATTCCGAGGTTGTGGGAACTGGTGGTCACCGGGAAGGGTGGGGATGCCCGTCCCGAATCGGGGATTGGGGTCATCTACCGCTGTGAGGCCTGTGGTATGGTAAGGTACTCTTCCTACCAGAATGGCATTCTAGTGGACGAACAGCAATGGGATAGGTCGGACTTTTTTACCGTCAACGGCTATCCGAAATACATTTTGGTCACCGAGCGGGTCAAAGACCTGATCATCGCCCATCGGTTGACAAACTGTGTGCTGATTCCTGCTGAGGCGCTGCGCTGGCCCGATATGCCGAGGCCGGAGGACATGTATTTGATAAAGGGCAAGTGAAGATGGAGTAGGGAAGAGGAATGCGAAGTAGCGTCCGTATTGCCCAAGACAGGCTGCGCCTTCCCTGGGATGCCCAGGGTGTACCGATCATCGTGATCAGAG
>DYLF01000082.1 GCA_020722205.1 Desulfobacca acetoxidans
ATTGAATAAGGGGGTAGGTAGGGGGTCCCTCCGAAACAGCAGATTTTTCTGAAGGCGTCCTTTTTTCGGCTTCAAGGCGGGCGTCTGAAGCGTTCAGGGGCCTTGAGCGGCCCCTCACCCCTGGCCACCAAGGGAGCCTACTGGTCGGAGCGGCGGGGGCCGCCTTGTCATGGCCGGGGGGCTTTAGATTTTTGAATTTTCCCCACGCAGAGCCTTTTGATAGCGGGGGTAGGAGTCCCAATCCCCGGTTTTTCTTTTTTGACCCTTAGCAAAATTAAACGGTCTAGGCCCACCTTTGGAAGCCTGCCAATCAAGAGGCCGCCTGCCGGTTGGAAAATACCATTTGGGGGAAAGATGGCAACAGGAACTAAAAAGGGGCCACGGTCAAAAGCCGCAACCCCTGGATTTACCTGGTAGGCGGTGTAGGATTTGAACCTACGACTTCCACCGTGTGAGGATGGCACTCTACCACTGAGTTAACCGCCCCTGGATGAGAAGAATATAATCCAGCCGTTGGCTTTTGACAAGACTTTTTCCGCTTTTTCTTAGGGGCCGAGAAGGGCTTTGCGGCGCGCCTCAGCCAACTCTCAGATTTCTCGCTCTGCCAAGGAAAAAGCCAGCAGCCAGGCGTCTTCCTGATTGTCTTCATAGTACCTGGGGCGGACCCCCGTCTTTTGGAACCCCAGAGAGGTATAAAGGGCAATGGCCGCCTGGTTGGAAGGCCGCACCTCCAACCAGGCTACGACTGCGCCTTGCTGTTGAGCCTGTGCCAACCCTTCCCGCAACAGGGCCCTAGCAATCCCCCGGCGGCGCTTTTGAGGATGGGTGGCCAGATTCATGATGTGCATTTCCTGCGCCGCCAGCCAGTAGATGAGATAACCCCAAGTTTCCCAGGGCTGGGGGGGAGCAGGCCCGGCTACCAGGATAGTGCTGAAGGGGTTAGACAGTTCGGACAGAAAGCACCACAGTGACCAGGGGCTGGTGAAGGAAACTTTTTCGATCTGCCAGATGGAAGAGATATCGGTCAAACTTGCCCGCCGAATGGCCAAAGGCGAGCTCATTTCTGATGCAGCACCTCACTGGCCACCGTGATGCCATTCTGACCGGTTTGTTTCAAAGCGTTGGCCACGTCGGCGACTTTACCCTGTCGCATCTGCGCCAGTTTCAGAAGCATGGGCAGGTTCACTCCGGTGACCACCTCCACCTTGCCCTCTTCCAGGAAAGAGAGACTTAGGTTGGAAGGGGTGCCCCCTAACATATCAGTAAGAATGATCACCCCGTCGCCATTGTTGACGTGCAGCAGTCCCTGTTGGATCTGGCGCCGGGAAATCTCCGGAGAGGCGCTGGGGTCCAGTGATACCGCCAGGATGCCCTCTTGGCGTCCCATGATGAGGTCGCAGGCTGAGATAAAGGCCTCTGCCAATTCCTTGTGAGTAACAATTAACACCCCGATCATGCTTCATTCTCCTGCGGGTTGGCGAGATCGCGATGAGTTAAGGTAAAGGGATAGTTTTGCCGGCTGAGATGTTCTCCCAACAGATTGGCCAGCACCACGGAACGGTGTTGTCCGCCGGTGCAACCGATGGCCACCGTCAGATGAGTTTTTCCTTCCTTCTGATACAAAGGGAGCAGAAAATCCAGAAAGGCATAGAAATGGGATAGAAAATCCTGGGTTTCCTGCTGCTTACAGACAAACTCCCGGACGCGTGGCTCATTGCCGGTGAGGGGTCGCAGTTCCTCCACAAAGAAAGGATTGGGGAGAAAGCGCACGTCGATGGCCAGGTCAGCCTCCGCCGGGAGGCCTTTTTTATAAGCAAAAGAAATCAGATGGAGTACCATGTGCTGAGCGGACCTCAGGTCGGAGTACTCCGCAATGATTAATTTCCGCAGTTGGTGCGGATTATAGGACGAAGTGTCGATAATCCGGTGGGCTATTTGTCTTAACCCGGCCAAAGACTCCCGCTCCCGGCGCAGGGCCTGGGAGATGGACGCCTGGTCAGCCAGGGGATGCTGACGCCTGGTCTGGCTGAAGCGGCGGAGTAAGGTGGCCTCATCGGCTTCCAAAAAGAGAATATGCACCTGATAACCACGGTGTTGGAGGCGCTGAAAGACCCTGACATGACTTTTCAGGAAGCCCTCGGTGCGGACATCCATGACTACCGCAATTTTGCGCCCATCCTGAGGAGAGAGGGAGGACTTTTGTAAGAACGGGGAGAGAAGGCTCAAGGGCAAATTGTCCACACAGAAATATCCGATATCCTCGAGGGCCCTGAGCACGGTGCTTTTGCCTGAGCCGGACAGGCCGGTAATAATGATAACAGTTAAAGATGGCTTGGCACTCTGGGCCGCATGTCGGCGCACTGCGTCAATCAATCCTTTGGTTGGTAAAATGCTCAGGGCAGTACTTGTCCTAAGGTCTTATCGGCGAGAAAGGGACGATGTTAAAGGGTGACTCAAAGTTCTGCATCCTTGGCGGCCAGCAACTGGTAAATTTCCTGGCTGGCGACCGCTGCCATGAGTTCTTCCCGAAAGCTCTGACTCATCAGCATGCGAGACATCTTAGCCAGGGTCTTCAGGTGTAGACCAGCGGCATTGGCTGGGGCCAGCAGGAGAAAAAAGAGATGGGAGAGCTTGCCGTCCAGAGCGCCAAAATCTACTCCCTGGAGACTGCGGCCAAAAGCCAATTTAAGAGTTGACAAGCGCTCTATTTTGCCGTGTGGAAAAGCCACGTTATCCCCGATGCCGGTAGTTCCCAGACGTTCCCGTTCCATCAGGATATCCACCACTGTTTGCAGATCCAAGTTTTCCGGTCCGGGCACCAGGGTGGCGGCCACCTCCTCCAAGACCCCCCGCTTGGTAGTATTAACCAGATCAGCAATTATACAGCCAGGCTGCAGGTACTCAATGATATGCATATGAGGCGCTGGGCCTATGGGCGGCAGGGATTGGGTTCATGGCTTTTGCTATCGCCTCCAGCCTATTGCCTGATCCCGCCACTCTCTTATACCAACTCGGGTTCCACCAAAGCGAGACTGCCGTCGGGCCTGCGGTACAAGATCTGCAGAGAGCCGCTGCCCACTTCGGTGAAGACCAGTAGGTCTTCGCCTCTGGCTGCCAGCAGTTCCAGGGCATCGGTTAGAGTTAGCGGCGGCGCCTCCACCCGGCGGCGGCGGATGGTGGGCAGGGGTGAGCCTTCTTCCTCGGGCGCAGGCGCCGACATCGCTCCCCGGCCCCGTTCCGCTTTGACCTCCCGCAATCTGCCCCGCAATTTCCGCAGTTGCATGTCGATTTTGTCCATTACCAGATCAATAGCCGCATACATATCGGTGTTTTCCTCCCGCCCCTTGATGATGCGACCGTTGCTGTTAATGGTGACATCCGCCAGATGCCGAAACTTTTCCAAGCCCAGGACTACGTGTGCTTCCAAAGGGCTATCCAGGTAGCGCTTAACTTTTTTTAAACGCTCAGTCACATAATTCTTAAGAGCCTCGGAGGGCTCCAGTTGTCTGAAAGTGACAGAGATCTGCATGCTGTTGGCTCCAGTAATTAGTGGTTACTGGCTAATGGTTAGAGTGCTAACCATTGGCCACTAACCGCTAGGCACTCACCACTTCACGGTCATGATAGGGCGGCTTTTTCCGTTTACTGGAAGAAAGAACCCCCAGCAAGCCGCGATATTTGGCCACGGTGCGGCGTGCAATAATGACATTGTCTTTGCGCAGGATTTCGGCGATTTCCTGGTCACTCAGAGGGTGTTTGGGGTCTTCGCTCTGGACTATCTGCCGGATTTTCTCTTTGACGCTTTCCGAGGCGATCTGGTCACCCATAGCCAGATTAAGGCCGCTGTTGAAGAAGTATTTTAAATCATAAAGACCTTGAGGGGTATGGATATACTTGTTGGTGGTGACCCGACTGATGGTGGACTCATGCATACCTATATCTTCTGCAACCTGGCGCAGGGTAAGCGGTTTGAGATTGTCCAAACCATGTTCCAGAAAGTCCCGCTGAAAACGGACAATGCTTTCCGTCACTTTATATAAAGTCTTCTGCCGCTGGTTGATGCTGCGAATAAACCAGAGGGCACCGTCCAGGTGCCTCTGGATATAATTCTTTACCGACTCAGGAAGCTGGTTGGGGTTGCGCATGGCATCCAGGTAGAAGGAGTTGATGCGCAATTTGGGGAGACCGTCCTCGTTGAGAATGATGACAAAATCATCGCCCACTTTTTGGACATAAACATCAGGATTGATGTAAGGAGATTCCTCCTGGTCAAAAATCCGCCCCGGCTTGGGGTTAAGTTGGCTGATGACCGCACAAGCGCGAAAAACCTCCTCCAAAGATACCGTCAATTCCTTGGCAATAGCCTGGAAGTTCTTATTGGCGAGGTGGGGCAAGTGATCTTCAATAATAGCGCAGACCAGAGGGTCAGGAGGGCCAAGGGCACTGATTTGAATGAGCAGACACTCTTTGAGATCCCGAGCCGCCACGCCGGTGGGGTCAAAGCCTTGGATGATAGCCAACACTTTTTCCACTTGTTCAGGTTCGCACCCCACCTCCGCCGCGATTTCTTCAATGGTCGCCTGCAGGTAACCATCGCTATCCAAATTGCCGATAATCAGAGTGCCGATATGATCGCCCTGTTCATCCAACCTGGCCATGCGAAGCTGCCACATGAGATGAGCCTTGAGGGTGGTGGCCTGAGCTTTATAGTTTTCGAAAGAGGGGGTTTCTCGATCCTCATAATCCCCGTTAGTATCTGGTATCAGCCTATCCTGAAGAAAACGAACCCAGTCCATTTCCGTGGCGGCTGCTTTTTCCTCATTAATTTCCGGCGATTCAGGTACTGCCATCTCCTGCCCTTCCCAAGTGGGTGACAAGAAATCTGCTTCCTGATTCTCTGGGCCCTTGTCTTCCAACTGGTATTCTTCCAGGACAGGATTGCTTTCCAAAACCTGGTTGATTTCCCCCACCAATTCCAACCGCGAGAGTTGCAGCAATTTAATAGCCTGCTGCAGCTTCTGCGTCATGATGAGCTGTTGGCTCAGTTTCAGGTTTTGGCGGATTTCCAGGGCCATAATCTCAATCTGAATCTATTTATTAATCATACATCGTGATATGCTCAGTTTATCATAAGCAGATTATTTCTGAAGCGAACTCTCCTGCCACCGCAAGGAGCAAAAGCGCCGCTTGAGAGGCTGCTGCCCGGACAGGGAGAGCATTTTCCCTATATTATAACTTAAAGGTTTCCCCTAAGTAAATTCTTTTAGCAAGCTCGCTGCTGACCAGATGTGCGGGGGAACCCTCTTCCAAAACCACGCCCTCATTAAGTATATAGGCCCGGTCACAAACAGTCAGAGCCTCCCGGACGTTATGGTCAGAGAGCAACACCCCCAGGCCTTTATCCCGTAGCTGGCGAATAATCTTCTGGATATCGACAAGCGCCAAAGGGTCAATACCGGCAAAGGGTTCATCCAGGATAATAAAATGGGGTGAGGTGACCAAGGCGCGGGTGATTTCCACCCGACGCCGTTCCCCGCCTGACAGGGCAGAGGCCTTCTGCTGGGCCAGGTGGCTGAGATGCAGCTCCCCCAAAAGCTGCTGCAGGCGTTCCTGCCGGGCAAGAGGATTGGGTTCGAGGGTCTCCAGGATGGCCAGGATATTTTCAGCTACGGTCAATTTCCTGAATACGGATGGTTCCTGGGGGAGGTATTGCAAGCCGCGGCGAGCACGCTGATAAATGGGCAGGGTGGTAATATCCAAGTTGTCCAGGTAGATGGTGCCCGCATCCGGCCTGATCAGTCCCAGGACCATGAAAAAGGTGGTGGTCTTGCCAGCCCCATTCGGCCCGAGCAGGCCCACCACTTCCCCGCTATGCACTTCCAGGCTGACCCGGTTGACTACGGCGCGGCCATTATAAGTTTTTGACAGATTGGCGAGTTTCAGATGATGCATGGCAGTGAGCTGTCAGCGGTAAGCCATAAGCCGGAATAGAGTTTATTGTCCTCCCCGTCATCACCAGGTCAAGCGGAAGTCTGTCAGAAGTGGTTGGTACCCCGGAGGAAAAAATCAGCGGCTCCGGCTTTTTCCGCCTCCCGGCAGCAACGCCGGGACCGCCTGGTGCCGCGCTGTCTTTTGGGAATAAAGAAAGGCTTCTACTCTTTTTTTCGGTGAGCTGTCCACCTGCACCCGGTTATGTTTGAGATTAAAAGTAATCTTCTCCCCCTGGAGATGGCTTTCGCCGCGCCAAAGCTGAGGATTGCCTCGCAACACCACCTCGTCCTGATCCTTATAATAAACAGCCTCTTCCCCGGAAGCCACCTTGTCTTGCTGAACGAAACGCACTTTCCCCCTGGCTACGAGGCGATCGATTTTTTCGCCCCCCAAGCCGGCCAGGGGGGAGGCCTCAGCGCGGCCCTTTTCTCCGGCCGGCTGTTGCTCACCGCTGGTCTGATAGTATATCTGCAACCGGTCGGCATATAGGACGGCATCGCCGTATTCCGCTTTGACCTGGCCGCTAAAAGTAATAACCCGGTCTTTCTGGTCGGCTTCCAGGCGAGCCGCAGTGATACGCAAAGGAATATCGTCTTTCCGGCGGGCTTCTGGTTGAGCGCCTGTCGAACCCACCAAACCCAGGGCCACTAAGAGGCCCACACACAGGCAAGTGAAATTCCGGGGCCAGTTTCGGGTAGATGTCATAACGGCCATGCTTGCCTCGCCATTTTAATGCTGGTGACGTGATGTTCCGAGAGTTCCAATCTGCGCTGGCGTACTTCCAGACGCAGCCCCTTACCGCTAATCGTGAAATTGGGCCCTTCCAACACCAGGTGTTCAGGTGCCAGCAACAGGCGTTCATTCGGTTGATAGATGACCAGTGCAGTTTTGATCCGCACCTCACCGAACTCGATCTCCACCTGGCCCTGGAGGTTGACCTCACGGCTGTCAGTGTTTACCGACCCCTCCTGGCAGGTAAGTTTAACTGCGCTTTTGGCAGGGCCATAAAATTCCATACGGATGTCGCTGATACGAATGAGGTGCCGCTCTTTGAGAAAGTCGGCTTTTTCCGCCTTAAGGACCCAGCTCTTGTCGCCTTCCTGCACCTCGGTGAGGTGAAACGCTTCTATCTTTCCTTGGGATTTTGTGGGTTCCTGTGGTTTAGGGGCCGGGGCGGGGGGTGAACCGCAGGCGGCCATAAACATAAATAATATAGTCAGCAGAGCGAGGCCAAACGTAAGCCGTAACCCCGGAGCAGAGAGCCATGAGCTGATAAGGCGGAAAAATGTCTTGGGCTTTTGCGTTTCGGTTTCCAATTGCCGGACAATCATTACTAAATTTTTAATAAATATAAAAATAGGATAACTTTTAGTCCATAACCTAGAGCCACGTTTCCCATTTCCCCTGAGCCTTGAGGAGCAGGTCGCAGACCTCCCTGACGGCCCCCTCTCCGCCACGAACCTTAGTCACCCAATGAGCTTGCGCCTGCACCTCCAAAGGAGCGTCGCAGACGGCCACTGCCAGACCCACCCGGCGGAAGAGGGGAAGATCCACCAGTTCGTCGCCCACGGCCGCGACCTCTTCCCCTCTAAGGTTCAGGGCTGTGCACAGCTCTTGGCAAACCGCCACCTTATCCCGCAGGCCCTCATAATAGCGATTTACCCCCAGCTCTTTGGCCCGTAAAAAGGCGGCGTCTGATCTACGCCCAGAGAGGATGGCCACCTCCAAACCACCTTGTTGCACCATTTTGATGCCATGGCCATCCCGCACATGGAAGACTTTAAAGAGTTCCTCCCGGGAACCAAAATACAGCCGCCCGTCCGTCAATACTCCGTCCACATCCAGGAGAAGTAGTCTGATTTTCTTCGCTCTTTCCAAGATTTCTTGAGGGTAATCCGCCATGCTCAGACCATCTGGTTGCCAAGATCAGGCGATGATTTTACGCTGGTCGACACTTATTCGTTGGCGCCGGAATTAGATTAACTTCTCACCCTCGCCCTTCCCTTTAGGAAGAGGGAATTGAAGAGGGAGCGGGATTAATAAAATGCCAGTCCTGAGGAATATGAGCGGCGCTCCTAAGTAATTCCCTGCCCCTGGGCCACCTGGTGCAAGGCTTTAAGGGTGCGCCAGAGAGCCAGAATATCCCGCAAGGGCAAAGAATTGGGACCGTCACACTTGGCTCTCTCCGGTTCGGGATAAACCTCCATGAACAGGGCATCAACTCCTACGGCGACTCCGGCCCGGGCCAAGTAGGGGATAAATTCCCGTTGTCCACCTGAGGTGGACCCCTGCCCGCCGGGTAGCTGAACGCTGTGGGTGACGTCCAGCACCACCGGAGAGCCCAGACTCCTCATCAGAGGCAGGCTGCGAAAATCCACGACCAGGTTGTTGTAGCCGAACATGGTTCCCCGTTCGGTAATAAAGACTTGGCGTGTGCCGGCCGTCAAGACTTTCTGCAAGACCTGCTTCATATTCCAAGGGGCCATAAATTGACCTTTTTTGATGTTGACGGGCTTGCCGCTTTGGGCCGCGGCCACCACCAGATCTGTCTGGCGGCAGAGAAAGGCAGGGATTTGGAGAACATCCAAGACCTCAGCGGCGGGTCCCACCTCCGACACCTGGTGGACGTCTGACAGGACAGGGAGTCCGACCTCTTCCTTCACCCGGGCCAAGATGTTAAGGCCGGCCGAAAGCCCGGGCCCTCGATAGGACTCGATGGCAGTGCGGTTGGCCTTGTCATAGGAAGCCTTGAAAATCAGCGGCAGAGAGAGCTTTTGGGAACATTCCTTCAGGGCGTGGGCGATTTCCAGAGTCAAGCCGGCTGTTTCAATCACACACGGCCCGGCTATCATTACCAGCTCCCCGCCGCCCACCCAGAAATCCGCCACTCTAACCTTGTTGACCATAAAAGAAACCGTAAACCGGTAGCCATAACCTGTGAAAATCTCAATAGAAGAATGAAAAACAGTGCTCCAGCTTTCATAGCTTGATTCAGATTTCCAGGGTGCCGGCACCGGTGCGCTGTTTATACTCCAGACAGGCCCGAATATAGTCCCGAAACAGCGGATGAGGAGCCATGGGCCGGGATTTAAACTCTGGATGGAATTGGCAGGCCAAAAACCAGGGATGGTTTTCCAGTTCGATGATCTCCACCAACTCTCCATTGGGAGAAGTGCCGGTAATCTTCAAACCGGCATTTTCCAGACGTTCCCGGTAATGGTTGTTGAATTCGTAGCGGTGGCGGTGCCGTTCCATGATTTCGCCGGTTCCGTAAGCCCGGCTGGCCAATGAGCCTTCTTTCAGGACACAAGGGTAAGCGCCCAGACGCATGGTGCCGCCTTTATCCGAGGCCTGGTCGCGGACCACCACGGCATCTTTGCGATAGTCATACCATTGGCGCATGAGATAAATGACCGGTTCGCAGGGCTCGATGCCAAATTCCTCACTTTGGGCTTGACTCAGACCGGCGGCGTGGCGGGCGAACTCCACTACAGCCAGTTGCATGCCGAAACACAGACCGAAGTAAGGCACCTGGTTTTCGCGGGCATATTGGATGGCCCTGATCTTACCTTCTGCGCCGCGCACTCCGAACCCCCCGGGTACGATGATACCATGAAGATGAGCCAGCAAGCGCGCCGGGCCTTCCCGCTCCACCGTTTCGGCGTCGATATAATTTAAGGCCACCATCACCTGGTTGGCCATGCCGCCATGCACTAGGGCCTCATGAAGGCTCTTGTAAGATTCCTGAAGATTGACATACTTGCCGATAATACCGACTTCCACCCGGTCCCGGGGGCTCTTCAGACTGGCCACCAACCTTTCCCAGGGTTCCAGGCGAGGTGCGCCGGTCCAGATGTTGAGGACCTCAATCAAGCGTTCATCCAGACCTTCATGGTGAAGAAGGAGTGGGATTTCATAGATATTGTCCACGTCTTTGGCAGTAATGACCGCTTCCGGCTCGACATTGCAGAACAGGGCGATTTTGGCCTTGATGTCGGGCGAGAGTATCTTCTCACTGCGGCACAGAATGATATCAGGCTGGATGCCGATACTCCTAAGTTCCTTGACGCTGTGTTGGGTGGGCTTGGTCTTGACCTCGCCGGCCGTCTTGATAAAAGGCACCAAGGTTAGGTGGATATAGCAGACATTCTGCTTGCCCAAGTCTCCCTTGAGTTGGCGAATGGCTTCAAGAAAGGGCAGGCTCTCAATGTCTCCCACAGTCCCCCCGATCTCGACGATGGCCACATCGCCTTGGGGGGCGACCCTAAGAACCGCGGCTTTAATTTCGTCGGTGATATGGGGGATGACCTGAACCGTCCCGCCTAAATAATCCCCCCGCCGTTCTTTGGTAATAACATTATTATAGATACGCCCTGAGGTGTAGTTATTTTCCTGCCCTAAAACGACGGAGGTGAAACGCTCGTAATGTCCCAGGTCCAAGTCAGTTTCGGCACCGTCCTCCGTGACGAAAACCTCGCCGTGTTGAAAGGGATTCATAGTGCCCGGGTCCACATTGATGTAAGGGTCCAGCTTTTGAAAAGTCACCCTGAGACCCCGGGATTCCAAGAGTGCCCCGATGGCGGCAGCGGCCACCCCCTTGCCGAGAGAGGACAACACCCCACCGGTAATAAAGATAAATTTGTTCTTCACCTCTTCCCCTCTGACAGCATTCTATCTCCCT
>DYLF01000159.1 GCA_020722205.1 Desulfobacca acetoxidans
CTCAGCCGATCTAGGGAGCGCTTAACTTCTTCGGCCCAGACGTAAACCTGCAAGATCATAGGCAGGAGGTTGCAGGCCGGAAGCCCCATCTGCAGCCGGGCCTGGTTGGCCCCAAAGCTCCAGAGTTTCTCGGTTGGTGGTGTTGCCGATGAGCAGCCGCAGCTCTTTTACTCCGGCCAGCTTCTCAGCAACGCAGGTGAGGCCCGAGAGAAAGAAATACCCCACCGCAAACCGGGCGGCCGCAGTGGACCCCAGGATGCGGTTGATGTGGTCCGCCAGCTTTTCCTGGCGGTTATCGATAATGTCGTGGGCGGGGTTTTTACACCTTATGTTTTTGGAGCCAATCCAGAAAGGTCTGGCGGGAGGCGTCGGCGTCGTGCAGGATTTTGCTGGTTATCCCCCGGCCCAGGTCTTCTCCCGGATGCACCGGCACGGTGGCGGAGCGGCCGTCGGGATGGCGGAAAAAGATATGGCTGCCGTGCTGCCGGCTTTTCTGGAAGCCCAGGTGTTCCAGGAACCGGATCATGAGGCGGGCATTGACGGTGGGCAGGCGGCTCATGCCTCGATCTCGATCTGCTGCACCCCCTCAAACTGCAAAACCATCGGTTCCTCTTCTTTTAGGCAGAGCTCAATAACTTCTTTAATCCGGGGGAGGAGCTCTTCCCAGGTCCGGGCCTGGGTGTAACAACTCTTCAGGGCCGGGACCGAAGCCACCAGATAGCCGTCCTCATCCCGCTCGATCAATACATTGAAACGGTGTTTTTTCATAATACCTCCAGCAGGGCGACCTGCTCCTGGGGAACCATATTGTCCTTATCTTTTTTATATGAGGTTAATTTCCTGGCGTCCTCCCAGGGCCTCATTAATGACCACGAGTTTCCCCTGATCCACCCGCAGGAGTTGCTCATTGGCGTTCAACAGTTCCAGGCCGTAAACGGTGCCGTCCGGCGCCAGGTCCACATTCAGCTCATCGCTCACCCGGATGGTGTCCACCTGGGCCGTTTTGTCTTGCAACCGGATATAAGCGATGTTGCGTCGGGGGTCATAAGTTATTTTCATGGCTTTTTCCTCTTGGTTAATAATACCGCACGATCACGGTAATGACCAGCCAATCCTCCTGCTCTTCCACGGCATAGGCTTCCACCTGCTTGACCGCAAAATTTCGTCCCCGCCATAGGCCTTCAACAGGGAAATTGCGCCGGAAGCCGGTGCGCCCGAACTTGGCCGGGAATTGTTCTCCTTCCTGAACCGTCAGCATTACTTCATCCTCGCTGGCCCCCCGTTCCACCATTCTTTCCAGGGCATGGGGGTGAAAAAGAACCCGCATAGGTTTTCCCCTTATCACCGTTTGGCTTGCACCGGTGTCATCAGGTGCCTCTCCCCTACTCTCCGTTGTCCTCTTCCTCCGGCAGGCCGGCCCAGATGCCGCCGGTCTTCTCCGCCGCGGCCAGGCGTTTGCGGCGGTCCTTTGGGTTGAGGCTGTCGGCCTTTTTTAAGCGGGCATCTACAAGATGGGTCAGCGCCTGATACACATCTTCCTGTTCCGCTTTATTAAGGAGCCTGTCCCAAACTCAGTTGAAAGTTTGAGGATGGCGGTTAA
>DYLF01000008.1 GCA_020722205.1 Desulfobacca acetoxidans
TAAGCCCGGCAACGCCGATGATACTACGTGGGTGACTGCGTGGGAAAGTGGAACGCCGCCGGAGTTAATTCAGCGAAGCCCGGTGGTTAACAGCAGCCGGGTCAGGGGGAACATTTCACTTCCTGGCCAGGAGATACAATTCCGAGCCTAGGGAAGGGAAAAGGGCGCCCCACAGGTGGTTCAGCCGCACCCACCAGCGCCAATTTTCCAGGGGGCTGCCTTTGGAGCGATAAAAGAAGAGGCCGTTCATGAGTTCGAGGGTGAGGCCGGCCTCGGCCACCAGTCGGCGCCAGCGGCCCGGCCAGAAGGAGTGGATATGATCCCCCGGCTTCTTTATGCCCTGCCGCAGCAGGCGCTGGTGGCGCCATTGCCTGAGAGGGGCCACCCAGGCGGGCGCGATGGGACTGCCCCCCAAAAAGACGCCGCCGGGGCGGAGAATACGGGCCAGCTCAGCCATAGTGAAGGGCGGGCGGGGCAAGTGTTCGATAACATGCAGGAGCACTACTATATCCAGGGACTGGTCGGGCAGGGGGAGAAACTGGTCGAGATCGCCTTGATAGACCTCCTCATAACCTAGCCCGGCCAGACGCAGGGCATCAGGCCGCCGGTCAAGAGCCAGCCAGCGCCCGGGGACACTGTGACCCATGAAACTACGTAATTTGCCAGGCCCGCAGCCGGCGTCCAGGATGGTGAGCGGCCGCCCGACCCGCCGGGCTTCCTCAGCCAGGGCGCAACTGACCCACCAATACCGCATGGCCCCGAAGGGGTAGCGACTGGGGGCGAAGGAGCCTCGAAAAGGGGGCTCGTCCCTAATCGGCCCCAGCCTTTCGGTCAAGGCGTCCACCGGCCAGGAGAGAAAAGCGGTGCGCCACTGCCAGCGGCAACGCAGCCGGTTAACCAAGCTTTTCCGGATATCTTTACTGACTTTTCGCGCTTCTGCTTCCTTCCTGAAGGCTGTCTTGGCCGCGGTGTTTTGGTAGGGCTGGGGATGGGTTGGCAGCAATTTTATTCCCGCAAGGACTAATCCCCTGACCTATCACGGTGCGGAGTGCTTCAGCCTTGGGACGGTAGGGCTTGGTTTTCTTAATTTTAGCCCCTCAAAGCAAAAAAGGAAAGCGCTTAGGCAAAAAATCGCCTCCAGACCTCAGGTGGATTTTGAGGGTTCGAGCCTCAGATTATCATCTCAGTCCTTCATCCCTTTTTTTTCGGTCTCAATACTGAAGACCCCGGCCCCTGAGAGCCTGATTTCATCCACCACGTTTACCACCAGACCCAAAGTGGCTTCCCGGTCAGCCTTGATGCGCACCGCCGGTAAGCTTGACTCCAGGCTTACCCACACAATATAACGAAGAGGCTTAAATTTTTTAACCCTGTTTTCCAAACCTCAAGTATTTCGAGAAATCGTTTCCGGTTCAACCTCGGCGCCGCGGTGGAAAAGGGTGAGAACCACGCCTTGTGGGGTTTTGGCCCCCCTGATCAGCTCCAGGTGCCTGAGGGTGGCCACCTGGGCTTGCAGCTCACGCTCGGAAATCCCCAAACGACGGGCCGCCTCGGCCGGGGGAATCTCCTTTTCTTGCACAATCAGGTCATAGAGTTGCTGCTGCCGCGGCGTCAGGGGTGGCAGTCCCTTACCCGTCAAGGTCTTCTTGGCGGAATGCACCGCCCAGGGGTCGCAGACCTTGGTGATTTCCAACCCCTCCAGAAAACAATCCTCACAGACCTGCCGACCGGCCTGCGCCCGCAGCTCTTCGGCCTCGCATTCCTGGCCGCACACTTCACATTTAGGCATTGTTTCACCTCTCTGTGGGGGTCGCTCTCAGCACTATTAAAATTAAGTATAGTTTCGCCCTTTTCAAGGGGAATAATCAACTAAATGAGCTGGCCGAAATAATGGTCCAAAATCAAAATGTGGGACAGCCGCCCCTGGCTGCTTTTTAAAAGAGCAATCGGGGGCGCCTGCTCTCCATTAGTGGTGTTGCCTCGCTGGTCTCGATATGGCGAAATTAATATTAAAACCTCCTGAAAGGGCCTGCTGAGGAAGGCCTTTTACTGGTAAACATCTTGACCTACTCAGTCGCCGCGGTTTTAATCGCCTGATAATTGTAAGGCTTTAAGGATATCCGCCGCTTCGGCGGGGGCCGGGAAATCATTTAAGGGTCTGCCCTCCAGACATGCTGATTGGATATTTTTACTATGCGGCAGGGCGGCGAGGATGGGAACCCCCAACTCAGTAAGCTTAGCGGATAAAAGAGCTTTTTCCTCGACAGTAGATATCTTGTTTAATATGGCCCCCTTGAAAGAGGCCCCAGCGGTCAGTGTCAGGTACATAATCTTGCCGGCCAAAGAGATGGATTCGAGAGACGGTTCGACCACGCAGATTACTTGGTCAACGCTGGTTTCCACACCGCGGCCGAAATGTTCGATGCCGGCGTCCAGGTCTATCAGGGCTAGCTCATTGGGAGCCAGGGAAAGTTTTTTGAGGAACTCCCTGGTGACCACCCCCATGGGGCAGGCGCAGCCCTCGAGGGACTGATGGATTTTGCCAGTGGCCACCATGCAGCGGCCTTCTTTTTGGACGATGTATTCCGATGGAATGGCCTCGCTGGTGATCTGGTCCCGCGCCCAGATGCTCATTGCCGGTTCTGTCTCGCCTTTGGTAAAGCGCGCCAGCATCTTTTGCTGCACCGCCTTTTTGCCGCCCGCCAAATCCAAAAGGGGCAGAGGCGGCCTCTCCATGCCCAACATCCAATACAGGCTGGCATTGGATTCGTCGGCATCCACAATTATTACTTTCTTGCCCAGCTTTTGAAAGGCGTTGGCCAACAGAGCCACCACGGTGCTTTTGCCGCTACCGCCTTTGCCGCAAATGCAAATCTTCATATTTTTTGTCCCCTTTCTTCCTCTGATGAAATACTTTGCCACCAGATAAGGGCGATATTATGGGTCTGGCCTTCCGAAGACCGTCCGCCTTGGCTTGTCTGCAGCAAGGAAATGATCAACCTTTCCGTCTCCGCCTGGTCTTTTCCGAACAGCGAAAAATAACGACTATAAAATTTGCCCAAGGTCTCGGGGGGCGGGCTATTGGTGCGAAAACTTAGCTGCCGGATATTAGGCCGCCGTTCCAGGGTAAAAAGAAGATTGAAGGGGAGCAGCGCCGGGTACCGAAAGGTAGGCAACGGTTGCTGCATGACCGGCTCCCAGAGGAGATCCCGCATGCTGAACCCTTTCAGATCTGCGGCAACCAGCAGGGCGCACCAACCCTTGGAAAACCCTTCCAGGCGTCGCAGCGTCGGACCATCCACAATGGCGGGAGAAAATGAGGCCACCACCAGGTCAAACCGGTCCCGAAAATGACAGTCCGCGAATGACTGGCAAACCGGAAAGATATTGCCCAGCCCATGCCAACGCCCTGCAGCCCTCAGAACCTGCAGCATCTTGAAGGCCGGGTCCAAGGCCACTACCTGCGCGCCCCTGGCGGCCAAGGGCAGCGCCAAGGTGCCCGGGCCGCTGCCCACGTCCAAAACTTTGGCGCCCCCACGGAGAATACCGAGAGAAGACAGAAGTTCCGCCACGGTCTCCCCCAAGGGTAAGGAGTATTTTACTACTTGCAAGTAAATATCGCTGACTTCATTCCAAAATTGGAACCAAACCTTCTTATTTTGGTGCATGCCACGACGCAGAGGCGACATCTCATAACACCGCTTCCAGGCTCGTTCCCAAAAAGCCGGTGAACAGAGGTCTTTTGGCGCCATGGTTGCTTCTCCGCGCTGTCGGCATGGTTTAGCTTCCACCTGCGGTTTCTCACGGTGAGAAAAAAATTCCCCGCTCATCTCACCAGCCCGTGCTTTTTCTGAAGACCTGCTATTGAGTCTGACCCGATAATTTGAAAGCGGGGCCGGTCAGACACCGACCCACAATGATCATTGCCAACCATTTTTCTTTTCCGCTTTTGAGATTGTGATATTTTTCTTTTATATGGGGCGAAAAAAAACCACGAGGGCCGCACTTTCAGGCGCGTAAGCCTTCGTGGCTGATTGTTCTTAACAATAAGCTATTTTTGGGGGATTCATTTCCCCTTTTTTATTTTTATAAGTGAATTTTAATTTTTTGTCAAGCGATTTTAATCTCCCGGGGGTGAAGTAGAGAAAAGCTTTTTTCCTTGACATAATCGGCATAATTATGAATAATTAGCGACAATCGGGGAATGAAGCCCCGAGGCGCACTCAAAGTTAACGTTGATCAGAGTTGTAGTGCAAGGCCATGAAGGCTTGCCGCCGGGGAAGGGCGGAGGTAAGCTTCATGGTTTTTTTTTCGGGGTTGACCCCAACTTAGAAAGTAGTCTTATGCATATTTCGGAAGGGGTGCTCAGCCCGGCGGTCTTGGCCGGGGGGGCGGGCTTGGCGGTGGTGGGCACCGCCATCGGCCTGAAAAAGATCGATTATGATGCTATTCCCCGGGTGGCGTTGTTGTCGGCGGCCTTTTTTGTGGCTTCTCTTATTCACGTCCCGGTAGGGCCGGTGGGGTTGCATCTGGTGCTCAACGGCCTCATGGGCCTTTTTTTGGGGTGGCTGGCCTTCCCGGCTATCCTTATCGGCCTGTTTCTGCAGGCCCTTCTCTTCCAATTCGGGGGACTGACGGTGTTGGGAGTCAACACCGTCACCATGGCGGCCCCGGCAGTAGCTGGTTTTTATGCTTACCGGGGACTGCTGCGCCGACCGGGGCTGCCCGCCCTAGTGGGGGCCTTTGCCTGCGGGGCCAGCGCCATTCTCTTAAGCGGCCTGCTGGTGGCCGTTGCCCTCATCACCACCGGCGAGGGTTTCTGGAAAGTGGCCCAACTGGTCCTCTTGGCCCATATCCCGGTGATGGTTATTGAAGGCCTGATAACATTGTTTGTTTTCCTGTTTCTCAAGAAGGTCAAACCTGAGATGTTGGAGGGAATTTATGCGTAACCAATCCTTGTTCAAAAGACTGCCGCGCCCCAACCTTTGGGTGCAAGGAATCTTCTCGCTTTTGCTTATCTGTGCGGTAGCCGCCCCCGCTTTGGCCCATCGGGTCGTGGTCTTTGCCTACACCGAGGGCGACACCGTCCAGACGGAAAGCAAGTTTATGCCCAATACCCCGGTGAAACAGGGGAAAATCCTGGTCCTGGACGCAAAAACCGGGCGACAGCTCTTGACTGGCCAAACCGATGACCAGGGGAAGTTCTCGTTTAAAATCCCGCCTGAAGCGCAAAAGCAGGACCTGAAGATTGTGATTGAGGCGGGCATGGGGCACCGAGGCGAGTGGCTTCTGAAGGCCAAATGAGGAGAAGGCTTTTTTGGAAAGGGGTAAGGTAACATATGGCGGAGAAATGGATTCAGCGAATAAAAGAGCGCTTATTCCTCTTCACAGCGGCGGTCTGCTTGATCCCGCTTATTTTTGCGGTCGCGGCCTCCACCGCCGGTTCTGCGACTACCGCCCCCAAGGCCCCGGAGACCACAATCACCGCCATGGACCGGCAGGTGTTGGAAGAAGTGGTGAATATGGCCTTGGAGCGTCAGCTGGCACCCATTAAAGAGATGCTCACGGAATTGACCATCCGCCAACCGACGCTGCCGGATATTCTTGGCGGCCTCGGCTATATCCTGGGACTCTTCGGCCTCTGGGCCTATTTTTTGAGCAAGAGGAAGAAAGACTCTTGACGGTTATCTGTGAGCCTTTTTCCGAAGGCACATCCCTGGTGCACCGCCTGGACCCCCGGGGCAAAATCATGGTGGCCGCCCTTTTTGCGGTGATGATGGCCGTGGCCCAAACCTATGCCGCCACCCTTGCGGGCCTGGCCCTAGCCATACTCTGTTTGACTCTGGCTCGTCTTTCTCTCAGCAAAGTGGCCTGCCGCCTCTTGGGAGTGAACAGCTTTATTTTCTTTCTCTGGCTCTTGTTGCCGCTCACCTATCCGGGGGAAGCGATCTGGCGCTGGGGGCCCCTGGAATTCACCCGTCAGGGGCTGACCTATACCGGTCTGATCACCCTGAAGTCCAACGCCATCATCATCGCCCTGATCGCCTTGATTGCCACCGTGCCGGTGGTCACCTTGGGACAGGCATTGTCCCGGTTATGGTTTCCGAACAAGCTCTGTCATTTGCTGTTGTTCACCTATCGCTATATTTATGTGCTGGCAGAAGAATACCATCGTTTGGTGCAGGCCATGAAAATCCGGGGCTTCCGGCCGGGCACCAATCTTCATACATACCGCAGCTACGCTTATCTGGCCGCCATGCTGCTGGTGCGAAGTTATGATCGGGCTGAACGGGTGTTTCAGGCCATGCTGTGCCGGGGTTTTCACGGCACTTTTTACAGCCTGCGAGTTTTTTCTTGGCAACGCCGGGACAAAATCTTCCTGGCCGTTTCCCTGCTGGCCCTGACGGCGCTTATCCTGCTGGAGAGTCTGAAGCCCGCCTTAGTTCGGGGGCCACATGGGTGAACCCTTGATCGAGCTCAGGAATATCACCTTCGCCTATCCCGGCGCCTCCTGCCCGGTGTTCCAGGATTTTAGTTTCAAGCTCCTGCCAGGCCATCATCTGGGGCTCATTGGTCCCAACGGCTGCGGCAAGACCACCTTGCTGCATCTGATCATGGGGCTGTTACGGCCTCAGTCGGGCAGCATC
Organism: Desulfobacca acetoxidans; assembly: GCA_020722205.1. Lineage (GTDB taxonomy): Bacteria > Desulfobacterota > Desulfobaccia > Desulfobaccales > 0-14-0-80-60-11 > DYLF01. The sequence goes on from DYLF01000008.1 coordinate 6,648, forward strand.
CATATTTTCGGGGTAGAGGTCAAAAAAGAGCGGGATTTTCTCCAAGTCCGGCAAAAGGTGGGGCTGCTTTTTCAAAACCCCGACGATCAGCTTTTTTGTCCCACGGTGTTGGAAGATGTGGCTTTTGGTCCTTTGAACCAGGGTAAATCGCCCAAGGAGGCGGTAACCATCGCGCGGGAGACCATGGCCAGGCTGGGGCTAAACGATTTCGAGGACCGGATAACCTACAAACTGTCGGAGGGCGAGAAAAAGCTGGTGGCCCTGGCCACGGTGCTGGCCATGCAACCGCAATTGCTTCTCCTGGATGAACCCACCACCGCCCTGGATGAAGCCACCCGGCACCGGCTCATACATATCCTGCAAGGACTGGACATTGCCTATATGATAGTGTCCCATGAGCGAGACTTCTTAAACCATACGGTTAGGACCTGCTGCCATGTGCATAAGAACTGCTGTATGGTTGAGTAAAACAGCAGGAAGAACCTGCCTTCAATAAAAAAGTCGTGGAAAGGAGGAGGCAATTATGCGGCGCTTGATTGTGGGAGTGTTATGCCTCACGGGCATCCTCGGTTGGGTGAACGTCAGTAAGGCTCATTTCGGCCTGATCCTGCCGGAGAGATCCATGGTGATGCAGAGCGACAAACCTGAACTGGAAGTGACCCTAGCCTTCTGCCACCCCTTTGAACAGAACGGCATGGACCTGGCCAGGCCCAAGAAATTTGGGGTGATGTCCGGAAAAACCAACACCGAGCTAACCAACAGCCTGCAGGAAACCCAAGTCCTGGGAAAAAAGGCCTGGAAAGGCGTTTACACTATAAAAAGGCCGGGTATTTACACGTTTTATTTTGACCCCCAACCCTACTGGGAGCCGGCGGAAGAAAAATTTATTATCCACCAGACCAAAACTTATGTAGCCGCCTGGGGCTACGAAGAGGATTGGGACCAAGAAGTGGGCCTCAAGGCGGAAATCATTCCCCTGACCAGGCCCTTTGCCGTTTACGCCGGCAACGTCTTCCGAGGGATCGTGAAATTTAAAGGTAGTCCCGTGCCCGACACCGACGTGGAAGTGGAATACTGGAACCCCGGTGGGAAGGTGGAAGCACCCAATGAATATTTCGTCACCCTGAAGCTGAAGACCGATAAAAACGGGATCTTCGCCTTCGCTCCGCCCAAGGCGGGGTGGTGGGGCTTCTCCGCCATCAACGAGGAAAAGGACGCCTTACGAGGGCCGGACGGCAAGAAAAAGAAAGCCGAATACGGCGCGGTGATGTGGGTGCAGTTTAGCGAGTGGCCAGCGGTCAAATAACGAGTAGGAGTATATAGGGGAGAATTCACGAAAAACTTTAAAGTATATAAAATGATTCGGCTTTCCCTGGCCATGGTTCTGGCCTTAAGTTGGATGGCCACATCGCCGACCCTGGCCCAGGTGCCGGGCCCCCCGGAAACGGGGGAAGAATGCCCCTCCACCTTCGGTCCCATCATTACCGACACCGCCGTGCCCAAGTTTCTTCGACGGCGGCCGTCTCATCGGCCATAAAGCCAACCTCGCCCCCGGTGCCCTGATTTCCGTGCTGCCCGGCATAGAATACATGGCCACGGAAAAGCTCTCTTTTGCCCTCGGGGTGAATGTGGACCTGGCCGGTAAAAACACCGACGCTGTGTTGACACCCAGGCTGTCTGCGGTGTATGCTTTTTAAAATCAACCCCTGGAGGATATCGTATGAAACGATGGCAATTGGCGGCCACAGTCCTTCTTTTTTTATCCCTTTACTTGGGGGTTGGGGCCAGCCCGGGGTGGAGCCAGGGCCGGGGGCAGGGCTTCCGCCCCTGCCCGTATACGCCCTATGTGTGTCCGGTGACGGCTACTTGCCAACCTTTTCTGGAGAGCGGCAAGGTGGTTAAAGTGCTTACTGAAGCCCTGACGACGATCATGCACCCCGGCCTGGCTTTGGTGATGGAAACCAAAACCAAGGGGCAGGTTCTGGTCCACCTGGGCCCGGCATGGTATCTGGAGCGCCAGGTGTTTGAGCTTAATCGGGGGGATGAGGTGCAGGTCAAGGGAGTCTGTGAAAAAGAAAAGGACGGCAAGTTGGGGGTGATCGCCTATGAACTCAGCAAGGGCGATTATATTTTGCATTTGCGGGATTCGCAGGGTCGCCCCTACTGGGAGGCTTGGCGCAAAAAGTAAAAAGCTGCAAGCAGAACCCCCTTGACAGGGAAAAGAGAAATGGATAATTTTTAAACTAGAAAGGAGGGATAGCTATGTGCTGCCATAGTAAAGACAAGCATGAACATGAGCATCGCCATGAGGCCGTGACGCACAGCCACGACGGCCACGAGCATAGCCACGAGGCTATGGTGCACACCCATGAACATGCCCACAACGATGGGCATCACCAGCACGGGCACACCTGCTGCCACTAAGGAAAGCCACAATTCTGCCCCAGAATTGAGCCACGAAGGCCTAATCCGGTCTGAAGACCTGGACGAGAGCGTTTGTGGCTTTCCTTTTTTCTCCCAACCCTCTTCCTCATCCTCTCCCCAGTGGAATATACCAGGAGCCGGCTGACTTTCTGGCCTGCCGGCGCCGAAAATCGCAATGACAGCAAAGCAACTCCAGATTCCTCACCCGGTGGTAACTGCCGCAGGAGGCGCAATATGCGTAGTTTTCATGGTGAATTGACTCTTTGACCTTGGCTATGGCGGGCTGCGGGCTCATCCTCTCTCTCCTTTCTTCCTGCCAGGTGTGTCATTGCAGCCCTTTTTAAACCATGAGCCAAGCGATCTCTAATACACATGAAACAAATGTCCCAGTAACCAGCACCGGCCAGATTTTGGGTTGGCCGTTTCCTCTTGCAGAGCTGCAAAAAATTATTGCAACCGAGTCGCAATAAAGATAGAATTTTCACATGCAGTCCGAGCAGGAGATCCTCCGCCAATATCTTAAAGAAAACGGCCTCCGACGCACCCCCGAGCGGGAGCACATCCTGCAAGAGATTTTTGCCACGCACGAACATTTCGACGTCGATGAGCTTTACCTCAGACTCTGCCAGAAAGGCGTCAAGATCTCTAAAGCCTCCATCTACCGCGCGCTCAGGCTGTTCCTGGATTGCGGCCTAATCCGGGAGGTGGATTTCAGCGACGGGCACTGGCATTTTGAACATATCTACGGGCATAACCAGCATGCCCATTTGCGGTGCCTGGGGTGCGGCGAAATCGTCGAATTTGAAGACCCCAACCTCACCTTACTCCAGGGACAACTGGGTCGGGACTATCACTATCAAATTGTCAGCTGCCATCTGGAAGTGAAAGGCTATTGCGCCACCTGTGGCAAAACCAGAGAAAAAAGCTTATGAAATTTTGCCTTAGACCTGTGGCTGAGAGCGATAACCTTGAACCCTAAACACGCTGCCTAAAGGCGACTAAGAAGACCCTCAAAACCATGAACGAACATTACACCGTCAGTGCTGAGTGCCCTTTGGCTCAGATGCCCATCGGCCAGCGGGCGCGGATCACAAGATTTCTCGGAGGTCGGATGTTGAGGTCCCGGCTCATAGCTCTGGGACTGAATCTGGGTCAGGAAATAGATATCTTGCAGAATAATCGCGGCCTGCTCATTGTAGGTTTAAACGGCGGACGAGTGGCCTTAGGAAGGGGCATCAGCCAAAAAATCCTGGCCGTGCTGGCGTCAGCCTCAAAATAAAGCTCTGCCCAAATTTAAGGATATAAGGGGGGGAGCATAAGTTCCCACAAAGGAAAACCGGCCAGGTGGGGGAGGAACCTGACCGGTTTAGGTGAAAGGAGAAAATGGTATATGAACACTGATTAAGGGGGGGATGTGGGTCCTTATATTAGGTCCATATACGCCTATTGCTTATTGCAGCAATTATGCCATTGGCAGAAGTAAAATAAAATTATTAATATTATGAGTTAGTTATATTAAACGCCGCCTCTTCGCCCCACTTGTTTTCCTGCCTCCACCCATTAAATTGGTTCAAAAATTTGTACGCAAAAACCAGGCTTTCCGGGCAGTCTTTGTAAGATATGGATTTAACAGCAGTATTAGGTTCTAAAATTTGGCCCGGGACAGCCCCAAAATCAAATTTTTTGTCCGGCCTCAGGGGCATTCCACCACCATATGTCCCTGAGGGGTAATTTTTCCCTGCCAACCTGGTAAAAGGAAAAGAGTGGCAAATTCCTCGGCCACTACCGCCGGCCCTGCCAAGGTGAAGCCTGGTTCCAAAGCAGGGCGATAATACAAGGGGGTAGTACTCAGCTCTCCCGTGGGCAACCTCAGGCGGCTTCGGAGGGGCAGATTCAAGGTGGAGGCGGCTGCCGCCCCTTTCATGACCGGTAAATCTTCGGTAACTTCTGACTCTGCAAAATAAAGGCGCATGACCACAGCTTCGATCTCGCGCCCTGGAAAGGCGTGGCCGTACAGGCGTTGATGCCGCATCTGGAAGTCTTCCCGAAAACTCGTCGTCAGGGGCACTGAGATCCTGTAGCTCTGCCCTCGATAGCGCATCTCCAGCTCCGCGTTCACCAGGAGGTGGTCGGGTTCCACGCCATCCGCCGCCAGCTCTGCCAGTCCCTGCTGCTTCAGCTCCTGGTATGCCCGGTGCAATCTCTCCCAGGTGAGGGCGGCCCCGCTGGCCAGCAAAGTGCGTCCCAGGTCCCGGCGGTGGCCGGCCAAGGCCATTCCCCAAGCCGACAGCACCCCGGCCTGGGCCGGCATGATAATCCGCCGGATACCCAATTCCTGCGCCAGCTCGCAGACGTGCAGGCCCCCGGCCCCACCGAAACAGCACAGGGTAAAATCCCGCGGATCATGCCCCCGCTCCAGACTCACCGTCTGCAAAGCTTTGGCCATATGGCTATTGGCGGTCCGGATTATTCCTAAGGCCAGTTCCTCCGGGGCGACGTTGAAGTCTCGGGCCAGCCTCTCCACGGCTCGCACAGTGGCCCCGACCTGCAACCCCATACGTCCCCCCAAGAAAGCCGCCGGCACCAGGCGCCCCAGGTAAAGTTGGGCATCAGTCACCGTGAGGGCTTCCCCTTGACCATAACATACCGGACCGGGATCAGCCCCGGCGCTGGCCGGGCCCACCCTCAAAGCTCCCCCCTGATCCCGCCAGGCGATGGAACCTCCGCCGGCCCCGACTGTATGTATGTCTATCACTGGCCGGCCCAGGGGATATCCCTCCAAAAGATATTCTGAGGTCAGAGGTATCCCCCCGGCCAATAGGGCCACATCGGTGGAGGTACCACCCATATCCAGGGTGAGAATCTTTTTTTCGCCCAAGGCGCGGGCCAGCCTCCAGGCACCCAAAACCCCACCGGCCGGGCCCGACAGAACAGTGTTCAGACCCCAGGAAGCCGCCCGTCGGGCCGGCAGAAACCCACCGTTGGACTGTTGGATGAACAGGGGCGCCCCGGGCAATTCACGTTCCCAGATGCTCAGATACCTTGCCAGCACCGGAGAAAGATAAGCGTTCAACACCGTGGCCGATGTGCGCTCATACTCCCGCAATTCCGGCAGCACCCGGCTGGACAGCGACAAGGGCACTCCCAGCTCAGCAAAAGCCGCCCCCAGACGTTCTTCGTGCTCCGGGTTCACATAGGCGTGCAATAGGCACACCGCCACGGCTTCCGGTACCAACTCCGCCACCCGCTGCTTCACCCGACTAACCTCGTCAGCCGTCAAGGCGGTGAGCACCGAGCCATCGGCCCGTCGGCGCTCTTTCACCCCCACCACCTGTTCCCGGGATAACAGTGCCGGCGGCTTGCTGCCGGTCAGGGAAAACAGCTCGCCACGGGTTTGCCGCCCGATAAAAAAGACATCTTCAAAGCCCTGAGTGGTCACCAGCACCACCCGGGCCCCCCGGCGAGTGAGAAAGGCGTTGGTACCCACCGTGGTGCCGTGCACCACCTCCACCCCTGCCAAACCCTCCGGGCGCAGTTCTCTCAACCCAAGCCTGATGGCCCGCCAGGGGTCCCTGGGCTGGGAAGGCACTTTATGCATCCGCCCCTCGCCTTGGCCCAAAAAGACAAAATCCGTAAAAGTCCCACCTGTATCAATGCCGATCCGCATACCATCGTGCGCCGGAAAACCAAACTTCCTTATACCTTCCACCACTAAAATCTTTTGCCTGCCCCCAGCGACAATCTGTTATGATGTCTTTTGTGGCGGCCTCAAACATGCTCACTGTTCGGCAGGCGATCAAAGGGCTCCTCCTGCAACGGCCCTTTTCCGCCCTGCAACTGAGCCAGCAATTGGCTATCCCGGAAAAAGAAGTTTTGCACCACCTCAACCATTTGCTCCGCTCTCCCGGCCCTGGCTGCCGCTTTGAAATCATCCCGGCGGTCTGCAAATCTTGCGGCTTTACCTTTAAAAAGCGAAGCCGCCTCACCAGCCCCTCTCGCTGCCCATTGTGCCGAAGCGAATCCATCCGCCGGCCGCGTTTTGGCCTAGTGATGCCTTAGGAAGCCCGGTTTGACATGACATTCCCACTGACAGCCCAAGCGCCCCGCCCGAAACAGCAATTATCTTAAACCTGAACCCTCAACTTTTGTAAACTCTAAAAAAATCTTTTTCCCCCACCTCTCTCCCCGCAGGTGGCGGCGGGAAATACTATCTATATCAATCAGAAAGATATAATTACAGCCTAGATGCTCAACCTAAAAAAGAACATGGATTTAGGCCTTTTTACGCGGCAATCACCTTTCTCCTTTTACCAATTGCCCCGCCACAAAGGGTAAGGCCGGCAAGCCTCCTGATTGTTGCGTTCACCTCAGTTCCGCCCCCATTTCCCGGGCCAGCGCGGCAATAAGCTGCTCGTGGTGCCGGTTCACCATGTCATCGGTCAGGGTCCTTTCCGGATCCCGATATGACAGGCGAAAGGCCAAGCTGCGTTTTCCAACGGGCACCGGTGCACCACGGTAGAGGTCAAAAAGACGCGCCTCCTCCAACCACGGCTGACCGAAGCGCCGCAGCGCCGCCATGACCTGGCTGACCGGCGTCTCGGTCGGCAACACCAAGGCCACATCCCGATAAACCGCCGGATAACGCGGCAGCGGCGTGTATCCCCGGAAAGGCTCACAGACCTTGGCCACTTCTGCAAACCATAAGTTAAACACAAAAACGGCCCCCGGCACCTCCAGTTTCTCCACCAGAGGCGGAGTCAACTCCCCCAGAAAACCCAGTTCGCTCTCCCGGGAAAAGACCCTGGCCCCATAAAGCAGAAAGGAGGGCAGAGGCTCCCGCTGGAAATGGACCTCAGAAACGCCCAACCCGTCCAGAAGCGTTTCCACCACGCCCTTTAGATCGAAGAAATCCAGAGACTGCCTTTTTCCTTCCCAGAAGGGTTCCTCTCGGCTGCCGGTCATCACTCCGGCCAACACTGCCTTTTCCTGGGGCAAAGGTTCACCTTTCTGGGAAAGGAAGATCTTGGCCAGCTCAAACAGACGCACCTCCAGATTCTGCTTCAGGATATTGCGTCGCAGGGTCTCCAGCAGACCCGGCAACAGCGAGGTGCGCATCACGGCCTGTTCTTCGCTCAAAGGATTGGCCAACCTCAGAGCCGTCGAAACCTTTTCTGCCGACGCGGTCAGCTCCCACAAACGTTCCGGCTGGAAGGAATACGTAACCACTTGACAGAAACCCTGGCCCACCAAGAGTTCTTCGGCCTCCCGGCGAAGGCGAGCCTCAAGTCCCGGCCTGGCGGTGGCGACTTCCCCGATGGGCAGGGTGACAGGAATCTCCTCATAACCCGCAATCCGGGCAATCTCCTCGATCAGATCCTCTTCCCGACAGAGATCGCCCCGGAAGCTCGGTGCCGCCACCGCCAGCGCATCTTTGCCGTGAGATTCGGTCAGCAGATGCAAATTTTCCAAAATACCAGCCATCTTCTCCAAAGAAAAGTTCGTCCCTAACACCGCATTGGCTCGGGAGACCCGCAAAGTAATGCGGGGACGGGAGACGGGCGTGGGATATTCGTCCAAACGTCCGGCCAGAATTTTGCCGCCCCCTAATGCCGCCATGAGCTGTGCGGCTCGCTCCAAAGCCCCGATGACCCCTTCTGGGTCCACACCCCGCTCAAAGCGATAGGAAGCCTCGGTGCTCATCCCTAAACGCTTGGCCGCCCGCCTGATGGTGCGGGGATTAAAATAGGCGCTTTCAATGAGTACCTGCCGGGTGGCGTCCATGACCTCCGATTCCTGGCCCCCCATGATGCCGGCCAAGGCCACAGGGTGGTGCGCGTCGCAAATCAGCAGGGTTTCTTCCTCCAGAGGCCTTTCCTGAGAATCCAAAGTAATGAACCGCACCTCCTCCGGCCGGGGTAGGCGCACCACAATGGTCCCGCCGGCCAGCCGCTCAAAATCGAAGGCGTGTAAGGGCTGGCCCATCTCCCACAACACATAGTTGGTAACGTCCACCAGGTTGTTGATGGGCCTAAGACCTGAGAGCTGCAACCTTCTTCTCAGCCAGAAAGGCGAGGGCCTCACTGTTAGGTCCACCAGCAGCCGCGCCGCATAGCGCAGACAATGCTCCGGCGCCAAAATGGTTACCTTCGCCCGGGCTTCCACTGGCTCGGCGACCTCAGCCAGTTCCAGGGCGGGATAACGCAAAGGCTGGCCCAAAATGGCAGACACTTCCCGAGCCAGTCCCAAGATACTTAGGCAATCCGGACGGTTGGGCAGAACCGCCACTTCCAGGACTACATCGTCCAGGTTCAAGGCCGTCGCCAAATCCTGTCCCAAAGGTAGATTTTGGGGAATCTGCATCAGGGTGGTGTGGTCCGCTGATATTCCCAGCTCATCCTCGGCCAGCAGCATGCCCTCCGATATCACGCCCCTTAATTTGACCGCTTGAATTTCTCGGCCCCCTGCAATCCTTGCCCCCGGCGGCGCAAAAGGATACAGCTGACCGGCCTGCACATCCGGCGCGCCGCAGACAACCCGGTAATGGCGGCCGCCATCAGTCACTTCCGTCACTTTTAAGCGGTCCGCCTTCGGATGAGGCTCCACTTTGACCACCCGCCCCACCACCACCCCGGCAAAATCCGCCTTATGCTCTTCCAACCCCTCCACTTCAAAACCGGCCATGGTCAGGCGGTCGGCCAAAATCTCAGGGGGCACCACGATTTCCACAAAGTCACGTAACCAGTTTAACGACACCCTCATAATGCCTGAAATCTATCCTCCTTGGCAGAAAAACTCAAGGTCTGGGGATCGCCATCGTCGCTGCGCCACCCCTCATAACCTATAGCTCATGGAATGCATTTTGGCAAAAAAAGAAAGAAGGACCACGTATGGTCCCCCTGTTTGGCAATGCCTAAGGAAGTGCTCAGGGAAGGGTGGCTTAAAAAAACCACTCCCGGCGTCTTATCCCTTGTCCCTCAGCTTACCTCGGCTACCTTCTTGCGGCCAAACCCCTTTTCGCCCAACCCTTTCTCCTTGGCCAATTTGCGCCGCTGTTCAGAATATTCTTTACAGACCAGGGGGAATTTTTTGGGATCTAAATCGTAACGCCGGAAATAATCAGCCGGCGCCAATTTATGGGCTTTGCGCAGGTGGGCCTTCAAGGTCCGCATCTTCTTACCGCATACCAGACACACAACATAATCGTCCCTGACAATTTCATCCAGAGGCACCGCAGGTTTCTTGCTGACTTCTACTTCTTTTTCTTTGACCCCAGTCGGGGCTGGTCGGGCTTCCGGCACTGCTAAGCCACCGCTGGTAAGACTGGTTAAGAGATGATAAACATCTTTGATCTCTTCTACTAATTCCTTGGGAGTAAGTTCACTCATCGAAGCATGTGAAATGACGATCTGGGCCGTCAGTTTGAGCACTTCACTGGACATAAAAGTCTTCCTCCTCTTTTACCCGCTATTTTAAAACTTCTGGGTTATTTAATTGATAATTAAAACCCCAATTAAATTTATATGTAAGCCTGATTTAATCTGTCAAGCTTTTTTTATATTCTAAGTTTAATTTTTTCCGGATTACAATTTCATGCATGTAAAACTAAATCAAAGAGCCACGAATATTACCTTTTAAATTTTTCGCCCCTTAGCTATATCCTGCAAAAGAAGAGGGTCGTTGATGGTAATCCGTCCTTTATCCATGGCTATTACGCCTAAACTTTTAAATCGCGCCAATGTTCTGGAAAGGGTTTCACTAATGGTCCCCAGATAAGCGGCCAGATGCGTTTTGGTAATAGGGAGATCAAGTGCCAGCCCTGCCTCAATCTTATCATGCTTCTCCAGACATTTCTCCAGAAGATAGCGGGCTAAACGAGCTGAAACTTCTTTAAGAGACAGGTCTTCCAGTTGCCGGGTCAAATGATACAGCAAATGGCTCATAGTGGCCAGCATGTTGCGGGCCAGTCGCGGTGAGGACGTCAATAACTCTAAAAAATCCCGCTTGGGGAAATAGAGAGTCTGGCAATCCTCCAGGGAAATGGCGGTGACCGGATAAGCAGATTCCGCAAACACTGCCGCCTCTCCAAAGGTCTCCTTGGGATTTACCAATCGGATGATATATTCCTTGCCGTCCAAGGAACTCTTCACCAGTTTTACGTAGCCGCTGAGCAGGATGAAAAACCCCTGGGCCTCCCGCCCTTCCCAGAAAATCGGCGACTCCCGCAGAAAGTCTTTCCTGATACTGATGTTAGCCAAGGCCGCCAAATCACTATCCGCCAGCCCCGAGAAAAGGTAAATTTCCTTCAGCAGTTTCTTTTTGTCGCCAGGGTCCTTTAGGCTCGCATTAGTCATTGGCCCTCCCATAAATAAAAATTAGCCCTCTTGAGATACCTCTCCGTTTTACCCTCAGATCTTTCTCTGTGGCTTGTTACCAAAGTTCTTCTGAGGTCGCGCCATGTAGCCGTTATTTCTCCCCATTGACAAGATGATTCGGGCAAACTCTTTGCAGTTGACGGCCCAAGCCCACCTCTGGTAGATTCCTTATGGTGTAACTTTTACCCATAATAACAAGTTTTTCATCCTTGCCACCGTTTCAAAGGTGTTAAACCCAAAATCCTGGCGAGGAACAACACCTTTAAATCAAAACCCTCTTTCAAGAAAGGAACTTGTCATGGCCCGGCAGCTAATGGTGATAATGGTCGTATGGTCAGCTTTTTGCTTGGGGACGGCGGGTCTGTCACCAGCCGCGGAGGACATCCGCTTGGGGGTCAATGCCGAACTGACGGGCAGCAAACCCACCGTAGGCGATTCCTGTAAAAAAGCCATGGAACTCTTGGCCGAACAGGTCAATCAGGCCGGCGGCTTGCGCCTCGGCAACAAAAGTTATCGACTTACTTTGTTTGTCGAAGACAACGAAGATAAGGCCGAATCCGCCGCCGCCGCCGCCCAGAAACTTATTACCCAGAACAATGTCCTGGCCATAGTGGGCCCCAACGCTTCCGGCAACGCCATCCCGGCCGCCAGCATCTGCGAAGACGCCCAGGTCATCATGATCAGCCCCTGGTCCACCAATCCCAAAACCACCGAAGGGAAGAAATTCGTCTTCCGGGCCTGTTTTGTTGACGATTTTCAAGGGCAGGTGATGGCCAAATTCGCCCGGCAGCACCAGCAAGCCAAGACCGCGGCGGTTCTCTATGACGTGGCCTCGGAGTATAATAAAGGTATTGCCGAGTTCTTCAAAAAATTCTTCGAAGCCGCCGGCGGCCGGGTGGTGGCCTTTGAGTCCTATACCAAAGACGATAAAGATTTTTCCTCTCAGCTTACTAAAATCAAGGCCGCCGCCCCGGAAACCCTCTTTCTCCCCAATTATTACAACGAAGTGCCCCTCCAGGTGCAGCAGGCCAGACGCCTGGGACTGACCTGCCCTATTATCGGCTCAGACTCCTGGGGAAGCGAGGAACTCCTGCGCCTGGGCGGGCCGGCCCTCGAGGGCTCTTTTTTCAGCACCCATTATGCAGCCGATATCGCCACTGCCAAAGCCCAAAAATTTATCCATGAATTTGAAACCAAATATGGCAAAAAACCTGATGATGTCGCCGCCCTGACCTATGATGCCGGCCAGCTCCTGCTGGCGGCCATCGCCAAGGCCGGCGTCCCCGACCGCCGCCGAGTACGTCAGGCCTTGGCCACCATCGCCGAGTTTGAGGGCGTCACCGGCAAGATGCAGTTCAAAGGCGCCGGCGACCCCCTTAAGAGCGCCGTCATCCTGCAAATCAAAAACGGCAAATTCTCTTATTTCTCCAGCGTCCAACCGTGAGCCGTCAGCCGCTGGCGATAAGCTGGATGACGCCAACTGAGTCAGGCCTAGCGGGATATATTGGGGCTGCCACGCATGCACAGCCCATCACCCTTCTCATCTGCCCGCTGGGCTAAAGGGTGCCCTGGGCTAAAGGGAGATTTCCATCCGATATCGGAGCTATCAAATCATGCCCTGATGATCCTTTCCTCCCCTGGGGGGGGAGGGTTGGCGGAGGGTTTATATGTTCCCGATAATAGCTCAAAACATCCTCAACGCCTTGCAGTTGGGCAGCGTTTATGCCCTCATTGCGTTGGGCTACACCATGGTTTACGGCATTCTCACCATGATCAACTTCGCCCACGGGGATATCTTCATGGTCGGTTGTTACCTAAGCTTGGCCGCCGCTTTGTTTCTTTTGGGGCTGCCGCTCCATCTGCCGGCCGGCCTCATTTTCCTGGGGGCGCTGCTCTTCAGCATGCTGCTCACCGCCATCCTCGGAGTGGCCATCGAGCGCCTGGCCTACCGACCGCTGCGCCAGGCGCCTCGGGTCTCCGCCGTCATCACGGCCCTGGGCGTGGGTTTATTTTTAGAAAACTTCACCCTGGCCATCTTAGGCCCGGAACCTCGTCACTTTCCGCCCCTGATCGCCATGACCCCCTGGCAGGTGGGCGGCCTCAGCCTCACTCTCCTCCAACTTCTGATTCTAATAGTGACCGCTCTAATACTCGTCCTACTGGACCTGTTGGTGCGCCGCACCCTGATGGGCATGGCCATGCGGGCCATCTCTGATAACCGACCCATTGTTCCCCTCATGGGGGTGTCGGTGGACCGGGTAATATCTTTCACCTTTGCCCTCGGCTCGGCCATTGCCGCCGCCGGCGGTTTGCTTTATGGCCTGGCCTACCCCGTTCTGGACCCTTATATGGGCATCCGCATCGGCTGGTGGGCCTTCATTTCTGCGGTGGTGGGAGGCATCGGCAATATCCGCGGCGCCATGCTGGGCGGCTTTATCCTGGGAGCGGTGGAAATCTTGACCCCCATGGTGCTGCCTTCCTCCACCTACCGGGACTTCGTCGCCTTTTCTCTGCTTCTCCTTCTCCTGGTGTTCAAACCCACCGGCCTCTTAGGCCGGCCATTATTTGAAAGAGTTTGAAGCAAGTAGTTTCGGATCACTGATTACTGACCAGCGGTCACCGATCTCTGATCAGGGACCAGCGGCCGCCTGCTCTTAGGTCTGCAATCTGTCTATGCAAAAACGTGTTACCATCCTCGCCGGCGTCGCTTTCCTGCTCTGCCTGGCCTGGGTCCTGCCGGCTTCCGGCTGGCTCAACCCCTATCTGGTGATGATTTTCATGTACGTGGGGATCAACATGATCCTCACCCTCAGCCTCAATCTGGTGAACGGCTATCTGGGGGAATTCTCCGTGGGACACGCCGGCTTCATGGCCATCGGAGCCTATGTCTCTGCCATCCTGACGGTCTGGGTCCTGCCCCGGCCCTGGGCTCCCTGGCTGTTCCCCCTGGTGCTTGTGGCCGGCGGGCTGGTGACCGCCTTGGCCGGCCTGGTGGTGGCCTTCCCCTCTTTCCGTACTCGGGGCGATTATCTGGCCATTGTCACTCTGGCCTTTAACATGATAGTCAAGAGCATCCTGGAAAATTTAGAAATCCTGGGAGGTCCTCGGGGGTTTCTGGGCATGCCCCGCCTCACCAACCTTCCCTGGGTGGTCGCCTGGGTCCTGATCACCCTCTTTCTCTGCCGCAATCTGGTCTATTCCAATGTCGGCCGGGGTCTTATGGCCATCCGGGAAGATGAATTGGCTGCCAACCTGACCTCAGTGGACACCCGACGCTTGAAAATCTACGCCTTCCTTATTTCGGCCTTTTTTGCCGGCATCGCCGGGGGACTGTTCGCCCATCTTCTGCAGTTCATCAACCCCCGAAGCTTCTCCATCCTGAAATCCACCGACATGCTGGTCATGGTCTATCTGGGCGGAGTGGGCAGCCTCACCGGCTCCCTGCTCGGCGCCGCCATCTTCACGCTTCTCCTTGAGGCCCTGCGACCCCTTGGACTCTGGCGCTGGGTGGTGGGACCATTACTCTTGATCCTGCTCATGATCTTTCGCCCCCATGGCATCATGGGCTTCAGAGAAGCCCCCTGGCTCAGAACCGTGAGCCGTGAACCGTAAGCTGGGAGAACCTTAGAGAATAGTTGCTATCATTTTGTACAAGCTTGAAATTGTTGCCCGCACGAGAGATTTTCTGGATATTATTTATACTTATGGAAAAACACCATACACCTCCATTACCGCTAATATCCAATGGTACCGTTCACTGGTCTCTGACCACTGAAAACCCCAGATGACTCCGATTCTCGAAATAAAAGACCTCTGGCACTTCTTCGGCGGCCTGTGCGCCGTCGCCGATTTCTCCTTAACGGTGCAGCCCGGAGACCTGTTCGGCCTCATCGGCCCCAACGGCGCCGGCAAAACCACCGTTTTCAATCTGATCACCGGAGTCTTTCGGATCAGCCGGGGGCGGATTTTCTTCCGGGGAGAAGATATCACCGACTGGCGCTCTCCCCGCATCATTGCCGCCGGGTTAGCCCGCACTTTTCAGAATATCCGGCTTTTCAAAGACTTAAGTGCCCTGGACAACGTCCTCTTGGGGGCTTCGGCCCGGCACGACTACCATTTGTGGGATGCCTTGTTTCATACCCCCAGGTTCCAACGAGTTGAACAGCGCTGGAGCAAACGCGCTTACGAGTTGTTGGCGCGCTTTAACCTGACGCGCTATGCTGCCACCCCCGCCCGCCACTTGCCTTACGGCGACCAACGCCGTCTGGAGATAGCCCGGGCCCTGATCAGCGCCCCTTCTCTATTACTCCTGGATGAACCCGCGGCCGGTATGAACGAGGCGGAGGCCACCGACTTGATCAACCTGATCCGCGACCTGCACCGGGAATTCTCTCTCACCATCCTTCTCATCGAACATCAGATGCGGGTAGTGATGAACCTTTGCCAACAGGTGACGGTGCTCGATTTCGGGGAAACGATCGCCCAGGGGCCACCCCAGGAGATACAGCAACATCCGCGGGTCCTGGAAGCCTATCTGGGCCGGGAGGGAAACACCAGTGAGCAGTGGCCATTGAGCAGTAACCAGTAAAAACACAGCTTTTCTTCTACGTGCAAAGGGTAGTATATTTTTAAAACCAGAACCCCAAACCATATGTTAGAAGTCGATAATCTCTGGATTTCCTACGATCGCATCGCCGCGTTGCGGGGCGTCTCCTTTACGGTCCAGAAGGGGGAAATCGTTACCCTGATCGGCGCCAACGGCGCCGGCAAAACCACTATCCTGCGGGCCCTGTCCGGCTTGGTGCCGGCCGCCCGCGGCCGGGTGACCTTTGAGGGCGAGGATCTGCTCAGCCTGCCGGCGCATGTCCGGGTGCGGCGTGGTATGGCCCTGGTGCCGGAGGGTCGCGGCATCTTCGGCAACCTGACGGTTCTGGAAAACCTGCGGCTGGCCGCCTATACCCGCCGCCGCCAGGACCTGGAGAGAGACTTGGCTGCAGTCTTCGGCATCTTCCCCCGCCTGGAGGAACGCCGCCACCAATGGGGCAACACCCTCTCCGGCGGCGAACAGCAGATGCTGGCCGTGGGCCGTGCCCTCATGACTAAGGCCCGCCTCCTCCTCCTGGATGAACCCTCCATGGGCCTGGCTCCGGTCCTGGTGCAGGAAATCTTCCGGGTGCTGCGTCGCCTGAATGAGGCCGGCACCACCATCCTCTTGGTGGAGCAGAACGCCCGCTTGGCCCTGGAGGTGGCCCACCGCGCCTATGTCCTGGAAACCGGCCAGATCACCCTGTCTGGTCCCTGCGATGAACTGCGCCACCACCCCAAAGTCCGAGAAGCTTACTTGGGCGGCGCCTGAAAAAAGGGTAGCCCCCATAGAGTCCATTTCTGGAGCACGTAAACACCACATAAACATTGCGCCATTTCCCGCCAAGAAATAACGCCTGCCCTTCTTCCTCCATTGCTCCAGCTCCCGCTACCCCTTGCCGCCGGCCGTTTCCCTCTGCCCTTTTCCCCCTAATACTTTTGGTTTTTTCTTCCCGGCACTTGCATTACCCCATAATCGGGTTATTAATTATAAGAAACTTTTTTCATAAAGGAGTTTATGAACATGAACTCTTGTTCCCTTAGTGAGAAGGATAAGACCGAGGGTAGCCATAGATCCCCTGACTCTGACAAAACCCAGGAAGAGGAGAGAATTTTACAGACCCGTCGCCAGATCCGTCACAAGATCCTGATCATGAGCGGCAAAGGCGGGGTGGGTAAAAGCAGCGTGGCCGTCGGCCTGGCCCTGTCCCTGGCCCGCCGCGGCTTCAAGGTGGGCCTGATGGATGTAGACATCCATGGCCCCGACGTGCTCCGGATGCTGGGCCTTGATGAGGCCTTCGACCCCCAACACGCCCAGTTTCTTCTCCCTCCGGAACTGTTTGACAATCTCAAAGTCATTTCCATCGAAGTCCTGATGCGCAATCGGGACCTCGCGGTTATCTGGCGCGGCCCCCTCAAGCATCAACTCATCCGCCAGTTTTTAAGCGAAGTGCAGTGGGGGCCTTTGGATTATCTGATCATCGACTCTCCTCCCGGCACGGGTGATGAACCCATGAGCGTGGCCCAAACCATACCCGAAACCCAGGCCCTGATCGTCACCACCCCACAGGAAATTTCCTTGGCCGACGTGCGCAAATCCATCAACTTCTGTCAGAAGATCAACCTGAATATTGTGGGTCTGGTGGAAAACATGAGCGGCTATACCTGCCCCCACTGCGGCAAAGAACTGCCACTCTTCCGCAAAGGGGGTGGGGAGGTTACGGCCAGCAGATTCAACGTGCCTTTTTTGGGGGCTCTGCCTTTTGATCCGCAGGTGGTGGAAGCCGCCGATGAGGGTCGCCTGCTTTTACTGGAAGAAAAAGACAGTCCCTTTTTCACGGCCCTCAAACCCCTGGTTAATTATCTGGTCAAAGTCCTGCCTCCCGCCGCACCCGAGAAGGCGCCGGAGGCGGCCTTCTTAAAGTTCGCGGTGCCGCTCCTGGATGGGAAATCCGCCCCCAAGCTCAGCGTCGCCAAGCAGTTCGCCATTTTCACGGTGCATGACAATAGGATTCAGGACAGGCAGACCCTCGCCGCCCCGGCCAATATCGCCGAGGTTCCCGCCTGGCTGGCAGAACTCGGGGTCACACACATCCTCGCCGGAGAACTGAGCCAAAACGCCCAAACCCTCCTGCAGCGCAAGGGCATGAAAGTAGTGACCGGCCTGCCCCAGGAAGACCCCGACCGCCTGGTGGAGGGCTATTTGCTTTTACATTCTTAGGGAAATCCCTCATCACCGCCAACACAAAGGGGCGAGCTGCCAAGCCCGCCCCTCTTCACTTAAATATGCTGCGAGAATCTACGTAATCTGTGGATTACCCTCATCTGCCATAATGGCCCGTCCACTTGGCGCTGGCCAGCACCTTGCCCGCCAGGGCCTGGTTAAAACCGGCCAAGCCGGCGTCCGGCTTGAGGTCCAGCTTGGGCACCTTCAGGGCATAGAGCGTAAAGACATAGGGATGGTCGCCCGTGCCCGGTGGCGGCTGGGGGCCGCCATAGCCGGCTTTACCCCAGGAATTCTTGAGTTCCACCGCCCCCGCCGGCATCTTCCGGCCGGAGGCCCCTTCTTCCAAAGCCGTAGCACCGGCCGGAATATTAACGACCAGCCAATGCACCCAGTTTCTGGCCACCGGGTGGGGGTCCACCATGGAGAGAGCAAAAGACTGTGTGCCGGCCGGCGGCCCCGCCCAAGCCAGCGGGACGGACACATTCTGCCCGCCCGCCCCGGGCATCACATATTTTTGCGGAATTTTTCCTTCATCCGGAAAGGCATTGCTGGTTAATTTCATGACGTCACCTCCTTGCAGTTGGCTGGCCGCCAGCATTACCATAACCATTAACAACCTCCCCCCAGACCTCGCCCTGATTATCATAATCACCTCCCGCTCAGCAAAAGTCCGGCTCTTGCCCCAAAGCGGAGGCAAGAGTCTAATACCCTCCTCGCCTGACGCCCAATTCCCAATCTCAAATCCCTATATTCCTACTTCCCCGCACTCAACCGCCCTTCCACCACCGTCCAGTCAATATTGTTAAAGAAGGCTTTGATATAGTCAGCCCGTTTTAAGCCGTAATCAGTTATATAGGCATGTTCAAAGACGTCCATCACCAATAGCGGCTTGCAGCCGGCCAGATGTCCCACCTCGTGTTCGTTTATCCAACTATTGAACAGCCGGCCGGTCTGCGGATCCTCATAAAGAACCACCCAGCCGATTCCCCGTATGGCACCGGTGGCCTTGAAATCTGCGGCCCATTTATCGAAGCTGCCGAAGTTTTCAGCCAAACGCTTCATCAGCCCGCCATCCTTTTTGAGTTCCCCTTTGCCTCCCAGATTGCCGAAATAGAGTTCATGCAGGCGCATGCCGTTGAATTCCCAGCCAAACCGCCGCTTGAGCTCGGCGTATGCCGGTGAGGCGGGATCTATCTGACCCAATTTTTCGGCCAGCAGGTTGGCATTCTTCACATAACCCTGATACAAAGCAAAATGCTGGTCCAACAACTGGGCGCTGAATCCCTGCATACCCTTTAAGCGCCCAAAATCCCGGGCCTGATAGGGCTTAACCTCGGCAGTGGATGGACAAGCCCCTCCAAGCACGCATAATCCTAACAAACCTGCCATTCCCAAAATTACCATGGTATTAGACTGCATATGTCCTCCTTACTTTTCAATTGGCGGGGCCCACCTCTGGTTGGGCATTTCCCCTATACCACTAACCTCTAAACCCTAACCCACCTCAAAATCCGGTGGCAGCTTCCCCACCTGCCTACCCTTTACTTTATTCTCACTGCCCTGGTTTCAAAATATGACTTAATCTAAGTCGCAACCTCAATTAAGTCAAGAGTACCCGGCAGTCGCCCCCACTTGAGCCCTTGATCTGGCGTCTCGCCTCATCTGATTGGCCAAAAATTTTGCACCACCGAAAATATTGCGGTTTTCTGATCAAAACTCTTTCCCCAGGTATGTGAGGAATACCATTTTGAGCCAAACTTACCCTATTGTCTAGACGCGGTGCCAAGTTTCGGCTGGGCCGGGACCTGCCAGCATTTACACCATAAGTTCACTTCGGTGGAATGGCAGCACCACATCTCCAAATGGCGTATCGGGGAATTATGATCTCAGTATTTGAAGCCGCACAAAGATTCCTAAAGCAAATGGTGAACCAGTGATCTTGGTGCAGGACTATCTTGGTTCGGCACCGGTTCGCTTCCCTGACCAACCAAGACTTTCTTTCAATCCCTCCTGGCGTTATGAACCTTGCACCTTGACAGTGGACTTTGAACTTTGATTGACAAGCCTCAATCTTTGGGATAGTTTTGATTATATCGCCCGGTTATCCTTGAGGAGAGATACATGTACGAATTCCCCCGCATAGAGCGCCTGCCTCCCTATGTCTTCGCCACGGTGAACGCTCTCAAAATGGAAGCCCGCCGGGCTGGGGAGGATATTATTGACTTGGGCATGGGCAATCCGGACCTACCCACCCCCCAGCACATCATCGACAAGCTCATCGAAGCCGCCCAAAAACCTCACAATCACCGCTATTCCGCCTCTCGTGGCATCACCAAACTCCGGGAGGCCATCTCTAACTGGTATAAGCGGCGCTTTAACGTGGATATCTGCCCCGAGACCGAAGCCATCGCCACCATCGGCGCCAAGGAAGGCCTTTCTCACCTCGTCCTGGCCACCGTCCGGCCAGGCGATGTGGTCCTGGTGCCCAACCCTACCTATCCTATCCACTCGGCCGGGGTGGTCATCGCCGGCGGCCACCTGGTGAGCATCCCCCTGACCCCAGAGCGGGATTTCTTTGAGGTCCTGGAGCAAATTACCGAACTCATCCGCCCCCGGCCTCACATGCTCATCATTTCCTTCCCCCACAACCCCACCACCAGGGTGGTGGATTTGGAATTTTTTGAGCGCGTTGTGGAATATGCCAAGAGAAACCAGGTCTGGGTCATTCATGACTTCGCCTACGCTGACTTGGTATTTGACGGCTACGTGGCGCCCAGCTTCCTCCAGGTACGCGGTGCCAAGGACGTGGGGGTGGAACTCTTCTCGCTCTCCAAGAGCTACAGCATGCCCGGCTGGCGGGTGGGTTTCACCGTGGGCAATAAAACCCTAGTGCACGCCCTCACCCGCATCAAGAGCTATCTAGACTACGGCATGTACCAGCCCATTCAGATCGCCGCCATCATCGCCCTGAACGGTCCGGATGAGGTGGTACATGACATCGTCAACACCTACAAGGAGCGCCGGGACGCCCTCTGTCGTGGGCTGAACCGTATCGGTTGGCGGGTTGACCCTCCCAAAGGCACTATGTTTGTCTGGGCCCGCATTCCCAAAAGGTTCCGCCACCTGGGCTCCATCGAATTCTCCAAAATGCTCATCCGGGAGGCCAAGGTGGCCGTCTCCCCCGGGCTGGGCTTCGGCGAAATGGGCGATGACCACGTGCGCTTCGCCCTGGTGGAAAATGTCCATCGCATCAACCAAGCCATTCGCGGTCTGCGCCAGGTCTTCCGCGAGAAGCGCTCATGAACTCGGTGCAAGTGGGGATCATCGGCTTCGGCACTGTGGGCGGCGGCGTGGTGCGCCTGCTCAGAGACCGTCCGGACCTGTTGAGCCGCCGTCTGGGCATCCCCTTGGTTCTAAAACAAGTCGCCGACCTTGATCTCATCCGCCCCCGGTCCGTAACTCTCCCCCCCGAGTTGCTCACTACTTGCAACCAGGAGGTGTTGGACGACCCGGACATCGACATCGTGGTGGAACTCATCGGCGGCGTGGAGGCAGCCCGAAACCTGGTGCTGGCGGCCATCGAGCGCGGCAAGCATGTGGTGACCGCCAATAAGGCCCTCATCGCCTGGCACGGCAATGAGATCTTCGCCGCCGCCGCCCAGCAGGGAGTGGAAGTGGCTTTTGAGGCCTCAGTATGCGGCGGCATCCCCATCATCCTTGCCCTACGCCAGGGTCTGGCCGCCAACCGCCTCCGGGAGATTCTTGGTATCCTCAACGGCACCACTAACTATATCCTAAGCCGGATGTCGCAGGAAAACTCCACCTTTGCTCAAGCCCTGGCCGAAGCCCAGACCCAAGGCTATGCCGAAGCCGACCCCACCCTGGATGTGGAGGGCATCGACGCGGCCCATAAACTTGCCATCCTCATGGCCTTGGCCTATGGCGCTCGGCTCGATTTTCCCGCCATTCACGTGGAAGGCATCAGCCGGCTT
The DNA here is from genome assembly GCA_020722205.1 of Desulfobacca acetoxidans. Classification (GTDB taxonomy): domain Bacteria; phylum Desulfobacterota; class Desulfobaccia; order Desulfobaccales; family 0-14-0-80-60-11; genus DYLF01. Next base: position 28,247 of record DYLF01000008.1, read on the forward strand.
GAACCCCTGGACCTCCAATTCGCCCGGGAGTTCGGCTACGCCGTCAAACTTTTGGCCATCACCCGAAACGATGGAAACAAACTCGAGGCCCGGGTACACCCCACCCTCATTCCCCGGGACCACATGCTGGCCACCATCGGCGGCCCCTTCAACGCCGTATACCTCACCGGCGACGCCGTCGGGCCTCTGCTGCTCTCCGGCCAGGGGGCTGGGGCTCTGCCTACGGCCAGTGCCGTGGTCAGCGATATCCTGGATTTGGCCCACAACCTGAAACTGGGGCTCCCCCGACGCCTGCCTCCTTTGGGCTCTGAAGCCGCCCTCGCCACTCACCGGCCGGTCAAACCCATGACTGAGGTGGTCACTAATTATTACTTCCGATTCGCCGCCAAAGACCGCCCCGGAGTGCTCTCCCAGATCTCCGGCATCCTGGGACAACACAACATCAGCATCGCCGCGGTTATCCAGAAGGGCCGGGAAGTCAAAGGCGCAGTGCCCATCGTCATGATCACCCATGAAGCCCAGGAAGCGGCGGTGCAACAGGCCCTGCGGGCAATCGACGCCCTGCCCGTGGTCAGTCCCCCCACGGTCTTCTATCGCATCGAAGACCCCCATTTGCATGCAGCCCAAATTTAAGCCCTTTTAATATTTTAAGAGTGGTTATGGTTGACAAGATTACAAATCGAGTCCCCGGCCCCTAAGGGGGCAAAATCCAAGAAGCATGGAACGAAGCAACGGGACGGAAATCGAAAAGCAGAACAGCCACTCTCGACACTCTTTAAAGAGCAGGCGGGGGGGTGCTCGACATCTCTAGCTTTCGCCGTCAAAAAGACCGATAGCCTCCTTGATCTTTGATAAACAAAATTTTTCAGGCTGCACATGTTAAGCTTGACGACACTTTAGAAAGCATTGCCAAAATTGAGGAATATACTTAAAATATCAGCAAAGAAGAGTTTTTAATAATATCATAATATCCGGACTCAGATGCAGTGGCGGCCACTGACCACTGTCCCAAGAGGTGCCCCATGTCCAAGACTTATATCCATAAAAATTGTGAACTCTACCTCACCGGCAGCCCCTATCGGGAAGACATGTGCTCTCTGCCCCTGGACTGCTTCATCGACGAGGAAGATTACAACAAACTGCCCGAGGACCAGAAAAAGGAATACTGCCTCCTGGTGGACGGCAAGTGCCAGTGCCAGGTCTAATTAATCCTCTGCTTTATTAACTGCGCACTGCTTGCTGCTCGTTACCAGTTATGAAGTACGTCATTCTCATCGGCGACGGCATGGGGGATTATCCCCTTGACGCATTGGGGGGCCGCACCCCCTTGGAGGTCGCGGCCACCCCCAACCTGGATTTGCTGGCCCGCCGGGGAGTGTTGGGATTGGTCCGCACCATCCCTGAAGGCATGGAGCCGGGGAGCGACATTGCCAATCTGGCCCTCCTGGGTTATGACCCAAAGCGCTACCACACCGGCCGGGCGCCCCTGGAAGCCGCTGCCCTGGGAGTGAGCCTGGCCCCCGATGAAGTGGCCTTCCGCTGCAATCTGGTGACCCTCCGACCAGAAAACTCCGATCTCTACATGGAGTCTTACAGCGCAGGGCACATCAGCTCCGAGGAGGCCAAAGAGATCATCACCACCCTGGAAGAAACCCTGGGAGAAAACGGCCGCCATTTCTATCCTGGCGTCAGCTACCGGCATCTGCTGGTCTGGAACCGGGGCGGGGAGGGCTGGCGCACCTATCCGCCCCATGACCTCACGGGTCAGGAAGTGGGACATCTGTTCACCGTCGGACCGGAGGCGCCGTTGTGGGACCTGATCCGGGCCTCCTGGCCGCTGCTAACCGAACACCCTGTCAACCAGGCCAGGCAGGCCCAAGGCAAAAAGCCGGCCAACTCCATCTGGCTCTGGGGGCAAGGACGCCCCCCTCAACTTCCTACCCTTCAGGAACGTTTCGGCCTCACCGGCGCCGTCATCTGCGCCGTGGACCTGATCCGCGGCCTCGGCATCTATGCCGGTCTCGCCCCCATCCGGGTCCCGGGCGCCACCGGCTATCTCGACACCAATTATGCCGGCAAGGTGGCTGCTGCTCTTGATGCCTTAAAAGAAAAGGACCTGGCCTTTATCCATGTGGAGGCCCCGGATGAGGCCGGCCACTCCGGGAACTTGAAGCTCAAGCTCAAGGCCCTGGAAGACTTTGACGCCCAAGTGGTGGGGCCTTTGCTGGCGGGCCTGAAAGCGCTGGGAGAGCACCGACTGCTGGTGTGCTGCGACCACCTTACCCCACTCACCCTAAAAACCCATTCCCGGGAACCCGTCCCCTTCATCATCTATGACTCCCGCCATACCCGCGAGCAGAACCGCTCCTACTCCGAAAACGAGGCCCAAAAGACGGGTTTGCTACTGGAACAAGGAGCTGACCTGCTGCTCCGCCTGCTGGCACCTGATCTCTGAAAAAAATCCCCCTTTAACCTAAGTCAAAGATTACCGGAGAACGGCGACTAATAATAAAGGCTAACAGAGTGATTCCGGTCCGCTCAGGGCCGGGGAGCAGCTTTTCCCCACCCCAGTCGTCGTTACTGGGGGAGGGGCTAAAAATTTATGCCGCAGGAGGAAGATCATGTTTTGTTATCAATGTGAACAGACGGCCAAAGGCGAAGCCTGCACGGTTCTGGGGGTGTGTGGCAAGAACGAGGAAGTCGCGGCACTTCAGGACCTGTTGATCCATGTCCTGCAGGGTTTGTCTCAGGTGGCGGTGGCCGGGCGGCAAGTTGGGGTGAGCGATCGAGAGGTCAATGTCTTTACCGTTGAGGGCACCTTTGCCACCCTGACCAACGTGGATTTTGACCCGGATAGGATCATCAAGCTTATCCACCAGGGCGTGGAGCTGCGGGAGCAGCTTAAGGCCAAGGTCAAGGCCACCGGTGGGGTGGCGGACTTTCCGGCCGGCCCGGCCGCTTTTCAGCCCGCCGCCTCCCAAGAAGGCCTGCTCCAACAGGCCGAAGGTGTCGCCTTAAGCTCCAAGCCCGGGGAAAACCCCGATGTCCGGGCCTTAAGGCATACCCTGCTGTTCGGCCTCAAGGGAGTGGCAGCCTATACCGACCATGCCCAGATTTTGGGGCGGGAGGATGAGAAGGTGTATGCCTTCATCCATGAAGCCTTGGCCGCCACCGCAGATCAGAGCCTCACCATGCAGGACTATCTCCCCCTCTGCCTGAAATGCGGGGAGATCAACCTTAGAGCCATGGAGCTCCTGGATGCCGCCCACACCAGGCGCTACGGTCATCCCGAACCAACCCAAGTGCCCTTGGGCCACAAGAAAGGCAAAGCCATCCTGGTTTCCGGCCATGACCTGCTGGACTTGGAAGAAATCCTGAAACAGAGCGCAGACAAGGGCATCTACGTTTACACCCATGGCGAGATGCTGCCCTGCCACGGCTACCCCGGATTAAAAAAGTATCCTCATTTTTATGGGCACTATGGCACCGCCTGGCAGAACCAGGTCAAAGAATTCCCTGCTTTTCCCGGTCCCATCGTCATGACCACCAACTGCATCCAAAAGCCCAAGGACTCTTACTTCGACCATATTTTCACCCGGGGGCTGGTGGGCTGGCCCGGAGTCAAGCATATCCCGGACCTCAATTTCACCCCGGTGATCGAGAAGGCCCTGGCCATGCCCGGCTTTACTGAAGATACCAACGGCAAGACCGTCATGGTGGGCTTTGCCAGAAACGCCGTCCAAAGCCGGATTGATAAAGTCATTGCGGCCGTGAAGAACAAGCAGATCCGCCACTTCTTCCTGGTGGGCGGCTGTGACGGCGCCCGCGCCGCCAGAAGCTACTATACCGAATTTGTCGAGAAGGTGCCCAAGGACTGTGTAGTCCTCACCCTGGCCTGCGGCAAATTCCGCTTCTTCGACCAAGACCTGGGCGACATCGGCGGCATCCCGCGCCTGTTGGACGTGGGCCAGTGCAACGACGCCTACTCGGCCATCCAGATCGCCCTCGCCCTGTCCAAGGCCACAGGCCAGGATGTCAATGATCTGCCTCTGACCCTGGTCCTGTCCTGGTACGAACAAAAAGCCGTCGCCATTTTCCTCACCCTGCTCTATCTGGATATCAAGAATATGTATCTCGGGCCCAGCCTGCCGGCTTTTCTTTCCCCCAATATCCTCAACTTCCTGGTGCAGCATTTCAATATCAAGCCCATCAGCACCCCGGACCAGGACCTCAAAGCTATCCTGGGATGACACCCCCATCAACCTGTAGGGGCGAGGCAGGCCTCGCCTCGACATCTAAAGGTCAGAATTTTTCTTAACCGCTTGGGCTAGCCTATTGGACATTTGACGGTTGATCTTGCCGCGCTGGCCTGCGGCCAAGAAATTTTATCTCCGAAGATTGAGGATTATGTTATAATTGAAATTTAATGATGGCTCAGGAGTTGCCCCACATTTTTACGGTGAGCAGTCTGACCCGGGAAATCCGGGAGCATCTCGAAACCCACTTCCCCCTGGTGTGGGTGAGTGGGGAAGTATCCAACCTGCGCCAGCCCCTGTCGGGGCATTTTTATTTCACCCTGAAAGACGCCGCGGCCCAACTGCGGGCCGTCCTGTTCAAGGGCAACCACCAACACCTGCGCTACAAGCCGGAAGAAGGCGGCCAGGTCTTGTGTCGGGGGCGGGTCACGGTCTATGAACCTCGGGGTGAATATCAGTTGGTGGTGGATTATCTGGAGCCCTTGGGGCTGGGGGCTCTGGCTCAGGCCTTTGAGGCCCTCAAACAACGCTTGCAGGCTGAAGGTCTGTTTGAGGAGCGTCATAAGAAACCCCTCCCTTATTTACCCCGCCGCCTGGCCCTGGTAACCTCCCCCACCGGCGCGGTGGTGCGGGATTTTTTGCGGCTCCAGAAACAGCGCTTTCCAGGGCTGGAGGTGCTTATCTACCCCGTGAAAGTGCAGGGGGTCGAGGCCGCCGGGGAAATCGCCCAGGCTCTGGATGACCTGGCTCGTTACCCAGGATTGGATGTCATTGTCCTGGCCCGGGGGGGCGGCTCCCTGGAAGATTTGTGGCCTTTTAACGAGGAAAGCCTGGCCCGGGCCATTCACCGTTGCCCTATTCCGGTAGTCTCGGCCGTGGGACACGAGGTTGATTTTACCATTGCCGACTTTGTGGCCGATGTGCGGGCTCCCACCCCCAGCGCCGCGGTGGAATTGGTGATGCCGGAGCGGGCCGAGCTTTGTCGCCGTCTGGAGCTTTTATCGGCCTCTTTGTCCCGGGGCTGCCGGCGCCGATTGCAGGAAGCCCGCCGCCAGGCCCACCTGCTCAGCCGCCGCCTGCCCGATCTCAGGCAACGGCTGCAGGTTGAGCGCCTGAGGATTGATGAGCGAGCTGAGATTCTGATTCGCCGCTTGCGACGTCATCTGGCAAGCCAGAGCCAGCGGGTGCATCTTTTCCACTCCCGGCTTTTTCTCCTAAGCCCCCGGCGCGCGGTGACCGCCGCCCAACAATGCCTGGAACAGCACAACCAGCGGCTTTTTTTAAGCTGGCACCGCCGCGCTCAGGAAATTCGGCGCCACCTGGATTATTGCCGCAGCCACTTACAGCAACTGAATCCCCAAGCCATCCTGGCACGCGGCTACGCCGTGGCCACCCGCCTCCCGGAAGGAACGGTAATTCGGGATGCTCTGACCGTTCCGCCTGACACTCCGGTGCGGGTGCGGGTGGCACGCGGTTGCTTGGACTGCCAGGTGAAGGAAGTGAGTGCTAAGCAGTAAGCGCCGAAAGAGGAGAATACATATGGCCAAAGCCAAAGCGGCGGAGTTGAGTTTTGAGGCGGGATTGAAGCGCCTGGAGGAGGTGCTGGAGGCCCTGGAGCATGGCAACCTCACTTTGGAGGAGGCCATGCGGGTCTTTGAGGAGGGGGTCGGCCTGGTGAAATATTGCAGCGCCAAGCTGGATGAAATAGAGCGCCGGGTGGAACTGATCCTCAAAGACCAAGGCGGCCTCTTCACCCGCCCCTTCCCGGAAGGGGACAATCAGTGAACCGCGGCCATCGAAACCGGAGGCCTGAGACTTGAAACCAATACCATGGATTTGAAAGCTTATTTGGCGGAACGGCGGGATTTGGTCAACCGAGCGCTGGAAGGTTACCTCCCCCGGGTGCGGGGACCGGCCTTTCGGGTGATGGAGGCTATGCACTACAGCCTGTTTGCCGGCGGCAAGAGGCTCCGCCCCATCCTCTGCCTGGCCGCGGCGGAAGCCGTGGGGGGCAATGCCAGCGAAGTAATGCCGGCCGCCTGCGCCCTGGAGATGATCCATACCTACTCTTTGATCCATGATGATTTGCCGGCCATGGACGACGATGATCTCAGACGCGGCCGCCTCACCTGCCACAAACAGTTTGATGAGGCCACAGCCATTCTGGCAGGGGACGGTCTACTGACCGAAGCCTTTCGCATCCTGGCGGATGCCGCCCCCCGCTACGAAGGACGGGAGTCGGTGCTGCTCGAGGTCATTCAACTGGTGGCGGCCGCCGCCGGCTACCAGGGCATGGTGGGCGGTCAGATGCTGGACCTGTTGGCCGAGGGTCGGGAAGTCACTTTCAAAGAACTGGAGACCATTCACCGCCTAAAGACCGGGGCCTTGCTCACTGCCGCCGTGCGGGCCGGGGCCTTGCTGGGAGGCGGCAGTCGTTCTGAGGTGGCCCTGCTTACCGCTTATGGGGAAAAATTAGGTTTGACTTTTCAGATTACCGATGATTTGCTAGACGTAGAAGGGAATGCCGCTGAGATGGGCAAGACCCCGGGCGGGGATGCCCGGCGCCGCAAGGCCACCTATCCCGGCCTGCTCGGTGCACACAAGTCCAGGGAATGGGCCAGCCGCCTGATGACAGAGGGTATTCGTCTGTTGGCGCCTTTGGGGGCCAAAGCCGAGCCGCTCCGGGAAATCGGGCGCTATTTGCTGGTCCGCCGCAGTTAACAGGGGGAGTGGCACATGGATAACCGTCTGTTGTCCAGTCGGCAGGGCGAACGCCGCCGCTTGCTGGACACCATCAAAAGTCCTAAAGACCTCAAAAAACTGGCACCGGAACTGTTGCCGCAGCTGGCCCAGGAAATCCGGGAGAAAATCATCGCCACCGTCGCCAAGACCGGGGGCCACCTGGCTCCCAATCTGGGGGTGGTGGAGCTTACCATCGCGTTGCACTATGTCTTTGACGCCCCGACAGACAAAATTGTGTGGGATGTGGGCCATCAGGCCTATACTCACAAGCTCCTTACCGGCCGGGCCGATCAGTTCCATACCTTGCGCCAGTTCGGCGGCCTCAGCGGCTTCCCCAAGCGCAGTGAAAGCCCCTATGACGCCTTCGACACCGGCCACAGCTCCACCTCCGTCTCCGCCGCCCTGGGTATAGCCAGCGCCCGCTGTCTCAAAAAGGAACGCGGCCGCGTCATCGCAGTCATCGGCGACGGTGCCCTGACCGCCGGTCTGGCCTTCGAGGGACTCAATAATGCCGGCGACCTCAACAAAGACCTGATCGTAGTCTTAAACGACAACGGCATGTCCATCGCCCCCAACGTGGGTGCGCTGTCCTCCTTTTTTAGCCGCAAACTCACCAAGCGTACTCTGGTTTTTCTCAAACAGCAGGTGGGGGAAATCCTCCGCTCCTTTCCCGGCATCGGCGAAGACCTGTTCGCTTGGGCCAAAAAGAGCGAAGAGACCCTCAAGGCGTTTTTTACGCCGGGCATGCTGTTTGAGGCCCTGAAATTCAACTATCTGGGGCCAGTGCAGGGACACCGCCTGGAACACCTCGTCGAGACCTTCAATAACGTCAAGAATCTAAAGGGCCCCATCCTGGTGCACGTGCGCACCACCAAGGGGAAGGGGTATGAGCCGGCGGAAGTTGACCCCACCGGCTTCCATGGCTTGGGCAAGTTTGACCCCGACACCGGCGAACCCAAAAAAAGCGTCAGTGAGGTGCCTTCTTACACCCAGGTCTTCGGCGACACCATGGTGCGCCTGGCCCGGGAAAATCCCAAAATTGTCGCCATTACCGCGGCCATGCCTGATGGCACCGGCCTGGTGAACTTTCGCCGGGAGTTTCCGGAGCGCTTCATGGACGTGGGCATCTGCGAGCAGCACGCCGTTACCTTTGCCGCCGGCCTGGCGGTGGAAGGTCTGCGCCCGGTGGCCGCCATCTATTCCACTTTCCTGCAACGGGCCTACGACCAGGTGGTGCACGACGTCTGCCTCCAGAACCTGCCGGTGGTCTTTGCCATGGACCGCGGCGGCATCGTGGGGGAGGACGGCGAAACCCACCAGGGGCTTTTCGACCTCTCCTATTTGCGGCATGTCCCCAACCTGGTCCTCATGGCCCCTAAGGACGAAGACGAACTCAGGCACATGCTTTACACCGCAGTTGAACACCCAGGACCCATCGCCTTGCGCTACCCCCGCGGCCAGGGGATAGGGGTGGCCTTCTCTTCCACCCTACGGAAAATTCCCATCGGCCGGGCCGAAGTGCTGCGGGAAGGAGAAGATCTCCTTATCCTGGCTTTGGGGGCCACGGTGTACCCAGCCCTGGAGGCGGCCGGGGAGCTGGCTCAAGAAGGTTACCAAGCCGCCGTGGTCAACGCCCGCTTTGTCAAACCACTGGATGCGGACCTGATTCTTAACCTGGCGGCCCGGTGCGGCCGGGTCCTGACCGTGGAAGAGAACGTGGCAATCGGCGGCTTCGGCAGCGCTATATTGGAACTTCTGCATGACCGGGAGCTTATCGGCATACCGGTCAAGCGCTTGGCCATCCCGGACCTCTATGTGGAACACGGCCCCCCTAAAGTGTTGCGGGGAAAATATGGCCTGGATGCCGCCGGCATCCGGCAGGGGGCACTGGCCTTGCTGGCGAAAACGGCGCGGCCCCAGAGGGTGGTGTGGGGTATCTTTAAATAGGTACTGGGGTTTGGGTTCTGGGTTTTTTGGTGACACTGGATACTGAAGAAGAGTTACCAAGTGTCCCCCCAGTGAGTAGCCGCCCTCGGCTGTTTTTCCCCAAATGTTAGGAGCTTACCTCGCCCTCTGTCAGTGCTTCACTTTGAATCCAAAGAGGTGGGTCAAAGGGAATGGCCCTGGAGGATATCGCACCGGAGCTTAAGGGATACTGATATCAAAAACGTTGATCCTGTCAAACATAAGAGATTTATTATCGAACGGGTCTTAAAATTCGGCACCCCCAAGCAGATTTGCTCGCTTCTGGCCGCCTATGCCGAGGCTGATATTATTCCGGTGGTCAAAACCTCCCCCCACCCTGAGCGCAAGACCGCTAACTTTTGGGTCATCCACTGCGGCTTTCCCCCTTGAGCGGCCCAATGCCTGAAAACCCCCCATCTCTTTGGACTGCTTTTATTTATCCCCAAGCTGGCCCAATACCCTGAAAGCAAAAATAATATCTACCTGTACCTGGCCGGAGGCACCGACTTCCAGCCTGTGCTCATTCAGTCTTAAACCTTCGGACTAATATTTACTTAATTTGCCGGAGACTAATGTGGATTAACACTGAGTTATGGGACTTGCGTAACCAATAACCAGTAGCTGAAAATTGAAAACTGATAATCGAAAAACCATAAAGTCCCGCTTAGATCAACATTTGGTCTCCCTGGGGCTGGCGGCCAGCCGCTCCCAGGCCCAAGCCCTCATTATGGCCGGGCGGGTCCTCGTAGCCGGCATGCCCGTGGCCAAGGCCGGCACCTTGGTGCACCCAGACTCGGAGGTCACGGTGCTGGCCCCCGGGCGGCGTTTCGTCAGCCGGGGCGGGGAAAAACTGGCCCCGGCCCTGCAACATTTTCAGGTCGCGGTGGCCGACAAGGTGGCCCTGGATGCCGGCGCCTCCACCGGCGGCTTCACCCACTGCCTGCTGGCTCATGGCGCACGGCGGGTTTATGCTGTGGACGTGGGCTATGGCCAGTTCGACCTGCAACTGCGCCAGGACCCCCGAGTGATCCTGCTGGAGCGCACCAACATCCGCCACCTCCCCCCCGAGGCCATTCCTGAACCCATCGATCTGGCCACTCTGGACCTGTCCTTTATCTCCCTCACCCTGGTGCTCCCCAAGATACTCGAATTCCTGCGCCCCGGCGGGATTATTCTGGCTCTGGTCAAGCCACAGTTCGAAGTAGGGAAGGGCCAGGTGGGCAGGGGCGGGGTGGTGCGCGATCCGGCCCTGCAACAAGCTGCCATCGACAAGGTGGCCAAGGCGGCGCAAGACTTGGGCTTAGGCCTGAGCCCCGCCTTCCCCTCCCCCCTGACAGGCCCCAAGGGAAATCAAGAATATTTTTTACAGCTCTTCAGCCGTGAGCCATAAGCCATGAGAGGCTTGGCCACCATGGGCGACGGCTTCCGTGCTCCCAAGACGGCGTATTGGCATTGGTAGTTCATTTCTCCCAGGCGGAGAAAAAGGGGGTGGGACCATGGTCACTCTTCCTGCCGGCCCCGCACAAAATATTCTCAATCCCCACTTACAGCAAATTCTGCATTATGGCGGCCAGCTCTTTGGCGGCCTGACATTTGGAGTTGACGGCCACCAAAGGCGTCAGTTCCTGAAGACTCTGATGAATTTCCTCCGCATAAGACATGGCCCCCAAAAACCTGACTTGAATCCCCAACATTTTGCCAGCCACCTCCTGGAGACGGTGCACCACCGGCGCCACCTTTTCCCCCGGCCTTACTTTGTTGATCACCAGCGCGGGCTGATAGCTCTCTATGGTTTTTTGCAGGTAAGGGAAAAACTCTGGATGTTGTTGCTGCACTCTGGCCTTTAATTCCTGAAGGTTTTTTACCTTCCTGCCATTGCCCGGATAAGTAGCCTCAAAAATTAACTCTTTAAGGGCAAAGTTTTTTCGGGGCAAATCATCTTTTTCCGCCGCCCAACGGTTCAACCGGCGATACAGCCCTACTTTGATGAAATTATAGGCCTCTAAATAAGAAGCCGGCTCGCAGGTGGAGAGGATGAGCTGAATATCAGCGGACAGAAAAAAATCCAGGATGTTGAAAGAAGTGTCACTGCCCAGGTCGATGATTACATAGTCCGCCCCCAAGCCACGCAGAGACTTCAACAGTCGCATCTTGGCAGTGAAACTGATATTGGCTGACCCCAGCTGGGAACTGTCCCCCCCAATGAGCGCCGGGCCATACTTGCTGGCCATCAGAATATCGCTGAGAGCTGACACCCCTCCAGTCAAAAAATCATTGATGCTGGCCCGTAACCTGGTTTCCCCTAAATACAGGTGCAGGTTGGCCCCACCCAAATCTAGGTCCACCATAAGTGTCTGATAACCTTGGGAACTTAGATAAACCCCCAGGTTACAAGCCAACATGCTCTTGCCGATGCCGCCCTTGGCCCCACCCACCGCAATAATCTTCTTGTGGATGATGTTCCTGGGGCTGACGCCCTTCAAGCGGCGGTCCATGAAGCCTTTGAGAACCTCATACGATTCCTGCACACGCCGGAAGCGATCCTGCTTGTGCCGCAACATCTCGGGACTGGCCTGCGAATAAAGGTCAGGATGGGAACGCTTGACCTGTTCCCGAAAGGCCCTCTTCAAAGTGACCGGCGTGAGATTATGCCAAAACTCTTTGTCGTTGATCTGCTGCCCCCCGAACAAACAGCTGGCTGCAACCCGCAGCCGGCTCATTTCCTGGGATGACAGGTCTTGGACAACAAAGCTCACAATTTTCCCTCAACAATTTCTTAGGGGAATATTTAGCAAAGAATATACCATCTTGGCCGCTTCCACCGTCAGAGAGCTACCCGCTGCGCTTTTCTATCCGCCCCCCTTAATCAATATGATGGAGACATCTCTGTCCGGTTGTTAATACCCTCCAAAGCAAAACCGAAAACCGCTGGCGCCGGCAGCAGGTAGGAAAAAATTGCATGCACCTTCCTTCGACAGGGGGAATCTTTCCGATGGCTTCGGATACGGACAGATTAGGGAGGGAAGGGGTCGCTGACCAAAGGAAGGTAAGGCCCCGCAACACCTTACCCCTGTTGCAGAAACCCAATAAATTCGGCCAGTAAGACCGGATCGTAAACTTCCTTCCCTTTCAAGGTGGATTTCATCACTGCGAGAGCCTGGCTGGTATTGCAGGGCGGCCGCCAAGGCCGGATGGAGGTAAGGGACTCAAAACTGTCAATAATTCGCAAAATTCTGGCCCAGGGATGGATAGCCTCCGCCGCTAACCCCTGAGGATATCCTGAACCATCGTAATTTTCGTGATGTTGAGCAACAACTGCCAGCACCCTTTCAGGTATAAGGGGAATTTTTGCTAACAATTTTTTGCTTTCTCCAGGATGATTCTTGACGTAATGTCGGTCGATATCAGTCAAGCGCTCTGGTTTTTGGGTAATATCGTGAGGAAGAGAGGTCATACCGATATCATGCAACAGGCAGGCTAAACCTAATTCTCTGCTCTCTTCAACGCTCCACCCCTTAAAAAGCGAGAAGGCCATACTGATAAGAAAAACATTAATAGTGTGCGTGTATAGGTGGGAATCATGTCTTCTCACCGTGCAGAGCAATTTTGCTAGATTTTTTTCATCCAGCAGATATTTTAGGATTCTTTCGATTATTGTTATTATAAATTTAATATTATCCGGTGCTTGAGAGGCGGGCGCAGTGAAAAAATTTTCCACCCAGGTCAAAGAGATATCATAGAGAAAAGCAATTTTATCGCAGTTCAGCAGGCTTGGTTTTCTTAAAAATTCCTCGACATTATCGCTAAAATATCTCAGCACGGCGGCAGCCTCAGAGGATGGGAAATAGGCCCAGCTTTTCCGCCCCTCATCTGAACCCAGAAGTTTATCCTGGAAAATCTTACCCTTGCGGCAGCTCAGGACCAGATGCCTGTCACAGCCGTTAAGGCCAGGGACTTCAAAATAGAGGTCGAAAAAGAGAGGCTTCCCAGGCCTCAGGCGACAAAGCCTTAAGGGGAAATACCCTTCGGCCGAGGCAACCGGGGATGCATTTGTCATGCTTCCTGCTTCATGGAGCGCAGGCCGTCGCGCCTTGCCCGAAATGGCGGTCCCTTTTCAGGGTCTTCACCACTTTTTGGTCACCATTTGGTACTGCGGGCTGAACCATGGAACTGACTAATTCGGTGAGAAATTGACGCCCCTGCGGATGGTCGCGGGCATTCCCCAAGGGAGCGTACCACATCAGGCTTAGGAGCACCTGGGGGTCCTGCCGGCCGACAGCCAGCGCGGTTTTAAGCAGGTTCTGGTAATATGCTTGTTCAGATTCGCTTGGTGTATACAGAGCCGCCAAAATCTCCGGAGATGAAGCGACAAACGGATAGACGGTTCGCCAAGGAGTAATATCGGGACCTGCCGGGTGGCCAGTTATCTTTGTTCCGCAGGCAATAAGGCTGAGATATTGTTTCATCTCTTCGCTTAACCGGCAGGGAGGGGTTTCCCAGGGCGGAGACAACCAACGCAGAGACACTTGGGTGTCGGGGTCCGGAGAGGGAGGGAGGAGCACCAGCCCCCCTTCTCCATAAACCATGAGCTGAAAGGAGAGGACTAGAAACGAGGCTGGCGGCTGCCAGTCATCGGTGATGCTATAAAAATAGAGTCGGCGTCCCAGGCCGGTTTCGGCTACACAGGTGGAACTCCCCCCTCCCGACAAGTAGGACAGAAAAACTCCTTCTTGTGTCGGCAATTCCATGACCAGCAAGCGTGACCCCTTTCCGGTCCGCACCCCCAAATTGATTTCTTTTCCTTCCAGGGCCCAATCCACTAGTTGTCGGCTCCAGATCCTCTCCGGACCATGAAAATCGATCTCCGCATATAAATCGCCCCCAGCAGACAAGGCCACGATATCCCAACCCAGGGCGAGGAAGTGGCAGGCGCTCTGGTGCAAAGTCTCACCATATTCGACGCTGTCGTGTAATTCAAAGATGCGTCGGATTTCCTCTTGGCAAACTCTTACCGACATCATTGAGCTCACTAAGGCTTTGTCCCGTTGCGGCTAAGGACAATAGGTTGCCCGCAGCACTTGCACGGTTTGTCAACCCCGGCTGCTGGTCCCCTTCGCGCACCCGGAGCCAGCCTTAACCCGGGAAGAAGACCCCTACCAATAATTATCGGATGGCCGTTGTTAAACTTAAATCCAACCCAACTGAATGTTAGTAATAATATTAAAGATTTTCAGTATAGACGGCATATTGGCCTGAAAGGGGACCTTCTTGCTCCTATGCCCCACATCAAATCATGAAAAGTTTTCCGGCTGCAACTAACTCAGAACTCAGAACTTCTCCAAACGGCAGTCGGAACCTCGCCGCCAATGTCATTGCCCAACCTTCCCCCAGCCTATTGACAAGGATGCTGTAACTTATTAATATTTTATAATGAGATGGTTTATAATCATTAAATATTGAGACTGCAGACAAGCACCGCGAAGCGGTGCGGGAGTGGTTATTATGCCTAACCGAATCAAAACCTTTTTACTCTTGGCAGGTTTGACGGTGTTTCTGGTCCTCATGGGCAAGGTCATCGGCGGCCGCAGCGGCATGCAAATCGCCTTTGTGATTGCCTTAGCCATGAACTTCATCAGCTACTGGTTCTCAGACAAGATTGTCTTGCGCATGTATGGGGCCAAGCAGGTGAGCCAGGCCGAAGCTCCGGATCTGCACCGCATGGTGGAGGATCTGGCCCGGGAAGCCGGGGTGCCCAAGCCCCGGGTGTATATCCTTCCCGGCGATACCCCCAACGCCTTTGCCACCGGGCGCAACCCCGAGCACGGGGCGGTGGCGGTCACCGAAGGCATCATGCGCCTGTTGACCCCCACGGAGCTCAAAGGGGTCTTGGCCCACGAAATGGGGCACATCCGCAACCGGGACATCCTCATCCAAACCGTGGCCGCCACCTTGGCCGGCGCCATCATGATCCTGGCCGATATGGCCCGCTTTGCCGCCTTTTTCGGGGGATCCCAGGATGAAGACGAAGGCGGCCTGGGGATGTTGGGCACTTTGGTCATGGCCATTATCGCCCCCCTCGCCGCCATGCTTATTCAGATGGCCATCTCCCGCTCCCGGGAATACATCGCTGATGAGACCGGAGCCAGACTCTGCCACAACCCTGAGTCACTGGCCCGCGCCTTGGAGAAACTGACTTATGGCAATCAGGCCGCGCCCATGGCCGCCAACCCGGCCACCGCGCCCCTGTTTATCGTCAGCCCTCTCACCGGGGGCGGCTTCATGAACCTCTTCAGCACCCATCCGCCCCTGGAAGAGCGCATCCGCCGTCTCCGGGAAATGCGAAGCTATTGAAGACGGGGTTTTTAGTCCTGGTTTTTGGGTTCTGGGAAAAGATTTTTTCCCAGAACCTTTTTTAGTTATCTTAAATCTGATTGCTTGATAAAATCTAAACAATCAGGCTCTTGCCAAAATTATCACCGCCCACCTGCCTGATAGTCCTGAAATATCAGGCGAACGGTAGAGCGAAGAAAATATTTCGGCAAGAGGCTGCAATAGCTATCCCAGAACCCAGAACCTAAGTCCCAAAACCCAATAAAAGGTGGGCGTTCATGAGCAGGAAAAATAGCGCCTGGTTTGTCATCCTAAGCGTGTTGTTTTTTTGCCCTGTAATCTGTCAAGCACAGGATCTGTTGACCCAGGGGCTGGCGGCCCAACAAGCTGGCAAACATGACCAGGCGGTGGAGTTGTTTCAGAAATATCTGACCCCTGATCAGGATTCCGTGGCCGCACGGCGATATCTGGCGGCTTCCCTGGCAGCCCTGGGAAGAAAAGAGGCAGCCTTGGCCACCTTGAACCAGGGGCTGCAAAAACACCCTCGGGATACTGCCTTATTGTTGGCCAAAGGGAAACTACTGGCCGAGATGGAACGCCGCCAGGAGGCGCTTGAGACCTTCAACCGCATCCTCAGTGTGGACGGTGAGCACTGTGATGCCCTGAAAGAACGAGGCGACTGTCTGGCCCAGGAAGGGCGCTATGAGGATGCCCTGGCGGACTTCAACCGCGCCGCCGCCCTCAACCCGGCTGACCCCTGGACCTTTCACCAACGCGGTATGGTGCAGTTCTGCCTGGGACATTATCAGCAGGCCGTAGATGATTTCAGCACCGCCATCCGTCTGAGGAACGATATCCCTCTATTTTACTTTGCCCGGGGACAGATTTACCTGCGCCATCTAAATGACCGCGACAAAGGCGTGGCCGATTTTAAACAAGGCTGCAAGCTGGGCCATCCGTTATGCTGCCAGGAGCTGCAAAGCTTAGGGGTGGCAGGCGATAAATGAGACCTGCTCTCTTCGGCCTCAAGCCCCCGGCGGAGCTGATTGGAAACTTGCCACTCAATACCTGACACTGTATAGGCAAATTTGATTTTAGGAGAAACACCATGTTATCCAAAAAATGGCTATCGCTTTTGCTGGTAATCCTGACTCTGGGCTACCTCATGGTTTTGGTTTTGCCCTCCGAGGCCTGGGCCCGGGTCGGCAGCAGCCGGGGCGGATTCATGGGCAGCCGCGGTTTTCGCTCCGCAGCACCCCCCAGGCCATACGTCGCCCCCCAACCGTTCCGCCCCTATACCCCCACAACCCCCGGGCAACCCAGGCGGCCTGGTATGACGCCTGCACCCACGCCAACGCCTTCAGCCTCTTCACCCTCCAGCTTCTGGCGCAGCTTCGGCGGCGGACTCTTGGGCGGTCTGGCCGGAGGTCTGCTGTTCCGCAGCCTCTTCGGCGGCGCCCCGGCTTATGGGGGCGCGGGCGGCGGGTTCGGCGGCGGCATCGGCCTCTTCGATATCCTGATCCTGGCCGGCATCGGCTACCTGATCTACTGGTACCTCAAGAAAAAACGCCTGGAGGCCGCGGCTGAAGGCCCTTATTACCAGAGTCGCCTGGAGACGCTGGAGCCACCCCAGCAACCCACCTATCAGCAGCCCCCCTATTATGACCAACTCCCCCTCCAGGCGGACGACGATCTGGAGAAGGGCTTGGGCTATATCAGACAAACGGACCCCGGGTTCGACGAAACGCGCTTTAACGACCAGGTCATGGATATGTTCTTCAAAGTGCAAGGCGCTTACGCCAACCGGGATCTATCGCCGGTGAAGCATCTCCTCACCGAGGAGATGTACCGTCTGCTCCAGGAGGACGCGGCCCAGCTTAAGGCCGAAGGCCGCACCAACCGCCTGGAAAATATCGCCGTCCGAGAAGTGAATATTACCGAAGCTTGGCAGGAAGCGGGCCAGGACTACATCACCGCCCGGGTCTACGCCAACCTGTTGGACTATACAGTGGACGACAAGACCGGGGAAGTCATATCCGGCAGCAAAATTGATCCGGTGAAGTTTGAGGAATACTGGACCTTTACCCGGCCCCTGGGCAACAATCCCTGGCAGTTGTCCGCCATCCAGCAGGCGCCGTGACCACCATGCGAACCGCAAGAGGCTACAGGCGATGGACATTATCAGCGGGCTATCCTCTGTAGCCTCTTAACTAATTAAAACCGTTGCATTTTTCGCTTTCTGCCTTGCTGCCCCTTTGGATAAAATAATTTTTCCCACTCCTTTTCACTTGACAAAAATTCTTTCCTGGGGATTACATAAATACAAACGTGACATTCTCGGGGGCACCATGAAACCCCAACCCCCTGCTCCAGGGGCGGGTTTCGTCCTTTCGGCCCAAGCTGCGGCGGTAATTAGGCGTTGTTAATTGCCCCTTTCCACCACGTCAACCTGTCACTTACCAGCCTGATCACCTAACTATCAATATTCTTTACTCAAGAACTGAAGACCTTTTCTTTTGCCACCGATATGGCCCTCAGCTAAGGGGGCAAACCTCAACCCGGTAAACAAGGAGTGTGGCCATGGGTTCGCCAGGTGGCGTCCTTTCCGACCCCGTCTTTCTGGCTGGTGTCCTCTCCCGCCACAAAACCCGTTTATACGCTTCCTGGTATAAGTCCCTGCAGGAAAAGTGGGGGGAAGAGACCGCGTCTAAACTGCGGCTGCTGAAAAAAGACCGCAGAGCCGGGAAAGACCTCTTGACCCTAATAATGGCCGGCCTGTCAGGCGCCGGCGATGACCTCGGCTCCCGGATCGCCCCCATCCTTGCCCGGGTCCGGCTACCCGCCCCCCATTATTCCATCAGCGACTTTTTTGTGGAGGCTTCGTGTCTTAAAACCGCCGTTCAGGAAACCCTGCCGCATTCTCCAGAAGTCACCTGCGATGAACTCTTGGAGACCGTCACCCTGGTCAGAGAAAAGGTGGATGAGCTGGTGGCCTTGGTTCTGCGGGAGACCTCGGAGACCTATGAATATATCTTGGAGGGTGGTGCCCGAGGGTTTTGCCAGTTAGACCCGGCAGGTGTCATCGTGTACGCCAATAAGGAAATGGAACGGTTGGCTGGAGACAGGTCATTAATCGGGGTGGAGCTTGCAAGTCTGTTTGCCGGCGAGGAGCAGGAGTTTGTCCGGCAGGCGGCCGCCGGCCGGCTGGCGACTGGTTTAGGTGTGCGTTTGTTGACTCTGAGAGATCGGAAAAACCGAAAGAAGCCGGTGGGGGCCGAGATCGGCGCTCTGATGATAGCCAACCAATACCGCGGCGGTTTTGCCTGTTTTATGGCTCTATCCCACACCGTGCGCGCTCAGCAGACCATTTTGGATAAACATCCCTGGGGCGTGATCAAGGTTGGCCTGGATGAAAAGATAAACTTTGCCAACCGCAAATTTCTGGAATTATTAGGATGGACCACCTGTCAGGATAAAACAGTGCGGGATCTGGCGCCAAGCGAAGAGATTTATCAGCTTTTAAAAGACAAACTGGCCCGGCGCCGTCGGGGATTAAGCGACACCTATGAAACTGTGTTTCGCCACTGGGAAGGCCGCCCGGTGCCGGTAGAAATTTCCTCCCTCCCCGACCTTGACCCACGGGGCAACATTGTGGGGTCTTTGGCCTTTATCAAGAACCGGAAGCTGGAAAAGGCCATCGCCGCCATCCACCGGGCGGTGGAAGGCGCCACCGACGGCCCCACCTTGTTCCAGGCGGTGGCCCAGGAAGTGGCCCGGATCATCCCCTATGACCTCTTCAGCCTCTCGGTATTCAGCAAGGACCGACACCACCTTTGCCGGCTGTTCGCCTACACCAACCAAGGCGAGCCGCCCAGGTGGGATGCCCGCTGGTGGGCCCCGCCTGCCAAATTGTTGCAATGGCTCAGAGGCCACCGAAAAATTCACCGCATCGATAACCTGGAGGTCTTCCTGTCCCAGGAAAAATGGCAGAAATTATTGACGCTGCCGGAAATCCAGGCCTATTTACAGGCCGGTTATCGCTCGCTGATACGTTATCCGGTGGTAAAGGAGAACCGGGTGGTGGCGGCTATTACCCTGTCCAAAAAAGCTACAGGATTTTACCACCGGCGCCACCAGAAAAGCCTGACGGCCCTGCCCCTGGACAAGGCCGTATTCCGGACCCTGGCGCTGGAAAGGGCCAAAGAAGAAAGGTTCCGGGGCAAGCTTATCCGAAAGCTGACCACCGGGTGCAACAACTTTAAGGCAGTGGTAAACAACCTGGTGGACAGCCTGGCGGATTTTTATGGCTGGGACAATGTGGCCCTGTTCAAAGTCGAAAAAGAGGAGGAGTTGTTGCGCCTTCTTTATCAGAAAGCCAGCCGGCAGGATTTCCGTTTGCCGGATGACTACACCCAACCCCTCAAGCCAGGGCCGGAGGGGGGCGTACTGAGTTATGTCTATCTGAACCGCACCGCAGTCAATATCGGCAATGTCCGGGAAGACCCCAAATTTCGGGGCCACTTCCTAGGTCTCCTGACCGGCACGGCCTCAGAGCTTTGTGTCCCCGTTTTCACCAGTGAAGGCGACTGGCTCATCAATATCGAAGATGAACAGAAAGACGCCTTTTCCCTGGAACATCTGGAGGAACTTCAGGCTCTCTGCCGGGAGGTGAGCGCTTTCCTGGAGCGCTCCTGGCTGCATCATTCCCTGAAGAGCGCCTTTGAGTCCACCTCCGATGCCATTATCCGCACCGACCAGCGCGGCCGCATCCGCTGGCTCAACCAGGCGGGCCGGAAACTTTTA
>DYLF01000160.1 GCA_020722205.1 Desulfobacca acetoxidans
GAGGGGCTAGGGGTGAGGGTGGACGTCACTACCGCCTGCCCACCGAGAGCGACTACCTGGCCGTCTGGAAGGCGCAGAGGCAGCTAAAAGCTATTCTCGATGCATGGGAGCGTGGTGGGAAGGAGGACCTTTGCCCTGTTCCGGATGAGCCATTGCCTATGGAGAGAATGAAAGGTAGCTCTGGCTTTCGGGTTCTCTTATATGGAATGAATACGTTTTCTGATATCTTTACTGGGCGGCAAAAACTGATTCTCCTAAGTATATTGAAGTCGTTTGTTGAGCAAGATACAAAACTGCCCCCATTGCAACTTAGCAAAATCATAAGGCACTGCAATACAGTCTCCTTTTGGCACAAAGGCAGCGAGACCGTTGCAGGTGCATTTGGAAGACAAGCTTTGCCGATGTGCTGGGATTATCCCAAATACAATCCTATCAGCCCTTTTGCAGGGGGATTAACGGATTCATTAGATGACTTTGCCGAAGCTGCAAAAAATATTAGTTGCTCATCACTGGGTCTGGGTCAGGTACATAATGCAGATGCCACTGAAAACCCTTTGCCGGACGGCAGTGCTGATGTCTTCTTCACAGATCCACCCTATTATGATGCAATAGCATATGCGGATCTATCAGACTTTTTCATGGTTTGGCTAAAGCGTGCTATAAATGATCACTCTCTTCTCTATGATAGATTCGACCCCAGCAATAGACTTTCACCCAAGGAAAGAGAAGCTATACAGGACCCAGGGAGGATGTCGAACGGGGGGCCCAAAAACCGAGTGTTCTACGAAACTGCCATGGCGCAATCATTTGCTGAAGGGAAACGGATTCTCAATAATGATGGAATCGGCTGCATAGTATTTGCACACAAGACTACGGAGGGTTGGGAAGCGCTTCTCACGGGCATAATAAATTGCGGTTTGACAGTAACGAGCTCGTGGCCAATAGCGACTGAGAGGGGCGCCAGACTCCTTGCTCGTGAGACTGCTGCTCTTGCTACAAGCGTCCACCTTGTCTGCCGCCCCCGGCCTGAAGATGCTCCCGTGGGCGACTGTGGCGATGTTCTGCGGGAACTCCCCAGGCGTGTCGGCGATTGGATGGAGCGGCTGCAGGGGGAAGGCATTCGCGGCGCGGACCTGGTCTTTGCCTGCATCGGCCCGGCCCTGGAGATTTTCAGCCGCTACACCAAGGTGGAGACCGCCGAGGGCCGGGAAGTGACTCTGGCGGAATACCTGGAGAAGGTCTGGGAGGTGGTGGGCCGTACCGCGCTGGAACAGGTGTTGGGCACCGCCGAGGCCCAGGCCCGGAACAGCGCCGCCGGCGCCTTGGAAGAGGACGCCCGCTTGACCGCCCTCTTCCTCTGGACGCTACAAAGCACCAATGGCAATGGTCCTCGCCCTCACCCCAGCCCTCTCCCAGAGGGAGAGGGGGGTAAGGAGTGTGAGGGGGAGGGGGAAGAGGAGGTCGGCGACGAGGACGAGGAGGAGGCCACTCCCAAGGGCAAGAGCAAGGGCTACAGCCTGGTCTTCGACGTGGTCCGCCGCTTCGCCCAACCCTTG
>DYLF01000009.1:0-2128 GCA_020722205.1 Desulfobacca acetoxidans
ATTCTCCCGCCCCTGGAGGAATTGGAGCAGGAGATTGCGGGGGCTGATAAGCCGCCCGAGCCATAATATAGGGAGTTTGCCCCATGGAACCTTGGTACAAGGTAGCCACACCGCGCAAGGAAGTCCGTGAAGGCCGGTCGTTCAATCCGGATGAGTTTGCCATCCACCTGGAGCAGGTCATCGCCAGGACTGCGCCGGAGGATTACCGGGAGCCTGAGCAGTTCTTTGCCCGAACCTGTTTTACCCGGGCACTCCGCGAGCACGCCGGCATGGTGCTCCGGCGGCTCTCCGGTGAGACGGCCAATACGGCGCCGGTGATGACGCTCATCACGCAGTTCGGCGGCGGCAAGACCCACACGCTCACCGCTCTCTACCACATGGCCGCCAACGGGGCCAAGGCCGCAGAATATCCAGGTGTAGGCGCCCTCATCCAGGAGGCGGGCATCGGCACCATGCCCCAGGCCAAGGTCGCCGCCTTCGTGGGCAACGCCTGGGACCCACAGGAGGGACGGGAAACGCCTTGGATTGATGTGGCCTGGCAACTGGCCGGAGAGAAGGGCGTCAAAGAGCTGGGCGCGGCGGCAAAGACCACGCCGCCGGGGACGGAGGCGCTGAGCCGGGTCTTCAAGGCGGCAGAGGCGCCGGTTCTCCTGCTCTTCGACGAGGTGCTGAACTTCCTTAACCGCCATCGCGGCTTGGCTGAGCAGTTTTATGCCTTCATCCAGAATTTGACCGTGGCGACCACCGCCACCACCCATGGGGCGGCGATCATTAGTCTGCCTCGCAGCCAGGTAGAGATGACCGATTGGGACCTTAAATGGCAGGAGAAGATTACCAGGGTCGTCCGCCGGGTGGCCAAAGACTTGATCGCTAATGACGAAACTGAAATCAGCCAGGTGGTCCGCCGGCGTCTGTTCGAAGACATCGGCAACGAGCGCCTTCGTAAGAGCGTATCGAAGAGCTATGCGGACTGGTGCTTCGAGCGGCGGGCGCAGTTGCCGCCGGAATGGACCGCGGTGGACAGCGCCACGACGGAGGCCAAAGCAAGGGAATACCTGCGCAGCCGCTTTGAGGTCTGCTATCCCTTCCATCCGGCGACGCTGTCGGTGTTCCAGCGGAAGTGGCAGGCGCTATCCCAGTACCAACAGACCCGCGGGACGCTGGCCATGCTGGCCCAGTGGATTTCCTGGGCTTACCGGACCGGGTTCACTGAGGCTCGCCGAGAACCCCTGATCACCCTCGGATCCGCGCCTTTGGATGTGGCGGATTTTCGGGGAGTGGTTCTAGGGCAACTAGGCGAATCCCGGCTGGTCGCCGCCATCGACTCCGATATCTCGGGAGCCCAGTCTCACGCCCGGGCCCTGGACGCGGACACCAAGGGAGCCTTGCGGAACATCCACCGCCGCGTGGGGACGGCGATCCTCTTCGAGTCCTCGGGCGGGCAGATAGACAAAGTGGCGCAATTGCCAGAGCTGCGTTTTGCCCTGGGCGAGCCGGAAGTTGATACCACCTCGGTGGACACGGCCGCATTTACCCTCGAAGCCAAATCATATTTCATTAGGCGGGTAGGCTCCGATGGCTTTAAGATCAGCCATCAGCCGACCATCAAGAAAGTAGTCAACGACCGGCGGGCCTCCCTGGACGAGGAATCCGAGATCAAACCAGCCATGCGGTCCCTTATCAAGAAAGAGTTTGAACGGGGCGCCAGTATCCCGCTGGTGCCTTTTCCGACGGAAGGCACCGCTGTTCAGGACACGCCGAGACTTACGCTGGTTATTGTCGATCCGGAGTCCGATTGGACGGGAGAAGGCGCGCTGCGCCAGCAAATTGCCGAATGGACCAGGCAGCGGGGCAAATCCCCCAGGCTATATCCAGGTGCCCTTGTATGGTGTCTGAAAAGACCCGGCCGTGACTTACGGGAGAAGGTGGAGCTTTGGCTCGCCTGGAAGCGGGTGGCCAAGGAGATTGCCGAGGGGACGCTGGGTGGCGATTTCGACCGGGCCGACCGGGCGGAAATCCAATCTAAGGTGGCCGACGCTGAAGAGGCCGCCAAAGACGAGGTTTGGGGCGGCTACCGTTTTGTGGTCATCGCAGATAGCCAGGAGCCTGATGGACTGAAAACCATCGA